>VGSW01000061.1 GCA_016874915.1 Deltaproteobacteria bacterium
CTTGAAAATGCCGGTCATGGGCGCCCTGGAAGTCTTGGAACAGGTCGGGCGGCGCTTCCCCGACATCCCGGTGATCGTCATCACCGGCCTGGGCACCGTGGACGACGCGGTGGAGTGCATGAAAAGAGGGGCCTATGACTTCGTCACCAAGCCCTTCCGCATCGACCCCCTGACCCTGTGCGTCAAGCGGGCCCTGGAAAAGCAGTTGCTGGAGCGGGAGACCCGACGGCTACAAGAGGAGCAGGCCCGGAATCTTTATACCCTGGCCATGGAACAGAGCCGGATGCACATCATCGTCAACTGCATGGCCGACGGCTTGCTGGTGACCAACCGCAACCTGGAGGTGGTGTTGTGCAATCCCTCTTTCCTGCGCCTGGCAGGGTTCCAGTCTCCCCCGGCTTTGCCCGCCCCCCTGGGGGAGTGCTTTACAGACCCGGCCTTGAAAGAAGCTCTGGAAGACCTGATCACCGGCCAGGAGCCGGATCGGTGCCTCTATCAGGAAATCCGCAAAGGTAAGACCTACCTGCGGGCCATGTCCGCGCCGTTTTTGGGGCCGGATCAGCAGGTCCTGGGCACGGTCACTGTGTTCCACGATGTCACCTCCTTCAAAGAATTGGACGAGATGAAGACTTTTTTCGTGAACATGGCCTCCCACGAACTGCGTGCGCCGCTGTCCGCCATCAAAATGCAGCACTCGGTGATCCTGGAGGGCCTGGCGGGAGGCCTGACGGAAAAGCAGCGGGAGATCCTTACCCGGGCCCATGACAAGATCCAGGGCCTGTTGGATTTGATCAATGAACTCCTGGACGTGGCCCGGATAGAAGCCGGCCACCGGCAACTGGAGCTTGCGCCCCTGGAAATCGGGACGGTGCTCCAGGAAATCGTGAATCTTTTGCAGGTCAAGGCCCAAGACCAAAAGGTCTCCCTGAAGCTGATGGTTCCCAACGGCCTCCCCCCCATTGTGGCGGACCGGCGCGGGATGGAGGAAGTCTTCACCAATCTCATCAGCAACGCCATCAACTACTCCCCGGATGGCGGCGACGTGGTGATTTCGGCCCAGTTACGCGCCGACCGTCTGGAAGTTAAGGTGAAAGATCACGGCATCGGCATAGAACCGGATGAAATTTCCAAAATTTTTGATAAATTTTATAGAGTGAAAGATGCCAAGGCCAGGCAGGTCATCGGCACGGGCCTGGGCCTGACCCTGGTGAAAGGCATCGTGGATATGCATCAAGGCGACATAGAATTGGAAAGCCAGGTGGGCAGGGGCAGCACGTTCACGGTCTTTCTCCCTCTGAAGCCGGTTATTGAATAGGATATGGCCAAGGCGGATATTACCCAAAAGGTTCTGGTGGTGGATGACGAACTCGCGGTGCGCACCGGCATCGCCCAGGTCCTGTCCCGCCAGGGACTCGTGGTGAAGACGGCCTCCGATGGCCAGGAAGCCCTGGACCTCCTGGCCCGGGAACCCTTCGGCATCGTGCTTCTGGATATCCGCATGCCCGGCATGGACGGCATGGAGGTCTTGCGCCTCATCCGCCAGGACTACCCCAACACCGCGGTTATTATGATCACGGCTTATCCTACCATCGAGAACGCGGTGGAGAGCATCAAGCAGGGCGCTCTGGATTACCTGATGAAGCCCTTCCGCATCGATGAGCTGGAATCATTGGTCCTGAAGGCCAGGGAAAACTTAAAACAGGGGCTCCGGCTGGCGGCCCCGGAAGCCGAAACCTCCCCGGGGCCGGGCATCGACACCATTGTGGGCAAAAGTCCGGCCATGCAGGCGGTGTTTTCCAAGATCCGCCGGGCGGCCCCCACGGACTCCACCGTGCTCATCACCGGGGAGAGCGGCACCGGCAAGGAGTTGGTGGCCCGGGCCATCCACCAGCTCAGCTCCCGGGCCGACAAGGAATTTGTTCCCGTGGACTGCTCCGCCCTGGTGGAAAGCCTGCTGGAAAGCGAACTCTTCGGCCATGTCAAAGGCTCTTTCACCGGGGCCTACCAGACCAAGCACGGCCTCTTCGAGCTGGCCAATCACGGAACATTCTTCTTTGACGAAATCAGCAACCTCAGCCTTAACATCCAGGCCAAGCTCCTCCGGGTCATCCAGGAGCGGGAATTCATGCAGGTGGGCAGCCAAAAGCGCATCAAGCTGGATATCCGGATCATCGCTTCCAGCAACCGGGACCTCCGGGAGGCCATCCAGGCCGGCGCCTTCCGGGAAGACCTGTTTTACCGCCTGAGCGTCCTTCCCATCCACCTGCCGCCCCTGAGGGAGCGCAACGGCGACATCCCCTTGCTGGTGGACCATTTCCTCCGGAGGTACAACCAGGCGAGCGACCGCCAGGTCAAGGGCGTATCCCCGGAAGCCCTGAAGATGCTGTCCGCTTATTCCTGGCCGGGGAACGTCCGGGAGCTGGAGCACACCATCGAGCGGATTTTCATCCTGGAAGACGGGGACGTGGTGATGCCGGAGCACCTTCCCAGTTTCATTTCCCAGCGCCAAGGGGAATTCCAGGTCTTTTCGGACCACGGGCTCACCCTGGAGGAAATGGAAAGCCGCTACATTCAATTCATTCTCCGCACCACCAAGGGCCGGCGCCAGGAAGCGGCCCAAATCCTCGGGATTAACCGCAAGACCCTGACCCAGAAAATCAAAAAGTACAACCTCCGGGTCAACTGGTAGCCGGCCGGAATCATCCCCCACTCGCATACCCAGGCCCGAAAGTTTGCCCAGGAACATTGTCGGGGGCCTGGGATCCCAATACGCCGATAATATCTGGGGCCCGCGGGAGTTCTTGGCGCCTTGGTGACGAAATTTTCTATGACCTTCCCGCCCCTGTAAAAATCCGGGTAGAGAAAATCTTTTCTTGACATTCAAAATACCTGTCTTACTATTTCTCACAGACGGGGCGTCTTGACATCTACCTGGTATAATAGGAGAGAAAACATGCAGCGGATGAATAAATGGACAGTGGTGGCTGTTTTGAGCGTAATGAGCCTGCTGCTGCTTACCTCTCTGGCCATGGCCCAACCCCGGCCCATGGCGGAGGATGTGTTCACCCCCTTAACCAAAGGTTATGACTTGATGCGGGCCGGCAAGTATGAAGCCGCGGAATTTGAATTTAAGACCGCCCTGCAGAAAGACCGCTACAATCCTTTTGCCCTGAACAACCTGGCGGCCATTGCGGCCCAGAAGGGCAAATACAAAGAGGCCATGGCCTTTCTGACCGACGCCCAGGCCCATGCCAAAGAATATCTGGACAAGTTCCAGGAGGTCTGCTTCACTGACGGCCTTTGCACTGGCGTCAAGCCGGTGAAAGTCATGGGCACCGAGAGCGCCATCGCCAAAGTTGTCCAGGAAAACATGACCAAGCTGAAGGCCAAAATGGCGGCCACCCCGGAAAAGCCGGTGCCGTCAACCCCTCCACCCATGGAAGAAAAGAAGAAGTAAACCCGGGGGCCTCAGGCCCCCCGCCCCGTTAACCCAGACGGCGGGGCGCAGGTGCCCCGCCGTGCTGTGGATTTACCCCGATCTGGAATCTTTGAGCCACGCGGCTGCCGACCTTTTCATCCGGCAGGCGAAAGAGTGCGTTCAGGCGCGGGGGCGCTTCAGCGTTGCCCTGTCCGGGGGCCGGACCCCCCGGCGCACCTATGAATTGTTGGCCCAACCCCCTTACCGGGACCGGATAGACTGGCCCCGGATGGTTGTATTCTGGGGGGATGAACGGTGCGTGCCTTCGAATGATCCCCGCAGCAACGCCCGCCTGGCCCGGGAGGCACTCCTGGACCATGTCCCCATTCCCGCCGCCCAGATTAACCCGATTCTCTGTCAGGCCTCTCCGGAGGAAGGCGCAAAGGGCTACGAGGCCCTTCTTCGCAACTTCTTCCAGAACGGGCCCCCCACCCTGGACCTGATCTTTCTGGGATTGGGGGCCGACGGCCACACCGCTTCGCTTTTCCCCGGCAGCCCGGCCTTAAAGGAGCAGACCCGTTGGGTGGCCGCGGTTTTTCGGGAGGAAGAGACTCTGGGCCGGGTGACTCTCACCCCGCCCTTCATCAACCAGGCCCGGGCAGTGGCCTTTTTGGTGGCCGGGGCCGACAAGGCGGAAACGCTGCGGCACATCTTGCAGCCTCCCCCGGACGCCTTCCCCCTGCCCGCCCGCCTCATCAACCCGGCCTCCGGCCAACTCCACTGGCTGGTGGATAGGGCCGCGGCGATGCGGCTGTGAAAATATGTGCAAAAATTAAAAGTTCGTTGAAACTAGGAAAAACTAGGAAAAAATTCCTGCTTCCAGAGGATTTTGGGGAGCTTGCCTGGGGTTAGCGTGGTTTGACATGGCCCATAATTTTAAAGATTTATGGCTTCAGAACTTCTCGTGCAAATGAAAAAACCCCTTTGCTCCTGTTAAGTCCAACAGCCCAAGTGCGAGTAATCTGGTCTTTAGAAAGGTACCGATCTGCCTCTTCGAGTTCTTGTTTTAACCGCTTGCGGGTTTCAGCGGAGTAGTTAAATCGCGTTCTATTTCGAGCCTGCTTCCAGCTTTCGAGCCAAGGGGAATTAACCAGTCGATCAGCACAATAAACGAAGAGGTTCCACATAACCACTAGGAAGTCATCATTTTCATATTGTTCAGTGCGTATTTTTTCAATTACGCCCTCAAAATCTCTCTCTTTGTTGATCGCGGCTAGACTTCGATTCAGCAAAAGTTTTTTCCCTTTGTAATAAACTTGTTCGCCAAATGCACGAAAGAGCACTAATCCAACGAACTCCGGAAATAAATAAGACCAAGCACGGAGGATTACATTCCTCAGGTATTCTGTATCCTTAGCCAGTGCTATATCCTGCTCCTCTCGAGTCTTTTCTCCTATCTTCAACCTTGCACATGCTTCATCCCTGTTTGCCATAGCAGTTGGAACCAGTTTTCTAACGCTTTCCCGGAGAAACCAGCTTGCAAGCATAAGGTCAGGCGGTGGAGAAGAGCCTCGGACAAGGTTGGATTCCATTTCTCTTGGTCTAAACTCAAAATCTAGATCAGCCCCATGAACCATTGGTCGAGAGGTAAAGATGAATTCGTACATCTCGTCCTTTTCGAATATTTCCTTCCTATTGTGGACCGCCTCCTCAGAAAATCCTAAAAAGGCCAGCCAACATTGAGATAGGTCCTCGTTGTCGACAGTTCGGAAACGGCCACTGCCAATTTGAAAATCGCTTACTTTTTTACGCGCTAAGCTTTTCCATAAGCGTGGATTGCTTTTAAATGCGGGCCAAGCCCCTTGTTTTCTCTCATAAAACCAGTTTAACTCCGCAAAAAGGCGCTCAAAAGCAATTTGCTCAGGGTCATTCGAATGGAGATTCCTTGGTTGCATGGGATTTTGATTATTTGTTGATTTCACTAATTCTCGGTAATCCTTCACTGAGTTTCGGGTATGAAGCCTGACCATAACAGAACAATTTTGCTCGAAATCAGTCTTTCCGGCAGGATCCAATTCTTTATATGCATCAGCAATAGATTTTATGGTTTGCAGTCCGTTTATTATTCCTGGTTCGGTCACTCTAAATTTCTGGCCCATGCCTCTGGGCTTCTTGAATCCCGCGCAAATCATGGTGATACCGTTGTTGAGGTGACAAAAATCTTTTCTCCCATGTTGAGATTTAACCGAAGCCATAATTTCCTTATTGACATTTGACCTCGGAATCGCACAACGCACATTTGGCTCAAAGATTTGGTAGCCGAAACGTTGGTAAGACTCGAATAGATCCATTGCTCTTGTGAAGAATACACAAGACTTGGGCTCGTCGATCATGCTTTTTTTGCAAACAGCAAGGTCTATAAAGTTTCGCTTTTGACCGTTACAGTCTCTCCACTCTGTATTTGTACTTCGCCACTTTTCATTGATAAGATCATCGATAAGTATTGGAATATATGAGAACTTAATTTGGCCGAGTTTTAGATATAACATCAATTCTTCACAATTGCGTTCGAATTCATCTTGTGCTTGGGATGTAAAAGACGATGCCAATACCGCTAAATAGATTGAGATTCCGTAAGGCTCATCATGCTTGACTGGACTATCATAATAGCGCCGCATGTTATGGCGAAGGCGATTAATAAACTCAGAAACACTTGTATTTGCTTTTATCGGTTCTCCATCGATGCTTTTCAAAATATTGCGGATTCGTGGTAAATCTGTTAGATGAATTGGGATAACTTTTCGTGATTCATCGATGCCTTTAGAAAAATCCGTAGATTTGAACTGGAAAATTACAGAGGTTTCTTCTGATGAATCCCAATAGTCGATTCCAAATTCACGACTCCCGTCTGAATACTGCTCTTTGATGAACTCGTAATCAAGCGTAGCTAGCACAAGGCGAGCATATGCTTCTTTGGGAGAGACCTCATTATCTTCCCCAATGGCTTGAAGTTCGTCATTCAGCAATCTTAGGAAGTTCTCTCTGTGGATAGAAGGAGCTTTTGATATCATTTATTGGCCCCTTTTCTTCATATTTTTTAACTTTGTTCAAAAATCTAATTCCGGTTTTGAACAGAAATTATTATAACACCAGAACATAAAATAGTATAATGATTCGCACCGCTTTAAGGCCTGATAATCTGCCCCGCCTCCATCTGGGATTCCAGGATGGCGAACATGTTGGACACCTGGCCGGCGGCCAGGCGCTCCCGGACCTTGTAAAAATCGAGGCAGGCTCCGCATACCAGGAGCTTCACCCCCATATCCTCCAGGCCCCTGAGTTCCGGCAGGACCGGGGAATCGTCGAGGGTCAGGAACACCCCCCGGTTATAGAACACCATTTTCTGGGGCGTTTCCATCTGCACCAGGGACTGGAAAAAGGCCCGCATCAGGATGTCTCCCAAGGCCGGGTCGCCATCCCCCATGCGGTCCGAGGCAAAAACCACCACTGTGGGAAGGGGCTGGGGGACCGCGGTGGGAAAGACGCAAGCCTGGGCCGCCTGCCCCGCGGGGGGCTGGATGGTCAGGTGGAAGCAATTCCCGGCCGCAGCCACGGTCACCGCGCAGCTCCGGCTTTCGGCGAATCGTTTGACATTGTCCCGGGCCGCGGCGTTATCCACCACCACGATGAGCTCTTGTTCGCCTTTGGCCTCCAGGGCCTCCTTGGTGCGAATCACCGGCAGAGGGCAGGCCAGGCCACTTAAGTCAAGTATTTCCGGCATGTTGCTTCCTCGTCTTTAAAGCAGTTCATTTCGGGAGTCAGGGCGAAAAGGGGCAAAGGTTAAGAGGTTAAAAAGGAGCGGAGGATTAGTCTCTTCCCTCTTAACCTTTTCCTCTTTTAACCCCTTCTTTATCAGCCGCCCAAGGAAACGGCCAAAGCCGTGGTGAGCTTCACCACGTCCTGGTTGGTCTTGCGCAGGTGTCGGGACAGAAGCTGGGCCAGCCGGAGCAGCAATTTGACCCCCATGGCGGGGTCCTGGTGAATCAGGTGCAAGAAATCCTCTTGCTTCAGCTCCAGCAAGCGGCAATGGGAGGACGCAGTGACCGTGGCCGACCGGACTTCATTTTCCAGCAGCGCCATCTCCCCGAAGGAGACCCCGTCCTCGGCCTTGAGGCGGATCATGACCCGCTCTTTGGGCGTGTCTTCGTCCAGCACCAGAGTAAGGGCCTTGGTGATCTCCACTTCTCCCTGGCACATGATAAACATGCTGCCCCCGGGCTCCCCTTCCCGGATAATGACTTCGCCGGCGGAAAATTCCCGGGAGATGGCATGACTTAAGGTCGCCTTGATCTCGTCTTCGCTTAAGTCCTGAAAAAGAAAGATCTTCCGGAAAAAAGTAGTATCCATCATCACAGGTTGGGCCTCTGAGCCGCGATGACTACGGCGTATTGGTGGGGGGCCAGAGTCTGATTATCAGGCGGGTTCACCTGGCATTCCACTTTAGCCCGGCCGAAGAGATGGGTCATCTTGGTCTCGGCAAATTTGCGCCGGATGAAGTCATCGATGGCCGAAGGCTCCTCGGAGAGCAGGTCTTCCAGACTCAAGGCCCGGCCCTCGGTGTACAGAGCCACCAGGGTGGCCTGATGGCGCTCCCGCAGATGGGCGGCCAGTTCCTTAACCAGACGCCCCTGGAACCGGGAAGGCACCTCCACGGCCCAGAGGCTTTGACCCTCCACGGTCAACAGGGAAGTAATGACCCGGAAAAAGCCCGGAGAAGAAACGGCCCCGGCCATCAAGTAGCTGTCGTATTGACCCCGGATCATGACCTCTTCCACTCCGGCCCGCTCCAGGTGGGCCCGATTCTCCAGGCGCAGCAGTTCCGCCATGATGCGGATTTTGGGGTGAACGGCTTTGAGGGTGAGCGCGGTAAACAGGGTGCGTTGATCCACCTGGGACGCGTCTTCTTCGGGATGGCGCTCCGCCAGGATTATGGCCTTTACGGCCCCCTGGACGTTGGCCTTTAGCAAGGTTTCTTCCCGGGAATAGTCACCCCATAAGTAACGGATTTCTTTGCCGGCATATTTCTCCCGCAAAGCTTCCATCTGCTCCGGCGGCTGTTTGTTCACCAGGACCACCGGGACCTTGGTGGTCAAGCGGCGGAGCAATTGGTCCAGGAAGATTTCCACGTCTTCGTGCCAGCCCAGGACCAGGATTTGTTGGGTTATTTTAATGGGTTCCAAGCCCCGCTCCCGGCGGAATTTCCGTTCCACAAAGATGGAGGCCACGGTGGCGGTGAGTAAGGAGAGGCTCAAGACCCCGCCTAAGATCACGAATATACCCACCACTCGGCCCCCGAGAGTCACGGGGACCACGTCCCCATAGCCTACGGTGGCCAGGGTGACCAGGGCCCACCACGCGCCCCGGCCAAAGCGGTCCCACCAGTGCCCCTCTCCCGGTTCGGTAATGAAAAACCCGATGGCCCCCAGGAAGACGAGGGAGATCACCGCCAGCATCAGGACGAAGACTCGCTCCCGCCGCAGGGCCTTGATAAACGCGGATATGTGCTGCCGGATCACCAATTATC
The DNA here is from genome assembly GCA_016874915.1 of Deltaproteobacteria bacterium. GTDB lineage: Bacteria > Desulfobacterota > Desulfobaccia > Desulfobaccales > 0-14-0-80-60-11 > VGSO01. Next base: position 9,003 of record VGSW01000061.1, read on the forward strand.
CGGTACTCTTCCAAAGGTATTAATCGTAGAACGAATCAAATAAAAAAACCAAATCCCAGTTTTCCGCGCCTTGATAGCTTTTGTCCTCAAGTCTCCCGGTGGCAGTCCTGGCACTCAATGGGCCCGGCCTTCCGCCTCTGCTGCCGCCGCTTCAAATGGCAGCCTTTGCACTGGCGGTGAAAAGCGTTCTTCACATCGGGACGCCCCACCTGGGTGCCCAGGGCGTGGCAGGTCTGACATTTCTTTACCGGCATGCCCTGGCGCCACTGGTTGCGTTTCCCCTGGTAATCATGATGGCAGGTGTGGCAGTCCACTCGCCGCTCCTCGTGGAGCTGGTGGCTGAACCACACCGGCGGCTTTTCCGGGGGCCGTTTTAAAATGATTCGCAGAAACCCGCCCTTGGACGGCTCGGTGGGCAACCGGGATTGGGCCCCCACCAGGATAGCCGCTCCCAACACCAGGGCCGTGATCGCCCATAAGCGGCGGATTCGGTACCGCCTCAGATCAGTCCTCGTAATAGGAGGCGCAGGAGGTGTCCGATTCCCAGACATTGACCCGGCTGACCTGGGCCCCGGGGCGATTCAGGGTCGCGGCCAGGCGCTCGAATAAATAGCGCGCCAGATTTTCCGACGAAGGATTTTGGCGCTGGAAGGCCGGTAGCTCGTTTAGATATTTGTGATCTATCTCCTCCAGCACCTGCCGGGCCTGGGATTTGACCACCCCGAAGTCCAGGAGCAGGCCGGCGTCATCCAGCCGGTCTCCCTGAAGGAAGACCTCCACCTTCCAATTATGGCCGTGCAGGGCTTCGCACTTGCCGTAAAAGTTTTCCAGGCGGTGGGCCGCGGAAAACTGGGTAATGACTTTCAGCTCGTACATCTTATATCGGTTTCCTTTTCAAAGGATAGCAACTAAAATTACCAGATCTTGATAATCCCTATTTTTAAACTGAAAACTTGAAAACTGAAAACTATTTTATTTGCTGCCTCCTTTGAGGGTGCGGAGTCTGGTTTCCATACGGGCGATGAGCTTTTTGAGGTCGCTTTGCAGGCCGGCCAGCTCTTTGTGGCGCCGGGCGTCGATAGTTTTGACCTCCTGGAGCCAGAACTCCAGGAAGGCCATTTCCCGCTGCCTGAGTTCTTCTTCGACCCGGTGCCGGATCTGCCGGAGGAGAGCTTCGTCCCTAGACATTGTAATATTATAGCTAAACTAAAAGAAGAAAACTGTCAACCGCCTGTTTTTTCAGGGTCAATAGCCTGAAAAATTCACCGCGCTTCAGGGTTTTCTGCAGGAACCTTCGCACCTGCTAACATATTGCCAACGGAGGCGCTTATTCACCGCAATCCTCGACTCCAACCCCATAAAATTCTTGCACCTCTTGGGGGAACAATTATAATTTTATGGAGGAGCAGTCATCTTCCCTCCATTTCCCGGCTAAACTCCTGGGGGATCGTCCAATGGCAGGACTGCGGGCTTTGGACCCGCCAATCTAGGTTCGAATCCTAGTCCCCCAGCCACTTTTACCTTTTCAGTTTTCGGTTTTCGGTGAAAAGAAAACCGATTTTTCAGTTTTAATCCCAAGGAATCGCAGCAGGTCCAAGTGGTCCATCAGGTGGAAGCAGGCTTCCAGCCCGGGGTTTTGGTAAGCGCAAAAAGGAACTCCGGCTCGCCCGGCTACCAGGCGGTCCACTTCCGCATCCCCGATGTAAAGGGCGGCCTGGGGCGGAGCCTGGAAATAGTCCAGGACTTTGAACAGGCATTCGGGATGGGGTTTGGGGATGGCCACATCATAGCTGGACACGGTGTAATCCAAGAGGCCGTTCAGGTGAAAATGCTCCAGGATGGGGGACAGGCTGCGGCCCCGGTTGGTGGCCACCGCGGTGCGGCAATGGGGTCGGAGCGCGGCCAAGACTCCCCGCACGTGGGGCATAAGGCGCAGCCGGGCAATGTAGGGCTCGTTGTCCAGGGTGAGCTGATATGCCTGGGCCGCATCTTTCCAGGGAGTGTCCGTAAACAAAAGGTCCACGGCTTGCCCGGAGGTGCTAACCTGCACGTAATCCAACTGTTCTTCCGTCAGGAGCGGCAGGCCGAAGTGGGCCAGGATGTCGTTGTAAAAGGCCCGGTTGGCCTCCCGGGAGTCAATGAGCACCCCGTCGCAATCGTAAATGATGAGGGTTGTTTTTATCTTATCCACAGATTACTCAGGAGCCTCTTGTAAAATTACCCGGCCTTTATGTAGTCGCAGGCTTCAGCCTGCGCCGGCACAGGCTGGAAAGCCTGTGCTACTAATCTTCAATTTCTTGTTTTTTGACAAAGATTTTGCATGTATCCCGTTGACCTGATTAAGTAATCAGTTCAATTTTTGAGTTTGGTTGCGGCCTCGGGCCGCGCTGTGCCACCAGTCTAGATATTTTGGTTACCCTTTGACAAAATTTCAGCCTCAAAAAGAATTTTGCAAAGGGCTCTCAGATTAACACGGATTAAACATATCCCAGAAAATCCAGTTGGTGGGCAATATAGACCAGTTCTTGCCGCTCCACCTGCCGGTGCCTCTCCTCCACCCAATTCTTGAAGGGGGCCGGGTCCAGCTCCGACTGGCCTGCCAGTGACTGGTGGATGGTGTCAATGATGAAGTGGAGGAAATAGGCTTCGTCTTCGGGATAGCCGCGGGGGCTCGGGAAAACCACCCAGTCGGAGGGTCCTGCGGCTATCACCGTAGCCCCCGCGGCCTTCAGATGCCCGAAAAGGCGGCGGCCGGTGCGGCTGCCGCCGGTGGGCATGCCCTTCACTCGGCGGGCGTCCATGGTCCCGTGGTATAAAATCTCAATATGTTCATCCAACTCCAAGGGCGGCTGAAAAATGGTGGCCCCGTCAAAGTTGAGGGTAAAATAAAACGTGCCCCCCTTCTTTAATAACGACAACATGCCCGGCAAAGCCGCGGGGAGAGGCGCCAAATCCAGAAAGGCATGGGCCAGGAGCAGGTCCCACGCCCGTTGCCCCTGCTCCCGCTGGATAAAGTCAAAAAGGTCGATGGCCTCAAAATCGGCCCGAACCTTCAAATTCTTGCCTTTAAGGAAAAAACCTTCATCTTTCCAGGTTAAATTCTCTTTCCTGACCGCGGCGAAGCGCTCCAGCCGGGTCTTGGCCTGGGAGATGTTGTCCTTATCCAGATCGATGCCGGTATAAGTGCCGTGGTACAACATCCCCTTTTCCACCAGCCGTTCCAACATGGTGCCGATGCCGCAACCCACCTCCAGGACCCGCAAAGGAGCGCCGGCCTGGCCCCAAACGACCCGCCGGGCCAGTTCTGCGCCCACTTCGCTGTTCAGCGCCCGGTCGTCCACGCTCTTTTTGGCCGCCAGGTATCGCTGGTAGGAGAATGGGAGAGGCGCGGTCATAATTTAAGACCTGGAAACTCATGGAGGAACCGGTGGATTCGGGCCACGGCCTCCTCCCAGGTGGGGTGGTTCTCGGAGCGCCTCAGAGCCGCCAGGCTCATGCTCAGAAGGCGTTCCCGGTCCTGGAGGAGGCTTAAGCTCCGAGCCAGGGCCGCGGCGTCTCCCGGGGGAACCAGGAACCCGTCCCGGTCATGGGTGACCACCTCGTGGGCCGCGCCGGAAGTGGACGCAATGGCCGGCAGGCCGAAGCGCATGCCCTCCAGGTAAATGATTCCCAGGCCCTCATAAGATGAGGGGACGGCCAATACCTGGCTCCGGGCCAGGTGATGGGCGAGGTCCTGGTCAAAAAGCACTCCCAATAGCTCCACCCCATCGGTTAATCCCAAGGCGGCCATCTGCCAATTAACCGACCGGACGTAAGCCGGGTCCACGGTCAGGCTGCCCGCCACCGCCAAGCGCCAGCTGCCCCGGGGGAGGCGGGCCAGGGCCGCCAGCAGGGTGTGCAGGCCCTTCCGGGGGATGAGGTGGCCCACAAAGATAATTTTTAGAGGCCCCGGCTTTTGGGTCCGTTGGGTGATTTCCTCCGGGGAGAGCGAGCCGGGCAGCCGGTCGCCTCCGGGGTAGGCCACCACCTGGGGCCGGGGCCGACCCTGAAGCCGGGCCACGTCCTTAAGAGTGGTGTGGCTGACGCAGATCTGGCCGTCCAGGCTCCGGAGATAACGCCCTTCCACCCAACGATAAAAGCGGTTTTTCCAGGGAGGATGGTTTTCCCGGCAGCGCAGATGGTGGACAATACCTACCAGGGGGTAAGACACCCGCCGCCGCAGGCGGTGGTTGAGGCGAAACAAAGAGGGGTGGGCCAGTTCGTCCTGGAGCAGCAGGTCCACCCCGGTGTGGGTCAGCCGCCGCCGCAGGCCGCCATCCAGATTGTCCAAAAGACTCCGGGAGTAGCTGCGCCACGGGAGGGAGATGACCTCCACCTGGTCCCCCTGGCGGCGCAGGTGTTCCACCAAGGTGCGGTCATAGAGGAAGCCGCCGGAGAGAAACTCCAGGCTGCCGTAAATGACCAGGCCGAAGCGCACACTTACCTCTCCTGGCGGTACGCGGCCCAGGCGATGTCGTCTTCCCAGACCTTCACCTGGAGGGCGTGAAGCGGCGCCTGGAGGCGGCTTATCAGTTCCTGGCACAGGATGCGGGCGAAGTGTTCGATGCTGGGGTTAAGACCGGCGAATTCCGGCAGGTCGTTCAGCGTCTGATCCCGGTAGTAGGCTACCAGTTCCTCCAAACGGGCTTCCAGTTCCACGATGTCCACCAGGTAGCCGTGCTGGTCCAGGACTTTGCCTTCCACCTGCACCTCCACCTGGTAATTGTGGGAATGGCGCTGGTTTTCCGGCCCCCAATCCCCTCCCACCAGATAATGCTGGGCGACGAATTCCCGGGGGATGGCCAGTTTGTACATAAACGCTCCAGTTTAGAGTTTCGAGTTTTAAGTTTCGAGTTTTGATTGAAAGTATAGGACTAAAAACTAAAAACTTGAAACTCGAAACTCTTATCAATAAGTCAAAATCACCTGGATCACTTCCCCCGGGTTCTGGTCTATGAGCTCATAAGCCTGAGCGGCCTGGAGAATGGAGAAGCGATGGGTGATGAACCGGGCCGGGTTAAGTTCCCGGAGCATCTGCCAGGCGAGGTGGTAGCGCCGGGTCTTGTTCCACCGGCCGGTGAGCTCCGGGGCGATGGAGCTCACCTGGCTGCTGATGAGGCGCATGCGGCTGCGATGAAACCGGCCCCCCAACTGGAGGTCGGCTCTTTTCCGGCCATACCAGGAGCCGATAACCACCCGGCCGCTGAACCCCGTGGCCGCGATGGCCTGGTCCAGGGCCGTGGGGTTCCCGGAGATCTCGTAAGTCAAATCGGCCCCGGGATAGGGCCGAGGGCCTTGGAGGAGGGAGAGCAGCTTCTCCTGGACATCCGGGGCCGCGGGGTCCAGGGAGGCGTGAGCCCCCAGGGTTTCCGAAGCCAGGCGCCGCCGGGGATGGAGGTCCAGGGTCACCAGGGAGGCCAGAGGCCAGCGGGCCAGCAGTCCGGTTAACAGGAGCCCCACGATGCCCTGGCCGAAGACCGCCACCTGCTCGCCCATGAGGGGTTGGCCATCCAGCAGCAGGGTCACCGCAGTCTCCATGTTGGGGAAAAAAACCGCGTCCTCAACGGACACCTCCGGCGGCAGGGGCAGAAGTTCATCGGGAGTGGCCAGGAAATGGCTTTCATGGGGGTGGAAAGCGAAGACCGGGCGGCCCTGCCAATCCCGGGCCACTCCGGGGCCCAAAGCCGTCACCTGGCCCACCACGGAGTAGCCGTACTTCAGGGGAAAGGTGAAGTCCCCGGCCAGGGCCGCGATGGTTTCGTCCATCACCAGGTCTCGAGGCGCCTGCCCCCGATAGATGAGGGATTCGGTCCCGGGACTGATGCCGGAAATAAGGCTCTTGACCAGCACCTGGCCGTAATTAGGCTCTTCCAGGTCTTCCGTCCGCACCTCCACCCGGCGGGGCGCGATGAAGTATAGGGCCTGGCGCGTCATGACTAATCCCTCCAGTCTGGTTCGCCCCGGAGCACCAGGTCTTCCCCCAGCCGCTGGTAGCTCAGATTTTTCAAGCGCGGGAAGCTCCGGAGGTAACCTCCGAAATTGTCCACCACCCGCAGGCCTCCCACCAGCAAGGGGGCAATGGTGAGCACGATCTGGTCCACCAGCCGAAAAGACAGAAAGCTGGTGATGATCTGGGCGCCGCCCTCCACCATAAGACTGTCCACTCCCTGTTCCCCCAACTTCTCCAACAGGGCGGTGAGGTCCACCCAGCCATTTTGGCTGGGGAGCATTAGCACCTTGGCCCCCATCTCCTCCAAAGCCTGCTGCCGTTCCGAGTCCGCGCCGGAGCTGGCGGCAATCCAGGGGGTCCGGCAATTGCGCAGCAGGTTGGAGTAAGCCGGAAAGCGCAGGCGGCTGTCCACGATGACCGGCTGGGGGTCGCGGCCTTCCACCAGCCGGACGTTGAGCCGGGGGTTATCCGCCAGCACCGTGCCGATGCCCACCAGGATGGCGTCGTGGGCCGCCCGGAGGGCATGGGTCATGGCCAGGGACTGGGAGCCGCTGAGCGACAAGGGCCGGCCGGGACGGTCGGCAATGCTGCCGTCCAGACTCTGGGCGTAACTCAGGGTGACGTAGGGCCGGCCGGTGCGCCGCCGGTGTTCTTCGGCAACATGTAAGGCTTGCTGAATCTCCTCCATGAGTCTGGTCGTGAGGGGCTGCTGTCCGGCCGCGGCGTCTTCCAGTTCCTCCAGGGAAAAAAGGTGGTGCAGGCGCCGGGCCTTGGCCAGGAGATAAGGGGCGTTTTCCGGGTGGACCTGTGCCTGCAAGGGAATGCGGGCCTCCACCTGGATTCCCATTTCTGCCAGACTCTCGATTTTATGGGGGTTGTTGGTGAGCAGCCGGATGGACTCTACTCCCAGGTCCTCCAGGATGCGGGCCGCAATGCTATATTCCCGTTCATCCGCCTCGTGGCCCAACATGAGGTTGGCGTCCACCGTGTCATAGCCCTGATCCTGGAGATTGTAAGCCCGGAGCTTGTCCAGCAGCCCGATGCCCCGGCCCTCCTGGCGCAGATAGATGACTACCCCGGAACCGGCCGCGGCAATGCGGCGCAGGGCCAACTGGAGCTGTTCGCCGCAGTCGCAGCGCCGGGACCCCAGGACGTCGCCGGTGAAGCACTCCGAGTGCACCCGCACCAGGATGCCGCGCTTACCCTGAACCACTCCCCGCACCAGAGCCAGGTGCTCTTTGTTATCCGGAGATTCATAAAAATAGAGTTGAAACTCGCTGAACGCGGTGGGGATGCGGGCGGCAGCCTTCCTGGTCACCATGGTTTCAGGCGTGCTCATGGCCGCTTCTCCTTCCAGCAGGGCCAGGTCGGAGCGAAAAGATAAATCGGAGTTATTAATCGGAACAGCAACTTTGTCATTCTGAGCCGCATTAGCGGCGAAAAATCTAGACCCCTCGCCTTCGGCTCAGGTGACATAATTGATGCGCTTATTAATAAATCCCGGCGGAGAATACAGCCCTACTCAATTTATGAAAATGGTAATGGCAGGCAGGCTTGTCAAGTTTGGGGGGGTGATACCTGGCGTCTTGGGGCTTCGGCGGCAAGGTAAGATTTTAACGCGCCTGCCTTGAAAAGTTCAAAGTTCAAGGTTCAAGGTTCAAAGTTAATAGTCGGGCCCACCCGGTACCTTTTTATGATTTATGGTGAGCCAGCGGCTCACGAGGGACTGCTCCGGAACAAAAGCCCGGCGCCCTTTTCAGGGATGCCGGGCTTTTTGGGGTCAAAGGATTATCAGCTTGGTTACATGAGGCTTATTCTTCCTCAGTCTCCAGTTCGACGCCCAGTTTCTCCCACTGCTCGTCCCGCATCTCCCGGGCCCGGGCGATTTCTGAATCGCTCCAGGGCTCGTAGTCCAGGGCGAGGCTCACCATTTCCCAGAGGTACAGGGTTTCGTGGTAATTGCCCATTTCGCCTTTGAAAGCCTTGGGCAGCCCCTTCATGATCTGGTCCCGGCAGTTGTGGCAGGGCGCGACGACGATCTCGGCGCCGCTCTCCCGGATCTGGTCCACCTTCATCTTGCCGTACTGCAAACGCTCGTCGTCGTAGGGCATGGCCCAGGCGCCGCCGCCGGCCCCGCAGCAGGTGTTGTTCAGGGGGTCGTCAC
>VGSW01000062.1 GCA_016874915.1 Deltaproteobacteria bacterium
CACCTGCGGGGCGACCTGGCGGCTTACCCTCCTTATGTCCATAAGTAGGAGGCAGCATCATGCAGACGGTTTTGGTCACTTACGATGTGGCCACGGATTCCCCGGAAGGACGCCGGCGCCTCCGGCGGGTGGCGCAACAGTGCACTAACTATGGACAGCGCGTCCAGAAGAGCGTATTTGAGTGCCTGGTGAATGAGATGGATTTGGAGCGCCTTATTCGAGGCCTGGTGAAAACTATCCATAAAGAGGAGGACAGCTTACGCATCTACCGGCTCATGGAGCCGTTGGAGAAACATGTGCGGGTCTATGGCTGGGACAAGAAGGTGGACTTCGGCCAACCCCTCATGGTGTGAGCGAACCCCCAGCGCTGGCAAAAAGAACGGGGGGTCGCAGTCGAAGATTTATTAATTTTCTGGGGGACATACCTCTTGGCGAACCGAACTGACGCCCTGGAAAGGGCAAAGAAAAGCAGGGTTCGCCAAAAACCGGGGGTTACCCAGAGAAATTCCGGCCCCTGGGGGCCGGGGTAGCGCCCAGCTTTAGGGCTGGGCGAGGATTGAAACCAGGGAAATGCCCCCGCCTTTCAACAAATTGGTAAGTAGCGCCCAGCTTTAGGGCTGGGCGAGGATTGAAACTTTACCCCTATCCGCCCTCCATTCCAGTGCCTTGTAGCGCCCAGCTTTAGGGCTGGGCGAGGATTGAAACTAAGAGATAGGCAATGGCCAGATCAAAACCTTTAAGTAGCGCCCAGCTTTAGGGCTGGGCGAGGATTGAAACTCTGATCGGGACGGCAATCCGCTTTACTCCGAACGTAGCGCCCAGCTTTAGGGCTGGGCGAGGATTGAAACTGGACATTGGAATCTACAAGATGGTTGTCTCGAAAGTAGCGCCCAGCTTTAGGGCTGGGCGAGGATTGAAACCTGGTTCACATGGGAGTAAGGCCAGGGGAAGCCCGGGTAGCGCCCAGCTTTAGGGCTGGGCGAGGATTGAAACCGGCGCTGGTCCGCACGGGATCCACGTACTGGCAGAGTAGCGCCCAGCTTTAGGGCTGGGCGAGGATTGAAACATTTTCCTCACCAAGAATCCGGCCCGCTACGCCGGTAGCGCCCAGCTTTAGGGCTGGGCGAGGATTGAAACCGGTGATCGCCATCCGGCACTGCCCGGACGGGGTGTAGCGCCCAGCTTTAGGGCTGGGCGAGGATTGAAACCGGGTTGGGGTGGCGTTTCAACACGTCCTGGCGAGTAGCGCCCAGCTTTAGGGCTGGGCGAGGATTGAAACCGATAGAAACGATTTGTCAATATTGTGGCAGACGCGTAGCGCCCAGCTTTAGGGCTGGGCGAGGATTGAAACATTACCGCCCCATCCGCCGTGCGTGCCATAAAAGGCGTAGCGCCCAGCTTTAGGGCTGGGCGAGGATTGAAACCCAGATAATACATCAATAGTTTTATTATCATTAGGTAGCGCCCAGCTTTAGGGCTGGGCGAGGATTGAAACGATATGCGGGATTAACAGTTGACGAGGCCCTCAAGTAGCGCCCAGCTTTAGGGCTGGGCGAGGATTGAAACAGATGAGGAAAGCCACGCCTTTGAAGATTGCATAACGTAGCGCCCAGCTTTAGGGCTGGGCGAGGATTGAAACTTGAATCTACCAGCGCTGCCGCCCGTAAGTGGAAAGTAGCGCCCAGCTTTAGGGCTGGGCGAGGATTGAAACATTTTGAAAATGCTGGAAACCCATCCGGGCCGGGAGTAGCGCCCAGCTTTAGGGCTGGGCGAGGATTGAAACTACGATGCCTGGCAGACCATTGTTCAGGCGGCAGGTAGCGCCCAGCTTTAGGGCTGGGCGAGGATTGAAACTTCCAAGGCCGCATTGACCGCCGCCTCCCGCGTCGTAGCGCCCAGCTTTAGGGCTGGGCGAGGATTGAAACAATCAGGGCCAGGGCCGCGGCGATCTCCGGGTCATCGTAGCGCCCAGCTTTAGGGCTGGGCGAGGATTGAAACAATAAAAAACGAGGGCCTGATATTGGAAGGGCTGAGTAGCGCCCAGCTTTAGGGCTGGGCGAGGATTGAAACTGCTGTTGCGGCCCCATTACGATCCTCACAAACAGTAGCGCCCAGCTTTAGGGCTGGGCGAGGATTGAAACCAGGAGAGGGCCAGGATTAAAGCCGCGAAGGGGGCCGTAGCGCCCAGCTTTAGGGCTGGGCGAGGATTGAAACCAGGACTCCTCCGAAACCTTTTCCGCCTCCTCCACGTAGCGCCCAGCTTTAGGGCTGGGCGAGGATTGAAACAAAATCAACCCGATTTGCTGCCGCAACTCCGCCTGTAGCGCCCAGCTTTAGGGCTGGGCGAGGATTGAAACTCTCATAGGGAAACTTGCCCCGTCCTGCTGGCCCGTAGCGCCCAGCTTTAGGGCTGGGCGAGGATTGAAACAGATTTCGCCCCCTCGTTTGAGCAGGATCATCTGCGTAGCGCCCAGCTTTAGGGCTGGGCGAGGATTGAAACCGCTCCTATCTCCTGGATGATGATCTGCTGCACCGGTAGCGCCCAGCTTTAGGGCTGGGCGAGGATTGAAACGGCAGGTTCCAACCCCCTACCCCTGACCGCCGGGGGTAGCGCCCAGCTTTAGGGCTGGGCGAGGATTGAAACTGTGATCGAAGGTCCTCGTACCATCATCGCCCCCGTAGCGCCCAGCTTTAGGGCTGGGCGAGGATTGAAACGATGAACACCAAAATCACCGCCAGGCCCCCGCCCCGTAGCGCCCAGCTTTAGGGCTGGGCGAGGATTGAAACACCGGCAGTGAGCATGGCGAAGCCCAGAGGTCAACCCCGGTCAACCCCGATTTTCTTCCGAAGAATTTCACTGAATTTAAGGCAACACCTGGATAAAACTGAATAATCGGCAGCTTATTGCGAAATTTTTATTATCGGACTGTTGGGGATTGAATTTATTTAGATTTTTTTTAACGGAAATCCCATTGTGGAGAAACCCCTAAATGTCGCTCTGCTGCTGGTTAATCTGCCAGAAAGCAGAAGGGGTTGACGTAAAGAAAAAGGTGTGGAGGACATGGCAAAAAGGCGGAAAAGGCCCGGAATCTATTTCGAAAAATAATTCCGAAAATCTAAGTATTCGAAATGATAATAAAACCTGGCCTAAAAAATTCTGAAAACAGGGAATACTTACTCCTCACTGAAGTCCATTACCAAGGCCACGCGAAAAATGTGACGGCCATATTCACGGTGGGCCTCAACCATTTCCTGCAATTTTGAATCGGATAGAATAAGCAAACCATGTTCAAATGCCGCATTAGGGCCTATCCGGTAGAAAGGCTGTTCGGGGAAAATATAAGCCCTAAATTCCGGTTGAGCCTGCCGCGCCCGCGCCCTTCTCTTGGATTCCCGGCTGCAACGCCTCCGCTTTTGAATATCTTTATACGGCACATCACTCTCCTTTTGCGAACTGGAGTATGGTAAAATTTTATTGCCTTGCCCGTGCGGTGGGAGTGCCCTGACCCGCCATTTCTTCAGGCGCACTTGCTAACGCGGGCCTTTGGCCGGTAGCGGCTGTAGCGGGGTTGCTCCGCTTCCGAAGCAGCCCAAGGACCGCGGTACATTTCGGACGTAAAGAGAGGGGACTTCGCGATGCATTTCAGCGCATCGGGAGGGGACATCGCTCGCCGTGGCCCTCATTTTCCCCCACAAGCACACCTGCATCCGCAATGCTCTCTGTCTTTATCTCCCTTTAAAGTCAGGACCCCCAGCACTGCATAATTGGCCAAATCTAACAGCGTGTCCTCAAGGGCTTCCCCCTCTACCTGTGGGGCCTTCCCCTGGGCCAGCCGACAGGCTCTTGCCAGTTTGTCAGCCATGCGGGACAACAGTACTTCCACCACGGGTCGGTGCAAGAACTCCGCCGCCAGTTCGTAGGAGTTGCCGTAGTCGGCGTTCTTGGCCCTGTGTATGGCCGCCATACGCTTGAGCACGTCATCAAAGGTCATGGGCCGTCTCCTTACATGTAGAATTTCATCTTTGCCCAGCGAGAGCGAAGAGCTACTCCCAGAAAAATCCATCAAGTCCATCATCTTGGGATGCTGATTCCACCAACATTTTCACGTTTCGCCACTTAACTAATTCGCTGCAAACATAGACTGTGCGTCGGGCGGCCATGACGAGGTTGTTCAAATCTCTCTCATTGAAGCAGCCGGAGTTAAACTTTGCCAAGACTTCATCAATCTTTTCCCAGTTATGAGCAATGAGCGCCTAAATTCGGCTACACCACAAAATTCGGGAATCCGCATGGTTACTTTGCCTCCTTCGCTTTTATTGCTCTCTCGATTCCTGCTTCAAGCCAGGCCTTGATGCTGACGCCTGCCTGCCACATTTCGGTGACATCTTTCCCCTTGACAGGCAGCCAGCGGTGGGCCTGGGGGAATTTTTTTAACCATGCCCGAGCGGCCTTGCCCCCTGCCCAGGCATCCTTATCTTCTGCGTCCTTCGGTGGATCGAAATCTAAGCTGATGAGGATATAGGAGCTGTTCTTGAGAGCAGCCTGGACCTCTGGCGCCAGAGAACCTGGTTTGACCGAAGCACTTCCCAGGGCAATCACCCCGATCCCCAAGCTGCTTCCTTCCTGGGCAACAAGCAGGCCGTCCAGTTCGTTTTCGACAATGACAAAGGAAAGACTATGCGGGTTTATCACTCTGACCTGCGGGCTTGAGCCGCGCAGGAAAAGATAACGTGGGTCCCCCGCCGACTTGGGCCGGCGAAATTTGATCCGCAGGACTTCGCTCCCCTCTAACAAAGGGATGGTGTGCCCTTGGGCAAGCCACACCCTTTTGACCCGCCCATCCTCTTTAAACTCAGGGGCCAACCCCCAGGTTTGGGGTTCAGGCCAACGGTCTAGGAGCATTACACCAAGAGAGGCTTCCTTGACTGTTTCTTCATGCAGGCCGCGGTGAGACGTGAGCCATTTGAGCCAACGATCTTGCTGATAGTGCCAGAGGTTGTAAGTCGTCTCATCAACCAATGTCCGCGCCCTGGCTTGCCAGAGGCCGGGGTCAACAACCGATGTCTCTTGTTGCAGGGCCGGCGTTGCGTGGTACTGCATGGTGGAAGCCTGAGTCTTTTTAACTGACCGCCGATAAGACGGTCCGGGTAATTCACGCCCAACACGCAGGCAAGCTTCCGGGAAGGACATTTTACGGACGTCCCGGCAGTATTGAATTACATCTCCCCCGATGTTGCACTGACGGCACCAGTAGCTTCCCCCTTCTTTACCCCGGTTGGGCCATACCAAGAACCTGTCCCCCCCACCACAAAGAGGGCATGGCCCGGCCCATTCGCCGCCGTTGGTGGAGGCCACGCGCCGGGGTTGAAAGCCATCGTCCTGATATAGTTCCAATACGTTCACCTGCACCGCCTCCTTAACGCACTCCCAGCCCTGAACCATCAAGCACGGCCCCGCAAGCCGTGGCGACACCGAAGCGGCCCTTATTCCGCTTCTGGCAGTATCCCCATGCCTGGCTCTGATTCGGAGAACTGGCCGCGGGCTGGAAGTGACCGCAGTCATAGCAGGTAAGGACCCGCTCCTGTGCTTCTGGTTTTTGGGCCAGATAACTTATTACCTGGGGCTTATATTTCATTACCAAAACCAGCAGGGGGCGCACTTGGGCGGGATCAGGATCGCCAGGACCTTCATACCGGGCCTTAATGCTTTCACCGTTCACCGTGAACCGATAGCCCAAGTGGGCCAGCTTACGAGCTGCCTCTATGCCAGGACTCGGTTTCATAGTTCAACCTCCACGATGTCCTCTCCGAGGGTATGCAAGGAAGCGTCCCAAGCGTCCATAGCGTCCAAAGTTGCATGGTTATCAACTTTTCCGTTGGGCGCTTCTTTTTGTGAAGCGTCCAGAGCATCCATTGAAGCGTCCGTAATTTCGCCGCCGTTGCCCTTTTGGACGCTTCCGGCCCCCGGCTGGACGCTACTATTTTTAGAAGCGTCCGGCGAAACCCCTTGGTTTTCCTGGGGTTGGACGCTTTGGACGCTTCGGACGCTATTCTGCATACCCTTGCGGGTGATAGTAGTTTGGCGGTCACCCGATTTACCAAAATCAATTTCCACCCCCACTGCCCTCAAGAATGTTGCCGCTCGCTTAAGGCGACCGGTGAGCACATGGGGGGCCTTGGGCCATGCCTTGCTTTTTTGGGTGTCTTCGGTCACATGATTTTTCAGAGCCTCATAGAGCTTTGATGGTTTCCCGCTCCATTCCTCCTTATCCGCCATGTGCGCCCGCACCGCCACGGCCACTACGTCCGCCTCTAGCGACAGTTCAACGGCTTCTTGTCGATTGCCGGTATAGGCGGCCAAGAAGGCGCCGGGTGGCCAGGGGAGGGCAGGCTCACAAGCTACAATCCACATGGCGAAGTCGGCCATTCTTGGCAGGTCAGGCAGTTTTACGCTTTCCAAGTTCTTCAACCCGGTGCTCACGGCCTCCAGCAGTGCCCCTAGAATTTTTGGCCTGACTTTATCGAAAGCGGCAAAAAATTTCTTTTCGGACTGTCTAGTGCCTTTGGGAATCTGGGGAAGGTTGAAAATCAAAGCCCGATCCGCCAAGTCCGAACGCTCCGTGAGAGAATCAATGCCGTTTAGGATGACAGGGCGCTGTGCGTCCAGTATGAATTCCTCGCCGTTAGTATAAAGCTCGCGGTTAGAGATACCCCCACCGGTTGACAACCTACAGAATGCGTCTGAAAGCCAGATCGGGATTCCAGAAAGATTATCATATGGGAGCACCCATGAGTTGGTAGCGGTGATCATTAAGTTGCGCTCTTCCCGGGGAATAGAACGCAGAGCAGAAGTGTTGGGATCGGTAAGCAAACGCACAATACGGGCCGCCGTTGACTTCGCTGATCCTTGTTCCCCAGTTAGCACCATAATCGGGTAGGGGCCGCGGGGCCGCATGGCCGCCAACAAACAGGCCACCGCCAGGTGGAAATCTGCATCTGATGCTAAATTCTGAAATGGGCGTAGCTCATTGATGCTCCCGCCCTTCTCGGGGTAGGGCAGAGGCAACATGCCGCGAGAACGTCGGAAACACACAGGGGGATTGGCCACCACTTGCCAGCCATCGGGGGTAATTTCAATGGCTTCCCAGGCAGGATTAGCCAAGTCGATGAAGATTTTCCCCTCATGTTCGGCCAGGCGCACCCAAATCGGACGTTCAGCACCGTCGAACTGAGCCATGGCCTCCAGGGTGTTCAGGGCGGCTTGCATAGCCTCAGAATTTGGGCCGGTCCCTGTTGCCCGATAATACCCGTGGGACAACCACCTCCTAAACCCCTTACTCCTTATTAGCCAGGTCTCCCAATGGTCGTTCACAGGGATGCGGGCAAAGCAATCGCCATCGGCAGTACGGAAGAGTTCAGCCGCATCAGCTATCTCGAGCAAGATTTCCAATTGGGTCGGCTCCTTGTCCTTTTTCCCTTGCCCGGAGGCTGTTTTCGTGGCTTTAGCCTTGGCCTTTTTCTTTTCAACGGCCTCCTGCTCCTCGGCGATCCTGGCTTCCCCCAGGGCCAAAATTTCTTCCCGGTCCATCATGCCCCCCGCTGTTCGGGGTCAATGCGGCCCGCAGCCATAAAATCTAATAAATCCTTCACATTGTACCTGACCATCCGGCCCCGCTTGTGGTATGCCGGACCGCGGCCCAGGTGTCGCCAGTTTCGCAAGGTCTGAGGCGAAGAAGAAATGATTTTGGCGGCCTCAACGTCATTCACATAGCGGTCTCTTACCTGTTCCATAGGAAAAGCTCCTTTTTTACTTAAGATGCTTTTCCAATAACATTAAATTACTTCCTTTTTTCGACATGACTTCATGTCGATTTCGACATTTTTATATGTCGAAATCAAAAGAAAAGCCAGTCATAGACCGGCCTTAAACGGTGAAAGGAATTATGGCAAGTTATGTATGGCTTTACACGTCTTTACGGTAAAGAGATTGTTTAAATTTCTTGAGATTTCTAAGGTGGCTATTTACTTGTTGGAAGGTTATTTTTATGCCCACTACATCTTTAATAATTTCTATTAACAGTTGTCCAACGAAGTTGCGTTTTGTTTGGCTACCAATGCCTCCAGGGTTATAAAGGTTTGTTTGTTGTAGATACTTAGTTTTTAAATAAGAAAGCCGGTCTTGCGAATGTCTGTACCAGTCCAATACAGATTTCATTCTCTTATCTGCGCCCCGGTCCGTATGTGAACTCCAACCACCCCCTTTGTTCAAAATCACCTTATAGGCTTCTTCAATCTCCGGTAGTGCCCTGGAGATAATGAAGTCAATTTCTTTCTCAGGAAAGAGTAAAGCAAAAATCATCCCAGCCAATTGTTGTTTTTTCTCCTCAATAGGGCTGGCAGGGGGACCGAAAATTTGTTTCAAGAATTCGTCCGAGTAATTTTTTAGAGTCCCGGGGGCCAATGGATTCAAACGTAGTCGAAAGGCGGCTTTTTTTAGGTAGGGTATGATGGTTTTCCACGCATGCTCTATTAGTTCCCATTCGCCGAATTCTCTAAGACTTGTTTCTCTGGGATAGGTTTTCATGCTCCGCCTCCTGTCGCGGTCCGTTCCTGGGAGGGGTTCCGGGGAAGGCGGCCCAGGATTGCCGCCGTGTCGGGATCGGGGATCAGCCGCCCCCTATCCCCGGAAATTTTTGTTCATTGGAGTATGCAGTGGTCCGACCCGGTTTCGGTGGACATACCCCTGGCCCGGCCCGCTATGCATAGGCCCGGCTCCGGGGTCTGATAGCCACAATGTCTAAAATTCCCTCTGCTTCATTCACCCGGTAAATAATCCGCCAATCCCCCACTCTCGAATAGCGCCGGTCCTTGGCGGTTTCCATCTTCTTTGACAGCCGCGGGTCAAAGGGGTTTTGCGCCAAGGTCTCTATTCTGGTCTCAATGCGCCGGGCCGTGGTTCGGTCCAGGCCGTCCAGGGTCTTTTCAGATTCCCGGTAAAGCACTATCCGGTAACTCATAAGCCCCGCTTGGCCTTGTATTCTTCCCAGGGGATGAATTGCGATCGGTCCCCGCTAAGGCTTGCCTTCATGCCCTCCTCAATGGCTGCTAAGTCCTCCGGGGAGAAATATTCCGGTTCTTCCTCCTGGTACAGCAAGTCGATAAACTTCTTGAGCAGATCGGCGTTGGGCCCCTGGGCAATGGCCTTCACCTTGGCGCACAGTTGCTCTATCTCGGTCATGGTCATGCTCCTATTCTTGGCCCAGGTTCGCTGCCTGGGGCAGTTTGCCGCCGTTAATGGCTTGGGTGATCAGGTCCCCGGCCAGGTCAGATGCCCGGCGTAGGGCTTCGTCTCTCAGATGACTATATCTCAAAGTCATTTGTGGACTTTTATGACATAAAAGCTTTTGAATTGTGAGCAAATCAACCTGCCCCGATGAGGCCAGCATGGACGCGTAAACGTGCCGCAAGCCGTGGAGCGCCCGGAAGTCCGGCGGCAAACCTGCGGTTTTCTTTATGCGTGTCACCTGCTTATTGATGTCAACGCGCCGGTATCCTCCACGTCCTGGGAAAACATAAGGGCTGTCGCCCCTGGGGTGCTTCTGCAGGAGATCCCGGGCCGCGGGGTTCAGGGGAATCTTCTGATCCTGGCCGCCCTTGGGGTCCCGGATATGGATAAAGCCCCGGTCAAAATCCACGTCGTGCCATTGCAGCCGGAAAAGTTCTCCCCTTCTCATGCCGGTGAACAGGGCCATTTTCATGAAATTGGCGGCCTGGATATTAGGGTCCCGGTCAATGGCCTCCAAGAGGGCGGCAAGCTGGTCAGGGGTTAAATCTTCGGTCTTGAGATTGTTCACCTTGGGCATTTCGATGATGAAAGAGGGGGTGGGACAAAGGTGTTTTTTGGCTGCGAAGTTGATAAGGCGCCGGAGAAGTTCCAGGACATTTTTAACGGTCCCTGCCTGGCGGGTCTTACTTAATTTCAACCGTAGCCGGTCCACGTCAAAAGGAGCAAGCTCCTGAGGTTCCTTGTCCCCGAAAACCGGCGCGATATGATTCAAATAGCGGTTTTCATCAGTCACCAGTCCCTTGAGGCCGGGCCTGCGGGCCTTGTATTCCTCCCACAGTCGGTTGAAGGTCCAGCGATTAGCCGCGGCCTGCTTTTCTGCTTCCCTGGCCGTCCGCTCCTCTTTGCGGGAGAGGCTTTTTCCTTCAATTCTTTCCGCTCGGATTCTGGAGGCCCTAGCCGGCGTCATATCGTCCTGGAATTGCCGCCCGGCCTTTTCTTCGATCATTTTCCCGGCCTTACGGTAGCGGATGTAGAAAATCTTTTCCGGCTTGCCGGTGGTGGAGGTCCCCTCGATATAGAAGACCCCTGGATAATTTGTCTTGATTCTCTTAAGAATCGGCATGGCCTGTTCCTCCCAGGTGGCTTATTCCCCACACTATTCCCCACACCTGAAAGCAATATACGGGGATAAATGAGGAAGTCAAGGGAAGAGTGCAATCCAGAAAACTTTTTATTTCAAGGGGTTTTATTAATGGAAAGTATGCTGAGGGAAATGCTTCCTTTAGTTCTCATAACCCGAAGGTCGTAGGTTCAAATCCTACCCCCGCTACCAAGTAAAAATAAGGGCTTAGATGAAAATCTAAGCCCTTTTGCCTTACCCGCCCAAACCATTCCCCACATCAGTCCCATTCATACTTCAATCTCAATACCAAGTTCGGTTTCTGCTACAACAAATCTAATTACTAACTTATTGATAATTAATAATCTTTTAATCTAAAACCTTAAACCAAAAACTGTATAAGAAATTCCCGGCAAAAATTATCTTGTATTTTATGAAATGTTTGGCTATTCTTTTCTAAAGATAGCGTCATGAAAGGGAAGAAACCGAATCACGGTCGGGGGACCGCCCTGGCGGAGAGCCCTGAATCCCATGGGGTGCAGATAAAAGGCCGCCTCTGGCTGGATAAGAATGGCGAGACCTTCTTAAGCTGGGGCCGGGTGGTGCTGCTGGAACGCATCCGGGAAACCGGCTCCATCGCCGCCGCGGCTCGCTCCATGGAAATGGCTTACAGCCATGCCTGGTCCCTGGTGGCCAACATGAACCGTTTGGCCGGGGAAGAGTTGGTGGCCCGAACCTTAGGAGGCCGCAACGGAGGCCGTGCGTGGCTTACCCCCGCAGGGGAGGCGGCAGTGGCCCAATTTTGGGAATTGGCGGGCAACTTCCAGGAATGGCTCAAGAATCAAGACGCCTGAAACGCCTGCCGCCACTGCGGCCCCCAGTGCTCCGGGTCTGGCCCTCACCGGCGCGATCCGGCCCACCTGGCTGCGATTGGGGGTTTTCCAGGCAAGACAAAAATTCCGCAAGATTTTTTTCGATTATTGCTTTTGCTCCAGAAAGGCAATTCAGGGAGGCGTCCTAGAAAAAATCTCCCTATTTCGAGAGAGAGAACCAACCAGAAAAATATTAGTGGCACAGGCCTCTGGCCGGTGGGCGCCGTCTGTCCTGCCAAGAAACCTTCCCACAGGCTGGAAGCCTGTGCCACTAATCTTCATTTCTTGTTTTTTGACAAAGATTTTGCATGTATCCCATTGATCTGATTAAGTAATCAGATCATTTTTTGAGTTTAGTTGCGGCCTTAGGCCGCGATGTGCCACTTATGTCATTGTATTTTGTTTTTCATTTCAACAAGACGCTGCCGATCTTCAGGGGCCCTTTACGGAGCCAAGGTAACAATCGGTAATTTTTTTGGCCCTCCGCTATTCTATTAAATGAATACCGCCAGGGGTTAAGGCAAATAGGAGGGACACCCGGAAAATGAATCTTGAAAGAGTAATGGCCAGGGTGCTGTTGGTTATGGCATTAATAGCCGCGATTTTGGTTACCGCCAACATTGCCGCGGAAACCCGGATCAAGTGCGCTTCCACCACCAGCACTCAGAATTCGGGACTGTTCGATTATCTACTGCCCATCTTTGAGAAAAAAACCGGCATTCACGTGGACGTGGTGGCGGTGGGCACCGGCGCGGCCATCGAAATCGGCAAGCGGGGCGACGCCGATGTAGTTCTGGTGCATGCCAAGGAGCTGGAATTGAAAGCGGTGCGGGAGGGCGCTTTCGTCAGCCGCCACGATGTTATGTATAATGATTTTTTGATTATCGGCCCCCCGGATGACCCCATGAAGATCAAGGGGATGAAG
Source organism: Deltaproteobacteria bacterium (assembly GCA_016874915.1). GTDB lineage: Bacteria > Desulfobacterota > Desulfobaccia > Desulfobaccales > 0-14-0-80-60-11 > VGSO01. The sequence goes on from VGSW01000062.1 coordinate 12,204, forward strand.
TCCGCGGTGGAGGCCTTCAAGAAAATCGCCGCGGCAGGCGGCCCCTTTGTGTCCCGGGGGGATAAATCCGGCACCCACACCAAAGAACTGGCCATCTGGAAGGCCGCGGGCCTCGAACCCCAGGGCCGTAAATGGTATCTGGAAGTGGGCCAGGGCATGGAAAAGGCCCAAAGGATTGCCCATGAGAAGGGGGCCTATACTCTGACCGACCGGGGCACCTGGCTGGCCACCAAGGACAAGGATAAGCTGGAGATGATCGTGGTGTGGAAGGCGACCCCGTTTTGTTCAATCAATACGGGATAATGGCGGTGAATCCCGAGAAGCATAAACAGGTGAAATACCGAGAGGCCGTGGTATTCGTCGATTGGCTCATCTCCCCGGAGGGCCAGCAGGCCCTTGGTGCTTTTAAAGACAAGCAGGGGAATCAACTTTTCATTCCCAATGCCAAATAATTGAGGCGGAGGGGGCAGGCCACGGGTGCCTGCCCTGAGTAATTCTTATGCATGCCATCATCGATGGGTTTGCCGCGGCGTTTCGGCTCATTTTCACCCTGAATCCGGAACTATTGGGCATTATTCTGTTATCCTTGCAAATTTCGGGCACCGCCCTGGTGTTGGCCACTCTCCTGGGCCTGCCGGTGGGGGCTTTCCTGGCTTTGCGCCGGATGCCCCTCAGGGGGGTGGTGATCAGCTTGCTGAATACCGGCATGGGCCTGCCCCCGGTGGCCGCGGGCCTGTTCCTCTACCTGTTGCTGTCCCGCAGCGGCCCCTTGGGGTTCCTGGGCCTGCTTTATACCCCCGGGGCCATGATTATCGCCCAGTCTATCCTGGCGTTCCCCATCGTGGCCTCCCTGGCCCATGCCGCCATTGCCAACGTGGACCCGGTGATCCGGCAAGCGGCCATCACCCTGGGAGCCACCCCCTTCCAAGAGAGTGTGGCCATCATCAAGGAGGCCCGATACTCCATCATGGCAGGAATCATGGCCGGATTGGGTAGGGTGATGGCCGAAGTGGGAGCCATCATTATCGTGGGGGGAAATATCGCCGGATATACCCGGGTCATGACCACCACCATCGCGCTGGAGACCGACAAAGGCAATTTTGAACTGGCCATTGCCCTGGGCGTCATTCTGTTAGCCATTTCTTTGGCCATCACCACGGGGCTTCGCTTTTTTCAAAGGCTGGGGCGGTCCGGGACTACGGTAAATTCATGGGCTTAGAGTTGGAAATCTCCCACGTCTCCAAGAATTACAACGGTAACCCCATTCTCCGGGATTGCTCCTTTGTCTTTGCCAGGGGGCGCAGTTATGTCTTGCAGGGTCCCAATGGCAGCGGCAAATCCACCTTGTTCCGTATCCTCGCCCTCTTAGAACCACCTGACCGCGGCAAGATCAGCTACCATGACAATGGCCGCGTCCTGGAAAATAATCTGGCCCTGCGGCGGCGAATCACCCTGGTGCTTCCCGGCACCGGCATCTTCAATACCACGGTTTTTAATAACGTGGCCTATGGGTTAAAGATCAGGGGCTTCAGCAACGCGGCCATCGAGGACCGGGTCAGTGACGTGCTGGCGGCCGTGGGACTGGCTCATAAAAGATTTCACCGGGCCCTGGAGCTATCCAGCGGCGAGAGCAAGCGCCTGGGAATCGCCCGGGCCATGGTCATCACCCCGGAGATCCTTTTTCTCGATGAACCCACCGCCAATATCGACCCGGTAAATACTGAGATCATTGAGGAGGTTATCTTAAGAATAAAAAAGGAGTGGCAGGCCACCATCCTCATGATCACCCACGATCCGGCCCAGGCTCGGCGGCTGGGCGATGACCTGCTCCTCATGCAAAACGGCAAAATTATCCCGTCTTGACCTGCCTTAAGTCCGCCCTAGGGATCGAAGGTGGGGTAGCCCTAGGCCGCCCCGCTTTGTTTGATAAGCAAGTAACTTAATTTAGTGCGTTTGTTAATAAAACTAGGGGCAAATCCGCAGATAACCGGAATTGGCTCCGTTTTCCCCTTTTACAGTCTGTAAAAAATACTGACAGGCTCCGGTATCCCGGCTGGGGCCAAAGATCTCTCCTCTAAATCTAATTACCTGATTTTTCTGCTAGTTACCTTTCAGATTTCTCCTTGTTACTTCTGGCACAAGCATTGCTTCAAAAAAGATAGAGGATTTTTATGGCCTCATTTTTAACTAATTAAAGTCAGTTAATCTCAAGAAATTGCCAGGAGGTCTCTATGAAAGTGCTGGTGCCAACGGACGGCTCGGACCAGTCCATGAAGGCGGTGGACCGGGCCCTGGAACTGGCCGAGAGAATGGGAGCGGAAATCACCCTGATGTCCGTGGCGTATTACGCCAAGGACGACTTTGACGACATGCCTCCCTACGTCCAGGACAAGCTGGAGGCGGAGGCCGCCGCGGCCCTGAAAAAGGCCGGGGCCTATTGCAACGGCAAGGGAGTGAAGGTGGAAATGGTGCTGGAAGCCGGTCTGGTGCCGGCCAACAACATCATCCGCAAGGCGGAAGAGGGGAAATTTGACCGCATCGTCATGGGCTCCACCGGCATCACCGGCTTAAAAAGGGCGCTCATGGGCAGCACCGCAGCCAAGGTGGTGGCCCAGGCCCCCTGCGAAGTAACCGTAGTCAGATAATACTCAGGAAAAAATTAGGGAGGTCAAGGAAATGCGAAAGCTGTGGACCAAAATCATGGGCTTGGGAGTCATGGCGGTCCTGCTGCTGCCGGAAATGGTCATGGCCGCGGCGGGCAAGGCCGAGCTCTTGGTCATCGTGGCCGACACCCGGAAGTTCACCGGCTGGGAAGCCTGGTGGACCAACCTTTATAACGAAAGCCATATTTGGTTTGCCGTCGTCACCGTGGTCACCATCCCCATTGTGGGGGTAATCCTGGGCGTTCTGGCGGACATAGTCATGAGCCGCATCGGCATTGACCTGAAATCCCGGGAACTGGCCGAGCATTAAAAGGCCGTCTCAGATCCATAAAAGTTTGGGAGGAAAATCATGGAATTCTTTTATATTCTCATGCCCATTGCGGGAGTCAAAATATTCTGGCCCGGCCTCGTCATCCTGGGCCTGGGGGTAGGCGTTATCGGCGGCTTTTTCGGCATGGGCGGGGCCTGGATGATCACCCCCGGCCTCAACATTCTCGGGTTCCCCATGGCTTTTGCCATCGGCACCGACATCGCCCACATGGCGGGCAAATCCCTGGTGTCCACCATGCGCCACGGCAAGTTCGGCAACGTGGATTACAAGCTGGGGGTCATCATGATCATCGGCACCGTGGGCGGCTTCGAAATTGGGGCCCAGATGATCATGTGGTTTGAGCGCATCGGCAAGGTGGACCTGTACGTGCGCTACATGTACCTGGTCCTCCTGGCCCTTATCGCCTGGATGGTCTTCGCCGACGTGGCCAAGCGGAAGCGCAAAGACCGGGAAGCCCTGGCCGCGGGGAGAGAGCTGGACAAGCTGGCCACCGGCCTGGAGTGGTCCAAGACCCTGCACAAGATCAAGATCCCGCCCATGATGCATTTCAAAGAGGCCCAGATTTACTGCTCCGCCTGGCTGCCCATCTTTATCAGCTTCGCCACCGGCTGGCTGGCGGGCATCCTGGGCATCGGCGGCGGCCTCATCCGCATGCCGGCCCTCATCTACTTCGTGGGCTGCCCCACCCACGTGGCCGTGGGCACCGACCTCTTTGAGGTGATGATTTCCGGCCTCTACGGCGCCGGCACCTACACCTATAAAGGACGGACGGAGCTGTTTGCGGCCATGATCATGCTGGTGGGAGCTTCCATCGGCGCCCAGATGGGCACCGTGGCCACCAAGTACATCAAGGGCTACGGCATCCGCATCGCCTTCGGCCTGTGCGTGGTGGGCTGCTTCCTGTCCATCCTCCTGAAGATGATGGCCAAGTGGATTCCCGCCTGGGGAGGCCTCTTCGACGGCTCCGCCACCGTGCTCATCCTGGGAATGGTGAGCACCATGAGTCTGTACATCGCCATCAGGATGATAATCGGGGCCAAGGCAGAGGTGGCGGCCAAAAAAGCCGCCAAAGCTCAGGTCTCCGTGGCAAGCTGAGCGGCAGCGCCGATTTTCGGGAGAAGGAGAAACGATATGGATAAGCGACTTGGCTGGTTGATACTGTTGGCGTTCTTGCCCCTGGCTCTGGCCCTGGGCTGCGGGGAACTTGGAAAGGTGGATCAGGGGCGGGTTGTTGCTTTTGACGAGCAGAAGAGGACCGTCACTTTAATCCAGGACAAGAAGGCGGAGCCCGGAAACCCGGATTATAATACCCTGCCGCCCCATACCTATTCCCTGCCCAAGGACCCCAGCGAAATGGGGCCGGTGCCCAAGGTCGGCAAGAGGATGAAGCTGGACGTCAAGGCCCGGGAGATCGTAATTTTCGACCCCGCCACCCAGAACTTCAAGAATATTGCCTATACCCTTATTGACCAAAAAGAAGGGGTGGACAAAAACAATCCCTTGGTGGCCGGCAAGAAGTTCCCCATGGTGGACAAAACCAAAAAGGCAATCACCATCTACTCCGCCCGGCAGAAAATCCTGACCACTTTCACCGTGCCCGAGGAATACTTTGCCATGCCCGATGACACCTGGGACGCGGGGGACGAGGTCCGGATTTATTACAAAGAGCCGGGCAAGGCCCTGCGGTTTATGAACATCACTCGGACAGATATCTTCAAGAAATAAAGCGCAGGTTGGTGGACCTGCAGCTTAACCGAATCGCCCTGGAGGGGGCCTGGCGGGGCTCAATTCAGGGCGATTCGCCTTTACCCTGGCATTGCCGGCGCAGTTGTGCTTATAATCAGGCGGGTTTCGAGTTTTGAGTATTCCTCAATAATCTCGAAACTCGAAACTCGAAACTTGA
>VGSW01000063.1 GCA_016874915.1 Deltaproteobacteria bacterium
CGCCCAGAAATATCCGGGTCACTTGGCCCGCTTTCACGGAAAAAATTACTCCGCCGTAAATGGAACCCGCCACAAACCGCCCCCTCCGGCTCATCTCTTCATCCTGGTATGGCCCATAAGCCTTCATAAGCTCCTGCTCCGTACTGCCGATACGAATGCCTCTCGTGGTTCGGAGAAGACTGGGGCTTCTAATGGTAATGGACATTACCCTTTTGGCTCCCCCCTTATCATCGGAACTCATTTCCAGGAAGACGCCGCAATCCGGATAGGCCCATTTTTGGACATATTCGCCCGTGGCCGCCCATTGCCTTTCCTTCCCCTTTTTCAGCTTGCCGGGAATCCGGGCTTTGACTTCCTCTTCCGTCAGGCCCAAACGCAAGTCTCCTATCCGCTCCTCTTTAAGAAAGGCCAATATGTCAGGCTGGCCCTCCGGCGCGGCAGCCCAGGCGCCACCGCCCCACCCGCAAACCAGCAGCAGGACACAGAGTAAAAAACGGCGCGGCATAGACAATCCCCTTTTCATCTCGCCTCTAAGGCCGGGGTCCCGTTCGCGGGTTGCCTTCTTATGCCTGCCGGTGTGCCAGAACTCTTTCAACCACAACAGCCGCGAAGGTTTTGATCGCCATTTAAATGTAACGGTTTCGTTACTCGTTGCAAGAAATTTTTGGGAAAGCCCAGGTGGAGGACGGATTTGGGGGGGGTGATCGATGCCTAAGGGTGACCAAGTTCTCCCTCCCCCTGGATGGGGGAGGGCTGGGGTGGGGGTGGCGAAATTATTTCAGTGCAATTGAACATAAGCCTTTGGCTCATCCATAAACCATAAACATGTGGAACAGCCGCCCCCGGCTGTTCTTGGGTGGCGCACTTTGATACCTGGTATAGCAACTTTATCCGGGCGACAATTTTTGACGGGCACGGAGGCCCGCCCCACCCGGCAGGGGAGCCCCGGCGAGGCGCCCGGCGCCGGCTGAAGCCTGCGGCTACATCTTCAGGACAGTATGAACATGAGCCTGCGGCTCACCCATAAACCATGAAAAGCATTGGTGGCACATCGCGGTCCGAGGCCGCAACCAAACTCAAAAATTTAACTGATTACTTAATCAGATCAACGGGATACATGCAAAATCTTTGTCAAAAAACAAGAAATTGAAGATTAGTAGCACAGGCTTTCTAGCCTGTGCAGCCCGGAACTTTTCGGAGCAGAGGTTGCATTCAAAAGCCCCTTCCGGCTTGCGCTTCCGGGGCGCCCGGGCCATGGGAGGGGGAGGCGGTTCCGTTGACCAATCAATGACCGGGGAGTTAGGGCGGGGCCGGGGATTTGCCCGGTCTTCCGGGGGCCAACCCACCCAGGCCATCTCCACCTTCCAGGGAATGGCCAGGGCCAGGGCGCCCAACCCCGCGATGCACAAGAATTTCCTTCTGCTTAACATGACCAATACTCTCTTTTCTTACTTCTTCCCGACTGGGGCTTGGCGACTTGGCGGCTAAAACTTCAGTGCCGGTGTTGTGGCCCCCTTGAAAACTAAAATATGACCGACACCGGATAGTTACCATCGGCAAAAATACCTAATTTTTTCTAGGCAATTGTGCCTATGTTCCTGGCCGCGAGCTGATTCATCCCAGGGGCCGGCTTCCCATGATGGGATGGAAGAGGCATTATTGCGTGGCGGCGGAGAGTCCTTGACCTGAGGGCAACGACTTTTGGAGAGGCTCGCAAACGTAAGATCGTGTTATTAACCGGAGCGGAAAAGATATTACCTCCCCCCCCCACCCTACCCTCTTCCCCCACTTTCGGAGACTTTGGTTTTTTTAACCGATAGGATTGAAATTCGTTAAAATAAAAGCTAATATTAATCTATGTCCAACCCAATGGCCTCAGCTTATATTTTCGATTACCCCCTTTTGGCCTTAGGCCTGCTGTTGCTGCTGCCTGCCTAGGCAGGCGGCGATCTTTTCTCTCCCACGATATTTTTGGTAAGGATTTGTTTTAACTGCTTTTTTTTGAGGAAGCCAGTGGCTTGATTGCCGTTTTCGGTTTTCGGTTTTCGGGGAAAAAGCCTAAGGATTATCTGCTGATATAGAACCGGAAGTGGTATAATGCCAGATGTCTTCCCTGGACCCATGGTCCGGTTTTGGGCTGAGGCACAGGCGAGACGCCTGTGCCACCAAGGCCCTTGAGTATCCCCGGCTGATAGCCTTGTAGCAACCTTTTGTAGAGGTAATGGTTATGCAGGGCAAAGGAGATTAACATGCCTGAAAAAGTATATATATTCGACACCACGCTCCGGGACGGGGAACAGACCCCCGGGGCGTCGCTGAACGTGGATGAAAAGCTCCAGATCGCCCGGAACCTGGAGATGCTCAAGGTGGACGTCATCGAGGCGGGGTTTCCCTTCGCCTCGCCGGGGGATTTCGAGGCGGTGCGGACCATTGCCCGGGAAATCCGGGGCCCCCAGATCGCGGGGCTGGCTAGGGCCTTTGAGAAAGACATCGACGCCTGCTGGGAGGCCGTCAAGGAGGGGTCCAACCCCCGCATCCACACCTTTATTTCCACGTCCGACATCCATCTGAAATACCAGATGCGCAAGTCCCGGGAAGAGGTGCTGGAGATGACCAAGGCCGCGGTGAAGCACGCGGCCCGGTACACCTCCAACGTGGAGTTCTCGGCCATGGACGCGTCCCGCAGCGACCCGGCCTACGTGGCCCAAGTCTTCACCGCGGCCATCGACGCGGGGGCCAAGGTCCTCAATTTCCCGGACACGGTGGGCTACGCCATCCCCCAGGAGTTCGGGGCCAAGATCAAGTACCTGATGGAGCACATCCCCAATATCCACAAGGCCATCCTGTCGGTGCACTGCCACAACGACCTGGGGCTGGCGGTGGCCAACACCCTGGCGGCCATCATGAACGGGGTGCGCCAGGTGGAGGTGACCATCAACGGGCTGGGGGAACGGGCGGGCAACGCCTCCCTGGAGGAGGTGGTCATGGCCCTCCACACCCGGAAGGATTTTTTCGATTACTACACCGACATCGTCACCCAGTACCTCCATCCCACCAGCCGGCTGGTGAGCAAGCTCACCGGGGTGGTGGTGCAGCCCAACAAGGCCATCGTGGGGGCCAACGCCTTCGCCCACGAATCGGGCATCCACCAGGACGGGGTGCTCAAGGAGGCCAGCACCTTCGAGATCATGACGCCGTCCACGGTGGGCCTCAAGACCAGTTCCCTGGTGCTGGGGAAGCTCTCGGGCAGGCATGCTTTCCGGAACAAGCTCCAGGAGATGGGCTACCACCTTTCCGACGAGGAGCTGAACAAGGTCTTCATGCGCTTTAAAAATTTGGCGGACCGGAAAAAGCAAATCTTTGACGAAGACCTCCTCAGCCTGGTGGAAACCGAGGTGGTGTTCAAGTCGGTGCCGGAGTATTACCGCCTGGTGGATTTGATCGTGCTCACCGGCACCATGGTCAAACCCAACGCCACGGTGAAGCTGGAGGTGGCCGGGGAGTTGAAAACCCACTCGGCCTTCGGGGACGGGCCCATTGACGCCACCTACAAGGCCATCACCGACCTGGCCAAATCCAAGGCGAAGCTCCTCAAATTTGCGGTGAGCTCCATCACCGGCGGCACCGAGGCCCTGGGGGAGGTGAGCGTGCGCCTGGAGGATGAAGGCCACATCGTCACCGGCCAGGGGGTGGACCCGGACGTGGTCACCGCCAGCGCCCGGGCGTATATCAACGGACTGAACCGGCTGCATTTCCTGAAGGCGGGGGGGCCGAAGGGCCAGAAGCCGGAGAAATTGTAAAAGCGGTTTAGCGGTTTGGCGGGTTAGCGGGTTAGCAGCCGAACCGCCAAACCGCCGACCCGCTAAACCGCAGGAGTCAAAATATAATGTCAAAGCCTCAAACCATAACGCAAAAGATACTGGCAGCTCATGCCGGCAAAGATTACATGGACCCGGGGGAGTTGATCCTGGCCAAAGTGGACATCGCCCTGGGCAACGACATCACCGCGCCTCTGGCCATCAAGGCGTTTCATGACGTGGGGGCCAAGGATGTATTCGATAAGGATCGGGTGGTGCTGGTGGCGGACCATTTCGCCCCCAACAAGGATATTCCGTCGGCCAAGCAGTGCCAGATTCTGCGCAATTTTGCCAGGGAGCAGAATCTGACGCACTTCTACGACGGCGGCGAGATGGGGGTGGAACACGCCCTGCTGCCGGAGAAGGGCATCGTGGGGCCGGGGGATTTGATCATCGGCGCGGACAGCCACACCTGCACTTACGGGGCCCTGGGGGCCTTCGCCTCCGGGGTGGGCTCTACGGATCTGGCCGCGGCCATGGTCACCGGGGAGTGCTGGCTGAAAGTGCCCGAATCCATGCGCTTTGTCTATACCGGCCAGTTGCGGCCCTGGGTCACCGGCAAGGATTTAATCCTCATGACCATCGGCGACATCGGGGTGGACGGGGCCAACTACCGGGCCATGGAGTTCACCGGCGACACCATCCGCGGCCTCCCCATGGACGACCGCTTTTCCATGGCCAACATGGCGGTGGAGGCCGGGGCCAAAAACGGCATCATGGCGCCGGACGACATCACGTTGGAATACGTCCGGGGCCGCGCCTTGCGGCCCTTTAAGGTTTATGAAAGCGACCCGGGGGCTCACTATGTCGCGGAAAAAACTTATGACGTGAGCAAGCTGGAGCCCCAGGTGGCGCTGCCGCCGTCGCCGGAGAACGTGCGGCCGGTATCCCAGGTAAGGAACGTACAAATCGACCAGGCGGTGATCGGGTCCTGCACCAATGGGCGCATGGGGGACCTGCGCCTGGCGGCAAAGGTTTTGAAAGGCCGGAAAGCGGCCAAAGGAGTGCGCCTTATTGTGATTCCCGCCACGCCCCTGATTTACCGCCAGGCCATGGATGAGGGCCTGTTGGCGGTGTTCATGGACGCGGGCGCGGTGATTAGCCCGCCTACCTGCGGCCCCTGCCTGGGGGGCCACATGGGCATTCTGGCCCCGGGAGAAGTGGCCATTGCCACCACCAACCGCAATTTCACCGGACGCATGGGGCATCCCCAGTCCCAGGTCTATCTCGCCAACCCCGCGGTGGCCGCGGCCAGCGCCGTGGCCGGGCGTATCGCCGGCCCGGAGGACTTGTAAAAATTGAATGATTGTGGTAATATAAATATCGCCTGGACGGCCTGATTCAACTTTATAACCATTTGCCCAACATCCCAGACCGGGAAACCGAGCACCTTTCCCAAAGCGGCAGCCGCTACAGTCCTGGAACAGGACGAAGGAGAGAACATGGCGGGCCGGAAGAAAGGGAGATGGCTGGCGGGATGGCTAGCCGCATTGCTGGCCGGGCTGCTTGTGGCCGGATGCGCCGGCATCCTGGCGGAAAAGGAATACGAGGACGGCCACCTGGAACGGGTGCGGGTGCAAGGCGGGGAGAGCTGGAGGCTTTATGACCGCAATCCCCTGAAGGAGGACGGAGGCGCGGTCATTCTGAAAAAAGAATCGACATTCTAATTTTTTCGTTGTATATGGAATTTATGTAAGAGCCCTCAAAAGCTCTGGTAGGGGGTCTGGGGAGACCCCGAGACGCCAGGGCAGCCGGACCCCCTGCGGCTTAGTGAGATTCGCAGGCTTTACCGGCATCTTCAACGAAGGCTCTAGGGGGATAAAGATGCGGAAAGCTGGTCAGTGGCCGGCCTTGGTCTTGGCTGTGCTGGTGAGTTGCGGCTGCTCCGGGGTCTTGCTGGAATCAAAAAGCGAAGACGGCGCGGTGCAGCGCCTTAAGGTGGACGGGGGCGAAAGCTGGAGCGCTTACGACGACAAACCCCGGATTCCTTATAAGAAAACCGATGACATGAGCATCATGATCAAGAAGGAGTCCACGTTTTAATACCGTTTTCCGTTTTCCGTTTTCCGAAAAAATTGGTTTATCAAAGAATCGGTCTATTCCCTATTCCCTGATCCCTATTCCCTGCTCCTGGCAACTCCCACTGCGGGTCAGTCCCGACGCCGGGCCCGCACCACCCGATCCGCTCCCTGGTAGTCTTTCAAGATTTCCGGCGGGCCATAGGCCGTGGTCTCCGTGATCAATTGGGCCACCTTAGGGGCCATGCCGTCGGCCACTTCCAGGGCCAGCCAGCCTCCGGGCAGGAGCACCTGGTGGGCTTGGCCGATGAGGGCTTTAAGCAGGTCCGTCCCATCTTCTCCACCCAGGAGCGCTTCTCGGGGTTCAAATTCCTTAATATCTTTAGGCAGGCCTTCCCATACGGGCCGGGGGATGTAGGGAAGATTGGCTACCACCATACTGAACCGCGGCTCTGGCTTAATGGAACTAAGCAAGCTGGCCTGAACCAGGCTGATCCTGGCAGCTGCCCCGTGACGCCGGGCATTTTCCCGGGCCACGTTCAGCGCCGGCCTGGAGACATCCACCGCCAGCCAGCGCATCCCGGGCAGTTCCCGGGCCAGGGTGATGACCACCGCGCCGGAGCCGGTTCCCACGTCAAGGCCTCGGTCTCCGGTCTTCGGTCTTCGGTCTTCGGTTTTAAGGACATCGAGGACGGCTTGGACCAGGATCTCCGTTTCCGGGCGGGGGATAAGGACCGCGGGGGTGACGATAAAATCCAGGGACCAGAACTCCTTATGGCCGATGATGTAGGCCACTGGCTCCCCCTGGCGGCGGCGCAGCACCAGGTTTTTGAAGCGGGCCAGTTCTTCCGGAGTTAGGGGCTGGTCGTGGCGCAGGTAGAGGTCCAGGCGGCTGAGGCCCAGGGCGTGGGCCAGCAGCACTTCTGCGGAGGTCCGGGGTTCGGAAACCCCCTTCTCCCGGAAATAGTCCGCGGCCCACCGGAGCAGTTCCACGATGGTCCATGCTTTGGGGGCCGGGGCCGTCATTTATGCTTGCTGCAGGGCCTGGGTGCGGTAATGGGTGGTGAGGGCCTGGAGGAGTTCATCCAGGTCGCCGTCCAGCGTGGCTTCCATCTTAAGGCCATGGGTTGAAAAGCCGATGCGATGGTCGGTGATTCGGGATTGCGGGAAATTGTAGGTGCGGATGCGTTCGCTGCGGTCGCCGGTGCCCACCTGGCTGCGGCGCTCCTGGGCGATCTGCGCCTGCTGCTCCTGCTGTTTCAGGTCCAACAGCCGGGAGCGCAGCACTTTTAGGGCCTTGGCCTTGTTTTTGTGCTGGGATTTCTCGTCCTGGCAAGTGACCACCAGGCCGGTGGGGAGATGGGTGACCCGCACCGCGGAATCCGTGGTATTGACGCTCTGTCCCCCGGGGCCGGAGGAGCGGTACACGTCGATGCGCAGCTCTTCCGGGCTGATCTGCAGATCCACGTCTTCGGCCTCCGGGAGGATGGCCACGGTGACCGCGGAGGTATGGATGCGGCCCTGGGATTCGGTCACCGGGACCCGTTGGACCCGGTGGACGCCGCTTTCATATTTTAATTGGCTATACACCCGGTTACCCGCGATGGCCGCAATGATTTCTTTAAGCCCGCCGATGCCGGTGGGAGAATGACTCAAGACCTCCAGCTTCCAACCCCGGCGCTCGGCCAGACGGCTGTACATGCGGAACAGGTCCGCGGCAAAGAGACCGGCCTCTTCGCCGCCGGTGCCGGCCCTGATTTCCAGGAGGACGTTCTTTTCGTCGTTGGGGTCCTTAGGCAGCAGCAGAAAACGCAACTCTTCTTCCAGGCTGGCGGCCTGGTCCTTGAGGGCCTGGATTTCTTCCCGGACCAGGGCCTTCAGTTCCTCGTCGGCCTCTTCTTTAAGCAAGCTCTGGCTGTCCGCCAGTTCTTTTTGCACCTGCTGGTAACGCCGGTAGGTCTGGACCAGGGGACTGAGGTCAGCGTATTCCTTGCGGTATTTCTGGTAGAGGTCCTGGGACTTGATGATCTCGGGGTCGCCCAGTAGTCCTTCCAATTCCCGGAAGCGTTGGTCGATGGTTTGTAATTTCTCTAACAACATAAAATAAATTATATAAAAATTTCGGTAAGATGGCAAGGGTGAGGGAAGTTATTAAGGCATTGAAGGAAATGGAAAAATGGGGAGCAGCCGCCACTGGCGGTTGATTTTAAGGTGCAGGCGTTTCTGTTTTACATCGCGCCGGAGCTAGCGGCGCCGGCGGAAGCGCAAAGCCGCCAACCCCAGTAGGCCCGAACCCAGCAGCCAAAAAGCCCCCGGCACAGGGGTCAGGACCAGGTCGTAGCCGATGAGGTCCATGGCGCGCACGTCCGGCTCGGCCACGTCAAAATAGACTCCGTAACCCAGGGTGGGGTCCAGCAGGCCGATGAAGCTGCCCAGGAGGGCATCGTCTTTCCAGTGACTGGCCTGGCGGCCGTCCCCGTATTCACTCCCGGTGGACATGCGGTATTCGCTGGTTAGATCGTCAAAGATGGCTTCCTGCCCGGGAACCAGCATGCGGGGATTGTTGGTGAATCCCGAATAATTGGAGGGGTTGGAGATGTCTTTGCCGAACCGGAAAAGGTCCAGGGAATATGGATAAACGTCGCCGGTCAGGCCAAGGGATTTGTAGTAATCTATGGCATCCACCACGGAGATGAAGCCCAGGGCGTGGCCGATCTCGTGGGCCGCGACGGTTTCAAAGTCAATGGTTCCCGGCGTCACCCCGCCCACGTGGTGGTTGTAAGTAAAGGAGAAACCGGTGCTGAAGGTAATGGTGGCGTCTCTGGCGCCGAAGGCGCCATCCAGGCCGGTGAATCCCAGGGCCTTGAGGTTGGCCTTGCTGGCCCCAATATCACCTGTAAGGCCGAAGCCGCTGGGCACATAGGCGCTGAATTCAGAGACGGTGGGCAGATACGCCACGATGGCATTGTTGGCATAAGGCGCGGCATCGGCCACCATGGCGGTCCGGATGGTGTTATAGCCGCCATAAAGCATTACGGTGTCGGTGGACCCGAGGATGCCGGATCCCAGGGCAGCCAGGTTGGCATTGATATTGACGGTGATGGGGTCGGAGAAGCGGCGCTCCCACTGCTGCGCCGCCCGGTTAAAGGAATCCAGAGCCTGGGGATTGGCGGACAGGCTGGCGCCGGGAATGATGTTGATGTCCAGGGCCTGGGCGCCGGGCGCCAGGGCCAGAAGCAGCGCGGCGGCCAAGGTCACCAGGGAAAGGCGGCGCAGCATCGTCTTATCTCCTTCTAAAAAGGAACCACCCCTGAGGCTGAGGGAAACCAGCCCCCCACAGGAGCAATATCCACACCGCTACATCGCAATTATAGCGAGAATTCATAAAAATACAAATATTTTTTAAGTATTTATACCAAGTTCAGTTTCAGATGCTACTAATTCTATGGCTAACTTACTGATAATACAGTTTCATTTAGCCGAAAACTGAAAACCGAAAACCGAAAACGGTTTTAAGGGATCCTGGGCCCTGAGCCTTCCAAACGATAAAAGTTGCGTTATTTTCCCGTTTAATATTAACATGAGCCAAGAAAAATGAATTTAAGGGGAATTCCAATGGTGCGGGCCGCTTTTTTTGCGTTGGTAGTGGGATTTCAGGTCTTACTCTTATCCGTGGGCCAGGCTCCGGGCCAGGAAGACGTCTCAGCTCTGATCAATAAAACCATGGGTGCGGTGGTCCAGGTCACGGGTTACGATGGAGAAGGCAAATTAATGAAAACCGGGAACGGGGTTTTAATCAGTCCGGAAGGTCATCTTCTCACCCACCGTTCCGTGGTTTTGGGACCTTCCAAACTTCTGATCCGGACCGGAGCGAATCAGGATTACCCGGTCAAGGCAGTGCTGGCGGATGATAAAACCACCGATCTGGTGAAACTGCTGGTAGATCCCCCCGGCGCGCCCTGGCCGTTTCTGACGATGGCCGCCACGGCTCCGAATCTGGGTTCCCGGGTGTTGGTGGCGGGTTACGGCAAAAAGATGGAGTCAACCGTGCACGAGGGCATGGTGTCCAGCGTCCGGGAGTTTCTGGGGCGCAGGGTTATCGTAATCTCCGCCGCCGTTCCTTCGGGGGCGGAGGGTGCCGCGGTGGTGACCCTGAAAGGCGAATTGGTGGGGGTGGGAGGTTCAGGCACCAGCGAAGGCCAACCTATCAATTTCGCAGTTCCCGCGCCCCCGGAATTCCTGCAGCCGGCCGGAGCGCCCCAGGCTTTTGCCGACTGGGCCGCCGCCCACGTCGATGAAGCTTTCGAATCCTATCTATCCAGGGCCGCCCGGGCCTTAAAAAGGGAAGACAAGGAATGGGCCATCACTTACTCCTTACGGGCGACGAAGTTTAAGCCTGACAACCCCCAGGCCCACTATTACTTGGGGTTGTCGTACCTGCTGGCCGGTCGGACGAAAGACGCGGCAAAAGAATGGGAGATTCTGAAAGAACTCGACACCAAACTGGCCGAAAAATTAAAGTCTGCCATGCCCTCAGCAGCCAAAGCTTCGGGCGAAGGGAATTTGCCCGAACTCATCAAACAGGTCAAACCGTCCGTAGTATATGTCCAGATTCTGGATATAAACGGACGCCATCGGAAATACGGCTCCGGTTTTTTTGTCAATAATCAAGGTGCCTTTATCACCAACTACCACGTCCTGGAGGGGGCCACCCAAGCCAAGGTGAGAACACTGGAAGGGAAAACTTACCCGGTGACCCGGGTGCTGGCGGAAGACCGAGCCGCAGACCTGATCCTGGCGGCAATGGTCCCGGATGTGGCGACGCTGCCCCTCAAGGTGACGGGGGTCCTCCCCCAGGTGGGGGAAAAGGTGCTGGTAGTGGGAAACCCCAAGGGCATGGAATGGACCGTGGCGGACGGCATTGTCTCCGCGGTGCGGGAAAAGAATAAAAAGAGGTTTATTCAAATCTCGGCGCCTATTTCGCCGGGGTCCAGCGGCGGCCCCGCTATAAACATGCAGGGTCAGGTGATCGGGGTCAACACCTTTTTCATCGGAGAGGGGCAGATGCTCAATTTCGCCTCCGCCGGCCAGAACATTTTGGAAATGAAGATGGGCCCCGGCCTGGCCCTGGAAGCACGGGCCGAAGGCTGGCTTGCCGAAGCCAAGGCTCTGGTGGTTCGCGGCCGCCAGGCCAAGCATGCCAAAGACCTCAAAAAAGCGGCAGGTTTGTTTGAAGATGCCAAGAAAACGTATTTCAATCTCCCCGACCCCTATATCGAGATGGTCCTTCTCTATCTCACCGTCAACAACCCGGAGGCCGCCAAGCAAGAGCTCGATGAATTGCGCCAAGTTAACCCTGCAATGGCCGACGAGTTGGTCAAAGCCATTCAGCAAGCCGCAGCCAAAGAAGAAGCCCAAAAGGCGGCTAAGGGCAAAGGGTCCAGGAAAGCCAGGCAGTGATAGCGGACAGGGCGCGGGGACGCGGCCAAATGGGAGGTCGCCCATGATGCGGGCGGCCTCCCATTTTTAATGCTCCGCCAGGCGGCGGATGATTTCCGGGATGGTATTGGCGGCCAGATAAGATAGGGAGCCTCCCCCCAGAACCACCTGGAGGGGGATTCCAACCTCGGTGGAGGTCTCCAGCATCAGGTCGCAGATTTGGAAAAAGGCGGCTTCGGTGAGCCCCAGGGAACCGTAGTCGTCGGCGTGGGTGTCAAAGCCGTAGTACCACACCAGCAGGTCCGGCTGGAACTGGGAAATCAAGGGCAGGTGGCGGCGCACTTCTTCCACGTACCGGGCATTGATGTCGCTGCGCCAAGCCAGGGAGTACACGTCCACGTCAACTTTGGTCCCGTCCGGGGAGCGGTAGTCAGAGCCGCAGAAACATAGATGAAGCACCTCAGCATCTGCCTGGACGAGCTGCCGGGTGCCGTCCCCGTGGTGGGCGTCGGTGTCCACAATGGCAAAGCGCCGCCAGGAGCTGATTTCCCGCACCTGCGTTAGGGCCATGACCACGTCGTTGAAGCAGCAGGCCCCCCAGAACTGGCGGAAGCCGGAGTGGTGGCCCCCCGCGCCGATAAAGCAAAAGGCCCGGTCGATCACCCCTTTAGCCAGGGCTTCCATGGCCGCCACCACCCCCCCGGCGGACTCATAGGCGGTGGAGCACATCTGGTCCCGGGCCACCATGTGGATCATGTCCGGATGGTGTACCTTGAGGATTAGCTCCACCGGCGCCCGGGGCGATTCGAACATCCTGACATTGGACTTGGCAAGGAGGTGCTCCAGGGCTTCGGGAAAATCCCGGAGCCGGTTGCCGATGGTCATGTAGCTCTTGCGGGAAAAAGAGGGGTGGTAGTAAATGCCGATGGGTTTCATGGACCACGATACCGTAATGATTATAGCAGATTAAGCAGTTCTTCCACCGTAAGGCCGGCTTCCCTGATAATAGTTCTTAGAGTTCCTTTGGCAATTTCTTGATGATCGGGAATGGTCAGGCGGCGGTGAGGCGGATTCCGGTGACGCAAAATGATATGCTCCCCTTCTGATGATCACGCTGATCGCCGATTTTGGCCAGGGCTTTAATTAAATCTCGGCCCGAAACCGAGGGCAACTTGGTCATATGGCTACTTCAACAATCTCTTCGGTTATGGGCGGCGGGACAGGTTCATCATGCTTTCTGAGGCTCTCCAGATATCCGGCGATGGCTTCTTTTATATTGGCCTCGGCCTCGGCCCGAGTCTTTCCTTGGGAAACACAACCCGGGAGCGCGGGGCAATGGGCTACAAAAACTCCATCTTCGTCTTGCTCAATGATAACTCTGAATTTCACGGCCATTCTCCTGGAAACGAGAAATGTAAGCTATGTCACCCAGATTGCCGAAGCAGGAGCTTCGGCAGAAAATTTTGCGTTTCCAAGCGGGAGCTTGGGAACGAGAGGGTAGCCGCAAACAACATCAAGCGGCTAACTCCTCGATATTCGTCATTGTAATTGGAAAGTTGTGCAATCAGCTTCCGAACCTTTCCCCCACTCGGGGCTGTTTGGCCTGGATGAACTCCGGAGCTTTGACCTTGCCCAGATCTTTGGTGCGGAAGCGGGTGAGGAGAACGGCGGCGCCGGGGACGGCCACCTTTAACCCCTTGTCGATCACTTCCAAGATCTCCCCCGGAGAGGCGTTGGAGGCTTCTTCCAGGAACCGGGCGTTGTAGAGCTTCACCTTCTCGCCCCGGAAGGTGGTAGTGGCTCCGGGCTGGGGATCGCAGCCCCGGATGAAGTTGAAGACCTGGGGGCCTGGTTTTTTCCAATCCAGGCCGGCTAACTTTTCGTCTAGGGGGGGATCGTAAGTGGCCTGGGAATGATCTTGGGGAATCCTGGGCGCCTTACCTTTAGCAACCAGGTCCACCGCCTCCAGGACGGCCTCCACCCCTAAAGGATAGAGTTTGTTGAAATAGACTTCCCCGGTGGTCTCCTGGGGGCCGATCTCCACCTCTTTCTGAAGGAGGATATCGCCAGTGTCAATGCCTTCGTCCACCCAGAAGATGGAAAGCCCGGTTTTGGTCTCGCCGTTGATCACCGCCCAGTTGATGGCGGAGGAGCCCCGGTATTTGGGAAGGATGGAGGGATGGTAGCAGATGGAGCCTAGCCTGGGGGCATTGAAAACCCGGGCCGGCACGATGTCGGTGACAAAGGCCAGGACCCCCAAGTCGGCGTTGAGTTTGACCATCTGGTCGTAGGCTTCGGGATTTTTCAGGTGCGCGGGCTGGAAGACCGGGACGCCAGCGTTCACGGCGGCCTCTTTCAGCGGGTCCGCCTTGCCGCCCCGGTCCGGCGGGCAGAAAACCCCTACCACCTCCTGCCCCATTTTGACCAGGCCCTTTAAAACATCCGCGCCAAATGCCGCCTGCCCCATCAACGCGATGCGCATGGCTCCCTCCTTTGCCAGTGGCCAATAATCAGTGACCAGTGACCAGTGGTCAGAAGGGATAGGTCACTGGTTACTGATTACTGATCACTGGTTACTGGTTCAATGATGATGCTCGTCAGGGGCCTTTTCCGGCTCCATTTTGGAGGCCCAGAAACAGATAAATGAGGCCGCCAGGATGGAAATTACCGCGCCCAGTGCGGTGCCGATCCAAAAGGCCAGTCCCAGGCAGATGAACACCAGGACGCACAGGACCGCCTGTTTTTTCCGGTAGGCCGGAATCTTTTCCTCGTGATGATGTTCGGTATGATGAGCCATGAATCCCCAACCTCCTTATTTTGCAGCAACGATTATCAGCCGTTTGGCTGTCCCATGTCAACCTTTATGCGAAATTTCTTGAATAAACTCCACGGCCCGGCGGATGCGGCGCCGGGTCACTTGCTTGCCCAGGATGCTGATGATCTCAAAAAGCCCCGGACTTTCACTTTTTCCGGTGAGGGCGACCCGCACCGGTTGCGCCAGTTTCCCCATCTTCAGGCCGGTTTCCGCTTCCAGTTCCTTGAACATGAGGTTGAGAGCCTCTTCGGTGGCCTCGGGCAAGGCCTCCAGCCGCCGGGAGATTTCCTCCAGCAGGGGGGCGGCTTCGGGGGTGAGGAATTTTTTGGCCGCCTTTTCGTCATAGACCGAAGGATCCCGGAAGTAAAAAAGGGCTCTTTCCGCCATATCCACCAGGGTTTTGCTGCGGGTGTTCAAGGTGCCCGTCACCCGCGCCAGATATTGGGGGTCGGGGGTCTCTATCCCTATACGGGCCAGGAAGGGAACCAGCAACCGGGCCAGTTCCGGGAGGGGGGTCTCCTTGATATAGTGGCTGTTGAGCCACAGCAACTTCTCTTCGTCGAAAATGCCCGCAGATTTGGTGACGTGCTCCAGGGAGAAATATTGAATCAATTCCTCCATGGTGAAAATTTCCTGGTCGCCGTGGGACCAGCCCAGGCGGGCCAGGTAATTGTTCAGGGCGGGGGGCAGGAAGCCCATTTCCCGGTAGGTCAGGATGGACAGGGCACCGTGGCGCTTGGAAAGTTTGGCCCGGTCTTTCCCCAGCATCAGGGGCATGTGGGCGAACCGGGGCGGCGGGGCCTCCAGGGCCTGGTAGATAAGAAGCTGGCGGGGGGTGTTGGGCACGTGGTCGTCCCCCCGGATGACGTGGGTCACTGCCATGGTGATGTCATCCACCACCACCGCAAAGTTGTAAGTGGGAATGCCGTCGGCCCGGGCCAGCACCAGGTCGTCCAGTTCCCGGTTGTCAAAGGCGATGTGGCCTTTGATGAGGTCGTGCCAGAAGGTGACCCCGGTGAGGGGGGTTTTGAAGCGCACCGCGGTGTCCGGGCCCTTCTTCAGCCCCCGTTCCCGGCAGCGGCCGTCGTATTTGGGCTTCTCGCCCCGGGCCAGGGCTTCCTGGCGCCGCGCTTCCAGGTCTCCGGGGGGGCAGTCGCAATAGTAGGCCCCATCCCGCTCCAGGAGTTTTTCAATATATTCGTTATAGACGTGAAGACGTTCGGACTGGCGGTAGGGGCCTTCGTCCCAGGGGAGACCCAGCCAGGTGAGGGAGTCCAGGATTTCCTCTACAAAGCGTTCCTGGGAGCGCTCTTTGTCCGTGTCTTCGATGCGCAGGATAAAGACGCCCTGGTGGCGCCGGGCGATGAGCCAGTTGAAGAGGGCGGTATGGGCCCCGCCCAGATGCAGGGAGCCGGTGGGACTGGGAGAAAAACGGGTGCGAGCTTGAGACATTTTTCACTACCTTGGAATTTTGATTAATAACATATCCCGACAGTCAATGCCAGGGATTTCCCTTGCAAAGACACCTTGATAAGGGGTTAGTTAATGAGTAATATTTTATTAAAACGGTGGAAAATTATGCCCCGACGCCAGAATAAATCTTCCCTCCAAAAAGAAAAGGAGAAACTGGCCCTTTTCAATTTCATCCTGAAAAACGCGCCCGCGGGGATTATCGTGGTGGATGGGCAGATGCTGGTCACCGAACTCAACCCCCTGGGCGAAAAGATCACCGGGTTCAGCCAATCTGAGGCCCTGGGGCGCCACTGCCGGGAGGTTTTTCACTGCGTCCTCTGCGGCCAGAGATGTCCCCTGGAAAACCCTGCCATTCCTGAAAAGCTGCTGGACCAGGAAGATTTCATCACCAACCGCGGCGGCCAGCAGATCCCTATTCTTTACAGCACCCTGGCTTTCCGGGATGAACAAGGCGTCTTTCACGGCGGGGCCTTAATTTTCCGGGATATGAGCCCGTTTAAATTGCTGGAGGAAGAGCGCCGCCACCTGGTGAACATGTTCGCCCATGACCTAAAAACCCCCATAGTGGGCGTCTCCGGCCTCATCCACCGCCTGGTCCAGGGCAAAGTCGGTCCTTTGTCCCCGGAGCAGCAGACCTACATGGAGACCGTTGAGCGGGAAATGCAGCGCCTGGAAAAGCTCATCGGCAAGTTCCTGGAATTTGCCCGGCTGGACCTCCACATCCTGAGGCCCATGCCCAGCGCCATTCAGGTGGAGAAAGAATGCCAGGAGGTGGTGGCCCTGCTCCTGCCCCTGGCCGAAGCCAAAGACATTTGCATCAAAACAGACTTACCCCAGGAAGTCCTGACCTTGGCCGCGGATCCCCTGTTATTCCGACGGGTTTTGGAAAACCTCCTGGAGAACGCCATTAAATACTGCCCGCCTCATACCTGTGTCTTCCTGGAAGCCCGGGAAGGCGATGGGGAAGTGCGCTTCATGGTCAAGGACCAGGGACCGGGAATCCCCACGGGAGACCTGCCTCAACTTTTTAAGTTCTTTCAGCGGGGACAGGGAACCGGGGGAGAAGGAGGGTTCGGCATGGGGCTGGCCACGGTGAAGCGGATCATCGACGCTCACGGCGGCCATATCTGGGTGGAGACGGCCCCGGGAAAAGGCACCGCGTTTTTCTTTACCTTTCCGATGCGGCCTTCGGATCTACCCGTCTGTTGATTCAGTCGTCCGCGGCCAGCATTCAGTAATCAGAATCAGAAAGAGGCAACCCACTTGGCGAACTTTTCCAACAGCCTAATTTAATAATCTTTTAACCGAAAACCGAAAACCGAAAACGGTATTATTACTACTCCGACAGATTATCTTGCTTATTAAAGGATATTATAGTATGTTAGCTCCATGTCCAAGGAGGTTATTTTTCCGGATATTGCCGATTACTTTGCGCCCTATGCTCGCTATTTCCGCCGTTTGGAGGGCCAGGAATTGGCCC
>VGSW01000064.1 GCA_016874915.1 Deltaproteobacteria bacterium
CCCCTGCCCCCTCTCCCAAACCCTCTCCCCCAACCCCATAAGGGAGCAATAATCAGGCTGTAGAAGTCGGGGCCAGGCCCCCGACTTCTACAGCCCACTGAAAGGGTTGGGAGGGGGTTGGGGGGAGGGCAGGGAGCGTTGCTCCCTGGCCCTCCCCCCAATATTAATCTTTTCATGCTTTGCGGAAGGCAAGCCCATGAAAAGGGTAATCGTCTGCATCAAGCCGGTGCCGGATCCCCAGGCCTGGGACCGGCTCCGGATGGATCCCGTGACCAAGACGTTGATCCGGGAAGGGATTCCCAGCATCATCAACCCCCTGGACAAACACGCCCTGGAAGCCGCCCTGGAAATTAAGGACGCCCGCGGCGCCGAAGTGGCGCTCCTTTCCATGGCTCCTCCCTCGTCTCAGCCGGTTTTGCGCCAGGCCCTGGCCATGGGCGCCCACCGGGCGGTGCTGCTCTCGGACCCGGCCTTCGCCGGCTCGGACACCCTGGCCACCTCCCGGATTCTGGCCGCCGGTATCCGCCGACTGGGGTCTTTTGACCTCATTTGCTGCGGCAACTTTACCCTGGACGGCTCCACCGCCCAGGTCCCCTCCCAGATCGCCGAACTCCTGGGGATTCCCAATATCATGCACGTGAGCAAAATGGAGCTGGGGGAAGGAAAGCGGTTTATAGTCACCCAAAAGATCGAACAGGGATACTTGAAACTGGAAGCCGAGACTCCATTGCTGCTTTCTTTCACCAAGGAGGCCAATAGATCCCGATATAGCACCTTTCTCGAAATCCTGGCCGCGGAACAGCGGGAGATAGCCGTCTGGACCAACGCCGACCTGAACCTGGATGAAACTAATATCGGCCTTCCAGGCTCCCCCACCCAAATGGCCGATCTGCTGCTCCGCCCCAAAACCCGCCAGGGCGTGCGGCTTCAGGGAAGCCCCGAGGAAATGGCCCATCGCCTGGCGGAGAAAATCCGCCAACTGGGTGTGATCTGAAGGAACCCCGGCCATGGCAAAACCGCAAATCTGGGTGTTCATGGAGCAGCGGAGCGGGGCGCTGCACGAGGTGAGTCTGGAGTTGCTGGGCAAAGCCCGGGAACTGGCCGCAGCTTCGGGCGGGACAGTGGCCGCGTTGGTGCTGGGCGCCGACGTTACCGGATTGGCCGACACGGTCATCGCCCACGGCGCCGATATTGTCCTGCTGGCAGACCATCCTTCCTTGGAACCGTATCGCCTGCTGCCCTATACCTTCATATTGGCCCAGGCCTGCCGGGAGGGGCGCCCTTCCATCCTGCTGTTCGGGGCTACCAGTATGGGGATGGAACTGGCCCCGCGGTTGGCGGCCCGCCTCCAAACCGGCCTTTCCGCCCACTGTATCGATCTCCGGTTGGACTCGGACGGCAACCTGCTGCAGATGGTTCCCGGCTGGGGAGGCGGAGTGGTGGCCACCATCAAGTGTCCCCGGCATCGGCCCCAGATGGCCACGGTGATGCCGGGAGTTCTGAAAAAATCCGAACCCTCCCCCAGGTCCGGGCAAATTATCAATTTGCCGGTGGGAGCGGACCTGGACGTCTCTGGCCCCAGGGTCCTGGAAATTCACCGGGAGGAACCCCAAGAGATGCCGCTGGAGGCGGCCGAAGTGGTGGTCGCGGGCGGCTGGGGCATCGGCGGCCAGGAAGGCTGGAAACTGGTGGAAGAGCTGGCGGGGCTTTTGGGCGGCGCGGTGGGGGCCACCCGGCCGCCGGTGGACGAAGGCTGGGCCTCCGAAGCGCAAATGATCGGCCAGAGCGGCAAAACCGTCCGGCCCCGGCTCTATATCGGCGTGGGCATCTCCGGGATGTCCCACCATGTGGTGGGGATGGACGGCTCCGAATTTGTGGTGGCCATTAATTCAGACCCCCAGGCCCCCATATTTGAAGTGGCCGATATGGGCCTGGTGGGGGATTACCGGGAAATCCTCTCCCCTTTACTGGATGCAATCCGCCAAAGACTCAAACCCTGAACCGGCGGTCAGGGATCGATTGCTTCCTTTGCTCCGGAAAAGGACCAAAGTTTAGATTTGTCGATTCCCCAAAGTGAACAAACTCTCCCTCCCCCTGGAGGGGGGAGGGCTGGGGTGGGGGTGGCGAAATCATTTCATTCCGGCGGATAAAAATTATGCCACCCTCCCCCAAACCCCTCCCCTCAAGGGAGGGGGCTTTTTTAGTGGTACATGGCCTATATAACTCTGTCTGATAGAAATATGGCCTTAGAGAGGATTTCAAAAAACCGGAGCTAAAGCAACAATTCAAACCGATTAAAGATTAAAACTCGACAAAAAAACTGTAACCGTGCTTTTGAAATCCCAGGGATTCATAGAACCGGTGGGCGGCTTCCCGTTTGAGATTAGTGGACAGGCTCATTTTGTAGCAGCCTTTTTCCTGGCAGCGCCTCATGGCAAACCGCATCATCTCTTTGCCGATCCCGTGCCTGCGCCAATCCGGGTGAACCACCACATCTTCGACGATTCCTGACGGCGCGCCCTGGTGCGCCAGATTATCCATGATCAGCAACGCGAAGGTCCCCACGATGCGGTTATCCCGAGTGGCGACATACAGGCGATAATCCGGGTAGCGCTTCATTCGCCGGAAAATCCTACCAGCTTCCTCCCAAGGCAAAACTTGTTCACTATCGAGGTGGCCGTAGAGCTCAAGAATCGCGGGTAAATCTTCATATTCGGCCCGCCGGATTATCAGGCTCATGGTAAGGCTCCTAAGTGATTTTATCGGCCTAAAGACAAATTTAGCAAATATGGCCGGTCCTTGGCTGCCGGGCTTGTAGCCGCCTCCGTCCCCTCGTAATTTTTCCGCAAGATTACCCCAATTTCCGCAAGATTGCCATAGACAGAAAATTACGCCTTTTGCTATGGGATAAATGCGCTCATGTGAACTGCCGAGTGGCGGCAGAGGTAATTAAAACCAGAACGAGGAGAGGCCGGCCCATGAAAAAGAGCATCTTCTTTATGACCCTGGTGATTTTTTTGGCCACCGTCGGCGTTAATCTCTCAACTCCCTCCCTGGCGCAGCAGCAAGACCTGGAGAAAAAGTTCATGCAGTTGCACCAGAAGGAATTGGAAGCCTTCATGACCAAATGTTCCGGATGCCACAGTCTGCAGCGGGTCTTTGCCCAAAAAAGGACTGGGGAGGAATGGAACAAAATCATGAAGCAGATGACCGGCAAACCCCACGCCCTGATCAGTGAGAAAGAAGCCCAATTGATTCGCAAATGGATCGATCTGATGGAAGCGGCGATGCCCGTGGGGCCTTAAATTCTTTGGGGGGCGAGCATTGGAGGAACGGAAATGGACATCCTGAAACGGCTGGAAGAGGCGGTGGTGCGTGGAAACATGGATGAGGTTAAGGATCTGACCCAATCTGCCCTGGATAACAATTTGGCCCCCCTGACCATTCTGGATCAAGGGATGATCAAGGGCCTGGAAGTGGTGGGCCAGAAGTTCGAGTGCCAGCAGATTTTTATCCCCGAAATGCTGTTGTCGGCCATGGCCATGAAGGAAGGCCTCTCTTTGTTGAAGCCCCGTCTGGAAAATAGTGACACCCCGAACCTGGGCAAGGTCGTCATCGGCACGGTGGAAGGGGACGTTCACGATATCGGCAAAAACATTGTCTCCATGATGCTGACGGGGGCGGGATTCCAGGTGGTGGACCTGGGGTTTGACGTGCCGGCGCATAAATTTCTGGACGCGGTGAAACAGGAAAAAGCGGATATCCTGGCTCTCTCCTGCCTGTTCACACCTACCCGGCTGGCCATGAAGGATGTCCTCCAGGCCCTCCTGGAGGCCAACATGCGGGACAAGGTCAAAGTGCTCATCGGCGGCGCGCCCATTGATCAAAAATTTTGTGATTTGATCGGCGCGGATGGCTATGCCCCGGATGCTCCCGGGGGAGTGCAAAAAGCCAGGGCCTGGCTGGGCAAATGACCCGCCGCAGACGTGGGAGGAGGCCATGAAAGAAGACCAGATTTTCCAGGATCGCCGGGCCCGGATCAATGAGCTCAGGGCCAAGACCGAAAAAATGAGCCACCGGCAGCGGACCATGATGGCCGTCAAACATCAAGAGCCCGACCGGGTGCCCATCGATAACTGGATGGTTCCAGAGATCCAGACGAGAACCATGGAGTACTATGGGTGTGAAACTTTTGAAGAACTGCAAAGATTTTTGGGGACCGATTTCCGCAACAATTATGGTCCCAGCTACATGGGCCAGGCTTTTAAGAAATATCCCGACGGCACCGTGGAAGACCTCTGGGGGGTCCGGAGAAAGGTGGTCACTTATGGCAAGGGCACAGCCCATGAAGGGACCTATTCCGAGGTGGCCGAGTCTCCCCTGGCAAATATGAAAACCGTTGAAGAAATCGAGGCTTATCCCCGCTGGGCCAGCCCCGATTGGTGGGATTATTCCAAGGTGAAGGAGGATTGCGCCAAGTATCATCCGGAGTATTGCGTCATCAACGTGGGCGACCGCCTGGACCGCACCGCCCAGCTGAAGCCCATGATGTACCTCCGGGGTATCCAGCAGGCCTTCGTGGATTTGGCCCTCAACCCCAAAATCGTGGAGGCCATCCGGGATCGCATTGTCAGTTATTTCACGGAATATAACCATCGGGTCTTTAAGGCCGCCGGCGGCGAGATCGACATCTTTATGATGGGCGATGATATGGGCGGCCAGACCGGCCCCCTCATCAGCCTGGAGATGTGGCGGCGCTATTTCAAAAAGGGGTTCAAAACTTATATCGACGTCGCCCATCAGTACGGCATTCCGGTGATGTACCACACCTGCGGCGACGTGAAGGCCCTGATTCCGGACTTCATTGAATGCGGCCTGGACATTCTTCAGTCCCTGCAGCCCCGGGCCACCAACATGGACATTAAGCAACTGAAGCAGGAGTTTGGCAAGGACCTCTGCTTTCAGGGCGGCATGGACATCCAGCATACCCTGCCCCTGGGGAAACCCGAGGATGTCCGGGAGATGGTCAAGTATGCCATGGACTCGGCCAAGGCCGGCGGAGGTTACATCATCTGCACGGCCCACAACATCCAGGTGGATACTTCCATTGAGAACGTGGCGGCCCTGTTCGAGGCCTACCATGAGTTCGGGGCTTATTGAAAAGGTGGCGCGTGCTGGTCATCGGCGAAAACATCAACAGTTCCATCAAGGAGGTGGAGGCAGCCATCCTCCAGCGTAACGGCTCCTATATTAAGGACCTGGCGCGACGCCAGAAAGACGCGGGAGCCGACTACCTGGAGGTGAATTCCGGGCTCCGCCTCTATCCCCAGGAAGAGGCCGAGGATTTGGAGTGGCTGGTTCCCCTGATCCAGGAGGAAACCGGGCTGCCCATCTGCATTGACTCCGCCCATGCCCTGGTGCACCAGGCCGCCCTGCGGCATCACCAGGGGCGGGCCATCCTCAATTCCATCAACGGCGACATGGAGTCTTGGAAAGAGATCCTGCCCCTGGCTAAAGAGCACGGCTGCGGGATTATTGCCCTGCTTTCGGACCGGCAAGGGATTCCGGGCGCCGCGGCCGGCCGGGTCAAGATCGCCGAAAAGATCATCCAGGGGATTTCCCATTACGGCCTGTCCCCGGAAATCCTTTACCTAGACCTGTTGGTCATGCCCATCTCCGTTAACACCGGCAATGGCCTGGTGGTTCTGGAAACCCTTAAGGAGTTGAAGCGGTCCTTTCCTCAGGTGAAAACCGTTGCCGCCTTAAGCAATATCTCTTATGGACTGCCACGGCGCCGGCTGCTCAATCAGGCGTTTGTCATCATGGCCCTGGAGGCCGGGTTGGACGCGGCCATTATCAATCCCCTGGATCAACGTCTGATGGCCCTAATGAAAGCCGCCCAGGCCCTGCTCAACCGGGATGCCTTTTGTATGAACTATATCCAGGCGTTTCGGCAGGGCCGATTGGGGTAAGGAGAAATCCCTTAGTTCGGATTTTTTAAGAAAGGAGGGAAGTTAAAGAGTTCGAAGGTTTAGCCCCAAGTCCTTGAAAACAAACCTGAAAATTGGAAATGGAGGAGGTGGCCCCTATGACCCAAGAACCAATTGAAATGACCGCCGAGGAAAAAGCCCATTGGGCTGAGTGGGATCAGGGATACGCTTACTGGCGGAATAGAATTTTCATAATTTTATGGATTACTTACGGAGCCTTTTATCTCTGTCGGGTCAATTTTTCCGTGGCCATTCCCGGGATCATGAAAGAGTTCGGGTGGTCCAAGGCCCAATTGGGCGCCATCGGCACCGCCCTGTTCTGGTCATATGCCCTGGGACAGTTTATCCACGGCCAGTTTGTCGAGCGTTATTCTTCCAGGATTTACCTCTTCGTGGTGATAATGCTCTCGGCGATGATGAATCTGCTGATGGGCCCCGTGGCCGGCCTGGGTCTTGCGGCCATAGGGTCCATTTGGGCTTTAAATGGCTTTTTCCAAGCCGGCGGCTGGTCCAACTGCATCAAGACCCTGGCCCAATGGTTTCCTCCCAGGGCGCGGGGCAAGCGCATGGGGATCTATGGCGCCTGCTACCAATTCGGCAATGTCATGTCCTGGCTCCTGGCAGGATATCTGATCGCCAATCATGGCTGGCGTTGGGCCTTTGTGGTGCCCGCCATAATTTTCGCGGCCCTCGGGTTTTTAAACTTCCTTTGGGGCCGCAACCGGCCGGAAGATGTGGGCTTGCCGCCCATTGAGATTTACGAGTCCCACGGCGAATTTACCGGAATGACCCTGGAGCAGATCAAGGCTACCATCAAGCCCAAGAGCGAGAAGGAAGAGCACGCCGGCTTCGCTTTCACTCTCAGGCAGACGGTGGCCAACCCCCGGGTCTGGGTGGTGTCCTGGGCCTTTTTCTGCGTGGACATCATCCGTTACGGCTTTCTCCTGTGGGCGCCCACCTATCTCTTCGAGGTGCAGAAAGCCGGGATCGCCAAAGCGGCCTATACCGCGGTGGGAATGCCCTTCTTCGGGATTGCCGGCGCGGTTTTCGCCGGCTGGGCCAGCGACCGGTTTTTCGACCACCGCCGGGCCCCCATTTCATGCATTCTAATGGGGATTCTGGGGTTTCTGTCCATCTTCTTCTATTACGGCGTCCCGCCGGGGCAATGGGTGCTGAGTTTCCTGATCCTGGGATTTATCGGATTCTGTGTCCTGGGGACCCAGGTTATTCTGATAGGGGCCGTGCCCATGGACTTCGGCACCCGCAAAGCCGCGGGGGCGGCCGCGGGTTTCATCGACTTTTTCGGTTACATCGGCGCGGGCTTGGCTGGGTTTTTCAGCGGCTGGCTCACCGATCACTTCGGCTGGGGGGCCGCGTTCTGGTTCTGGATCATGGCTGCATTTGTTTCGTCCTCCCTGTGCGCCATGCTCTGGACCTATAAGCCGCCGCCGGGGAAATACCTCTAGGCCGAGCCAGACCTTGCCGGGCACTGGGAAAAGGGGGGTGGCTTGGGCGGCCCCCCTTTTCTATCTAAGAATAATGCTGCTGTTAAATTAACCTTAATGCTATATATAATATTGCTATGAAGTTAGTGGTCCGACCTTTCGGCAAGGTGCTGGATGTCCCCGGGGGGACCGATTTGCGTTCGGCCCTGGTGGCGGCGGGCCTCCAGCTCCGGAGCGATTGCGGCGGCATCGGCCTCTGCGGCAAATGCCAGGTGCGCGGCCGCGGCGGTCTTTCGCCCCCCACCCCGGCGGAGTCTGAAAACCTCAGCCCGGGCGAACTCCGGAAAGGCATCAGGTTGGCCTGCCAGGCTGAAATTCGGGATTCCGGGGAGGTTTTCATCCCTCCCGATTCCATGGAAAGCCGGGTGAGGATTTTGGTGGAAGGCATCCCCGAGGCCATCAGGCCAAACCCGGCGGTAAAGAAACTTAATCTGGCCATTTCTTCCCAAAACTCGAGGCGGGACCTTAGTTGGGAGGCCCTGCGCGCCGGAGTTGTCTCCCGCGATCCCAAGCCGCCCTTCCCCACCTTGACGCTGCTCCGGCAGCTTGCCGAAAACGGGGGATTGGCCCAAGCCCCCCTCTCTCTCATTTCCATCGGCGAAAAGTTGGTGGCGGTGGAAAAAGAGCCGGATGCCGCGCCGGTCCTGGGGCTGGCCGTGGACCTGGGCACCACCACCATCGTGGGTTACCTCCTGGACCTGGTATCGGGAAAAACCCTTGCTTATGCGGCCCGGAAAAATCCCCAGGCACAATTTGGGGCGGACGTGGTATCCCGCATCCTTTATGCCACCCAGGAGCCCCAGGGCTTGAAGCGTCTTCAGGACTCAGTCCTTAATGCCTTGAATGGCATCATCCGGGAGGCCGGCCAGAAAGCCAGAGTTCCTGGGAAAAGGATTTTTGAAATCTGCGTGGTGGGGAACACCACCATGCACCATCTGCTGTTGGGACTGCGGCCCCTGAGCCTCACCCACTTCCCTTACACCCCGGTCATCCGGGAAGCCCTGGAGTTGCCGGCCCCAGAACTGGGGCTGGCCATCCACCCGGAAGGCCGGCTTTATCTGCCGCCCCTCATCGCCGGTTTTATGGGAAGCGATACCATAGGGGTGGTGCTGGCCACCCGCATGCACCGCCGCCAGGCCATAAATCTGGCCATCGATTTCGGCACTAACGGCGAGGTGGTCCTGGGAAACCGGGAGCGCCTGGTGGCGGCCTCCTGCGCCGCGGGCCCGGCCTTCGAAGGGAGCCAGATCCGCTACGGCATGACCGGGGCCAGCGGCGCCATTGACGCAGTGGCCCTGGACGCCCAGGGACAGGTGCAGCTCCACACCATCGATGACTATCCCCCCCTGGGCATTTGCGGTTCGGGTCTGGTGGACGCAGTCGCCGAAATCAGGAAAGCCGGGGCCATGGACCGCAACGGCCGGCTCTTGAGCCGGAAAGAGATGGCATCGGGTACCCTGGCCCGTCATATAACAAAGCTGGGCGGCCAGTCCGCGTTTCTGCTCTATGGCGGCCAGAACCGGGGTCGCAAAATTTATCTCACCCAGAAAGACGTGCGGGAACTGCAACTGGCCAAAAGCGCGCTTCGGGCCGGCATCAACATCTTGATGGCGGAAATGGGCATTCAGGATAAAAACATCGCCCAGGTTTTCCTGGCGGGAGCCTTTGGCAATTACGTCAAACCCGAGAGCGCCATGGGCATCGGCCTGATTCCGGCCTTCCACCGCCCCCGGATTAAACCGGTGGGAAATGCCGCGGGCATGGGCGCCCAGATGGCCCTCCTTTCCGTGAAGGCCCGCCGGGAGGCTGAGGCTATTGCCCAAAAAGTGGAATACCTGGAGCTGGCCAAGCATCCTGATTTCCAGAAGGAATTCATCGACGGCATGGCTTTTCCTTGAGATCGGCAGGTTACTTTGCCATGAATCCGCTACGCCAATTAGAATGCGCCATCGTCAAAGGAAATATTAAGAAAGCCACAGCCATGGCCGAAAAATGTCTGGAAACCGGATACCCTCCCCGGGTCATCATCGACCAGGGGGTCTTGAAGGCCATGGAAGAAGTGGGGAAAAAGTGGAAGGTTTACGAGTATTTTATCCCCAACGTCCTGGTCTCGGCCATGGCTACCAAATTGTGCCTCAATATTTTGCGCCCTTTGTTGAAAGTCCCGGGGAGCCGGTTTATCGGGAAAGCCGTGGCGGGTACGGTGGAAGGGGACATCCACGATATCGGCAAGAATATTGTGATCATGTTCATGGAGGCGGCCGGGTTTGAGGTTATCGACCTGGGGGTGGATGTGGCGCCCGGCTCCTTTATCAAAGCGGTCAAGAAAGAGAAGGCCAATCTTTTGATCCTCTCCTGCCTTTACACCGTCAACATGAAGGCTATGGAGGATACCGTCATCGCCCTAGGAAAAACTGGTCTGAAAGGAAAAGTAAAAACCTTGATCGGCGGCGCCCCCATAACCCAAGGGTTCGCCACCAGCATCGGCGCCGATGGCTACGGGCGGGATGCGCTGGAAGGGGTTAGAAAGGCCAGGGAGTTGATTCATGCCGGAAAGTAGTTGCCCCATAGCCAGACCCAGGGAACCCCGGAGGCTTCGGAAAGCCATTCAGTTTCCCCCTCCTTCGGAGAAAAATCTCTTTTCCAGGGTGATCGACTCCTTTCAGCAGGCCGTCAGGCTCAAAGTGCGGTTGATTCCTTTGAAAGAGAAGGGTTACTTCAACCCCACCCATAAACACTCCCATTGCTTCTGCAAAGTTATCCAGGGCAGCTCTCTGGGCAAAAGACGCTGCCTGCAGGAAATCAAGCGGGCCACCAAACTGGCCGCCAAACTGGGCGAACCTTATATTTTTCAGTGCCATGCCAATATGATCGAATTCACCGCGGCCATTTATAATGACGGCCAGGCCGCTTATGCCCTGACTTGCGGGCCTATTCTCCTCAGGCAGGCAGACCCTTCTTTTAAGAAAGACACCCTTGCCAAAGTCCAGGACCTTCCCCTGGAAAAATCCTGGTTGATGCAATTCCTGGGGGAAATACCGGTCATGTCGGAGCGGCGGGTCCAGGCCGCGGCGGACATCCTCTTCATGATGGCCAACTACTTCACGAAAAGCGATGGGGTGGCGGAGAAACAGAAGCGGGAAATCGCCTCCCAGCAGGCTCAACTGGCGGAAAAGCTTTACTTGAAGAAAAAAATCGAGAAATCCCTGGGAAAACTCTCCCCCCACAGTTTTTTCCCTTGGGAGGATTTTTCCCGGGAAAAAGAATTGGTGGAGTTAATCAAAAGAGGGGATAGAAAGCGGGCCAAGGCCCTCCTGGATGAACTGCTGGGGGATTTGCTCTTCCGAAGCCATGAGCATATCGGCATCTTGAAAGCCCGGATGCTGGAGCTCATCGTGATCATGGCCCGGGCCGCGGTGGAGATGGGCGCCCACCTGGAAGAGATTCTGGGATTCAAATATCATTTCTTCCAGGACCTCTCCAAAGATGATTCCCAGGAGAACCTCTATTTCTGCCTGCTCAAGGCTTTTGATCAACTTTTCGAACGGATTTACCAGAATCGCAATATTCAACACACCCGGATTTTCATCAAGGCCAAGGAATTCATCTGGTCCAATTACAATCAGGATATTTCCCTGAAGAAGCTAGCCGGGGCGGTGGGCATCAGTCCCTATTATCTGAGCCGCCTGTTTCGCAAAGAAATGGAAATCACTTTTCTGGATTATGTGAAATCAGTCAGGCATTCCATTGCTAAAAAACTTCTGGAGCAAACCACCCAGAGCATATTGGAGGTTTGCCTGGAGGTGGGCTACCAGGACCCCAGTTACTTCTCTAAAGTTTTCCGGGAGAGGGAAGGAGTGAACCCGGCGGAATACCGGAAAAAATTAAATATAGCCTAGCGCCGAGGCAGGATTCCTACCAAAGGAATTTTCGACAACGGGCCCTCTAAAGTCCTCACTTATGAGTCTGGAGTTCCCTGTCCCCTTATTTATCGCTCTCCACGCAAACTCCAGACCATTCCAAATAATCTTCATATTGTAATTAAAATAAATCCCAGGTAGATTTCCCCTACGTAATTTAACTGCCGAGAAAATGTAACCGCAGGCTCCATGGGGGGGACGCAAGCCCCTGCAAGGCTTATCTTCACCCGCGGCATTCCCGCTTTTGCCCAAGGGCGCCCGCGGCCGGAAAGACTGCAAAGACAAACAGGATATGTCGTCATTCTGGGAGCAAACTCAAGGCCTGACGTGGCCTTTCTGGGCGGCCAACATCATGGAGATGATTGAACGGGTCGCCTACTACGGCGTGCGGGTGGTCATCCCCATCTATATTGCCCAGGCTGACGAAATCGGCGGACTTCACTTCAGCCAGAGTGACAAAGGGTTCATCTTCATGTGGTGGGCTTTGGTTCAGTCCGCTCTGCCGGTGTTCACCGGCGGATTAGCCGATCGCTACGGCTACAAGAGGCAGATTGCCGTGGCCATTCTGCTAAAAGGGGTGGGATATATCATTATGGCCACCCAGCGGGCATTTTGGCCGTTCTTTGCCGGATGCCTGGTGCTGGCCGCGGGAACCGCGATCTTCAAACCGCCCATTCAAGGCACCTTTGTCAAGACCCTCACGGAGAAGACCTCCGGGATAGGCTGGGGTTTCTTCTATATGGTGGTCAACGTCGGCGGTTTCCTGGGCCCACCCCTGGCGCATTTTCTCTATGGGTACTCCTGGCCCATGGTCTTCTACGGCTGCGCCGCATTGGTCAGTATGAACCTGCTGTGGCTTCTCTCTTACCGGGGAGTGGATTCCGGAGCCGACAAATCCACCCGGGTCTGGCAGGTGGTGGCCACCACGGCTCGCAACCTCCTCCATGCCCGGCTGTTGGTCTTCATGCTCATCGCCTCGGTATTTTTTGCCGCCTTGATGCAGCTCTGGGATATGCTGCCCAATTTCATCGTGGACTGGGTGGACAGTTCCTCCTTGGCCCAATACCTGCCGCAGTTTATGCGGTCCCGGGATTTCTCCCGGGGGCCCCAGATCACCCAGGAGTGGGTAATCAATTTTAACCCCTTGCTGATCATTATGTTCGTGGCGCCGCTGTCCTGGTACGTCAACAAGAAAATGCGGCGGCTCACCTCGATTTTTTGGGGATTCGTCATCGCCAGCCTGGGACTTTATCTGGCCGGTTCGAGTATGTCCATTTACCCCTGTCTGGCCGGCATCGCCTGCTTTTCCCTGGGGGAAATGATGTGCTCTCCCAAGATAAGCGAGTATCTGGGGGTGATTGCCCCGTCGGACCAGAAAGCCCTTTACATGGGCTACGCCAATATCCCCGTGGCCGTGGGATGGGGATACGGGTCTTTTGCCGGAGGCCAGATCTATGAACGCGCCGGGGAAAAAGCCGGACTGGCCCTTAAGTATATGTCCGAAGTGTTGCAGGTTAAGGAACTTCCGGACCGCTCCCGCGCCTTTGCCGCGTTGACGGAGATGTTGGGCCAAACCCCGGCCCAGGTGACTCAACTCCTGTGGGACCAATACGATCCCAGCCGCGTTTGGGTTCCCTTTGCCGTGGCGGGCATCGTTGCCGCCATCGCCTTGTTTGTCTTCAATCACTTTGCCCGGCGTTGGCAGGAAATAAATGTCTGATTTACCAGGGCGCTGATTATGAGCCAATTCTATCCCCATATCCGGGAGGCGGCGGCGGACTTCCGCTACCTCCTGGACCGAGGCTATCCCCGGAGAGCCGCCCTGGCTCTGGTGGGCGACCGCTACGGCCTGAACCGCACCGGACGCCAGCTACTCCACCGGGGGGTCTTTGCCCCGGAGGAGGCCGCGGCCCGCCGGGCCAAGCTGCGCCCCCTGGCCCAGGTGGCGCGCCAGCCCCTGGGGGTGGACGGGCACAACGTCCTCATCACCCTGGAGTGCGCCCGCCGGGGCCTGCCCCTGGTGGCCGCGGACGACGGCTTCATCCGGGACGTGGGGGAGATTTCCCGGGCCTTTCGATTGTCATCGGAAACCCACCAGGTTCTGGCCCTCCTGGCCGATTTTCTGGCGGCTGGCCAGGTCCGGGAAGTTCACGTCTTTTATGACGCTCCCTTGAGCCGCAGCGGGGAATTGGCCCGGCACACCGCGGCGATTTTTGCGGACCGGGGTCTAAAAGTGGCGGCCGCGGCGGCGCCGGTGCCGGAAAAGGAGCTGGCCGCGTTCCCGGGGGCGGTCTGCACCAGCGACACAGCCCTCATCGACCGGGTTGCAGTGGTGGTGGATCTGGCCGGGGAACTCATCCGCGAGCAATTGCGCTCCCAGAATCTCATAGACCTCCAGGCATAAGGTTTAACCCCTTTCCGGTTTTGGCCTGGTGACTTCTATCTATTTATAGCTTTGGTAACAATATTCTTAACAAACTTAGTTTTTAATTGACTAAAAAATCTTTTTGATAAAAAATGGCAAGATAGAATAATATCCCGATTCATCTTATTCACGATCATGGAAGTGGTGGGCCGCCAGGGACTGGCGAAAAGGAAAGGAGAACAAAATGCCTCGAGCCCTGCTGTTAGTCCTGCTGACCACCTGCTTGCTGAGCGCGGCCGTTTCCATGGCCGCCGCGACCACCGTTCCCATCGGCACCATGACCGGTTCGGGCTCGGTGACGGTGTCCGGCTACAACCCGCCCACGGCCTGGGAATTTTCCGGGACTTATCATTTCGACAACACCCTGGCCATTTACGGAGGCCAGACATTGGCCCAGATTTTCGGCGACTCCGGCCAATACACTTTTACCGCCCATTCCGCCAACAACGTGCCGGCTTATGACTGGAACGGTAACCCCGCGGCCCCGGCCCTTTACCAAGGGGATTACGGCTGGGTGATCGACAACCACAGCGGCGGGGCCAAGCTGAGCAGCACCTTTTACGGCAGCGTCCTTAGCTTTATGTTTTCGGGCACCGAGCCCACCGGGACGGTAACAGCCTCCCTGCTCAGCGACGGCTTTGTCCATTGGTACTATGGTTATGACACTGATCCTGGCGGCAGGACCCCCCTGGCGGCCCTGGGCCTGTCCAGCTATTCCGACTTCATGGGCGTGTACACAGTTACCGGTTACCCATCCGGAGGAGTGAACTATAATCTAACGGGGGCCTTCTATACCGACATCGCGGTCCCCGCGCCCGCAACCTTGTGGCTGCTGGGAAGCGGCCTGTTGGGCTTGCTAGCGCTGAGAAGGACTCGGCGAACCTGAAAACTCAGGTCTTTAACAATAATGAACTTCACCAGGCAGGGCCCATGAGGCCCTGC
Source organism: Deltaproteobacteria bacterium (assembly GCA_016874915.1). Classification (GTDB taxonomy): domain Bacteria; phylum Desulfobacterota; class Desulfobaccia; order Desulfobaccales; family 0-14-0-80-60-11; genus VGSO01. The sequence goes on from VGSW01000064.1 coordinate 14,783, forward strand.
TTTTTTGTGGGATTTTCAGGGGGAGCCTGGGCTTGCCCGGAATTCCAGAAGCCCAAAATTTTTTCCGGGGTCTGGCGGGCTTGTCAAACCGGAATTTATGAATTATAAATATTTCCAGATCACCCTGCGGGCGGTTAACTCAGTGGTAGAGTGCCATCCTCACACGGTGGAAGTCACTGGTTCAAATCCAGTACCGCCTACCAGCAAATTCCAGGGGTTGCGGTTCATGACCGTGCCCCCTTTTCCTTTTTGGTGCCCCAATGGTGCCCAACCGCTATAGAAACAGGCGGACTGGCTGGAGCCCCGCGATCCCGGGGCCGCGGCCAACCTCCCATGCTGGGGTTCGCTTAAGAACCAATCGGGTCAGCCGCTCGGAGGATGGCAAAATTGTGCTGCGCCGGGTAGCCGCCGCCTTTTTGCGACCGAAAAGAATTTTCGTCGCATCCTCGGTACCGTGATCTCTCGATGCTCAAGGCCAAACGAGGTTGCCCTTGACTCTATCAACACAATTGAACTCAAGGATTTTCTCGCCATCATTTTCAATAATTAGTCTGCTCCGGTTGTATATGTTGGAAGAGTTTCCCGGGCAGCGGGCCATACGTCCCGGGAATTACATGTTCATTGCGGACCGAAGGGTAGGCCGTAGTAAAGGGTGCGGTTGATGAAGACAATGGAAATAAGGCCCTCCTGGCCCATATCTTTTAAATAGTCTCGAGCCCGTTCCTCATCCACTCCCACCGTCTGGGCGATGTCCTGAAGCAGCAAGGATTTGCCCTTAACCCGCAGCAAATTTCTCACCCGGGCCCGGAAAAATTCCTCCCCTACGATTTCCGTCAAAGTGCGGTCATAGGCCACCGGGTTGGGCATGTGCATGGGATAGGAGGTCTCCCAGGGCCGGCGCAAACTGACCCCCAGGACCCAGCGCACCCGGTAAACGTGGAGCGTGTCGTAAAGGGCTTGAAGTTTACTTTGCGTCTCGGCCTCACGCTGAATGGGGCCCAGGGTGTCCAGGGTTTTCATGAAGCTCTCCACCGTGCCCACGAACCCCTCCGGTTTGGTGATGTCGCTGTGGGCCAGGGCGATGCGCTCCCGCTCCAGGCCGCACAGGTCCAGGAGCTTCCTGAGGACCCAGACCCGGCTCCAGGTATGGTCTATGCCGTAGCTGTGGTGGCATTCCTCGGGGTTGCAGCCGATAAGCAGGAGGCCATTGGCCCCCTCCAGGAAGGCCCGGGCCATGACTACCGGGTCGATCTGCCCCAGACAGCGCACCGGCAGCAGATAAAAACGCCGGTTATAGGGCAGGCCCCGCAATCCTGCCTGGTCAGCCGCGGCCGCGCCGCTCCATTGGCAGCCGAACCCCATTATCTCGTCAGCCGCCAGGCTTTGGGCCAGGGCGGTCACCCGGGCCTCGTGCTGGGCCAGGGTGCAGTTCTGCAGCGTGAGGGCCAGCTCCGGACAAGACGCGGCGCAGGTGCCTTCTCCCGTGCAGAGCATGGTGTCCACCATCCGGGGGACGTTGTGGCCCAATCCTTCCACCGGGCCGCTCACCGGCTGGATGGCCAGGCAGTCGCAGATTTCCCGGCAGAGGGTGCACACCGAACATTTGTCCTGGTCCACGGTGGAGATCACCCGGGGCGCATACAGTTCCCCGGCCTGGGCCTTCTTGACCAGGGCCCCGGTCTTTTTCGCCACCCGGCGCCCCTGGCTCAACGCGCCCCGCAGGTCGCAGGGTTGGCAGGCGGAGCCGACAATGAGTTTCTCATCCAGGACCACCTGGTCCGGCCGCACCATCTGGGGATACCTCTCCAGGAACTCCTCTTCTTTAACTTCCAGGCCCAGAATTTTGGCGGTCCCGAGTGCCTGGGCCCCCGGATTACGCCGGGGCGAGAGCACCAGGAGGTCCCAACCCAGGTCTTGTTCCGTCTGGATGTTCTTCCGGTTGAAAGAGATATACTCGCTCTTCACCAGGGGCCGGACCTTGCCGTTATATGGGATCAGGGCGATATCCAGTTTCCGGGCCCGGCCCCGGTCAAAGGTGCCGAAGGGGATGGCCAGGCTGCCGTCATAGAGGATGGACACCCGGGTTTCGGGCCATTTTTCCCGAAGAAGGGTAGCCATATTCCAGGCCCCCTCCAGGGAAAGATGAGCCGCAAAAGGCTGGCCGGCCTCCATAT
>VGSW01000065.1 GCA_016874915.1 Deltaproteobacteria bacterium
TAAGAACTAAGAACTAAGAACTAAGAACTAAGAACTAAGAACTAAGAACTAAGAACTAAGAACTAAGAACTAAGAACTAAGAACTAAGAACTAAGAACTAAGAACTAAGAACTAAGAACTAAGAACTAAGAACTGAAAACTGAAAACTGCTTCACTCCCCACACTCCAGGAGCACCTTTAAAACCCCTTTCTCCTGGGCATAAGCCAGGGCCTCCAGCCCTTGGGCCAGGGGATAGCGGCGGTAAATCAGGGGACGGGGATCGATCCAGTCTTTCTGAAGCAGGCGCAGAGCCGCGGGGAAAGGGCCGCAGCGGCTGCCCAGGAGGCGCACCTCCGGCACCACCAGATCCGCGGTATTGAGGGGGTAGCCGCCCGAATAAGTGCTCTTGAGCACCACCGCGCCCCGGGGGCGGACCCGGGCCAGCGCCAACTCCAGGCCGCTGGGCGAGCCGCTGGCTTCAACCACTACGTCAAAGTCCTTTTGGGTCATTTCCGGTTCCAGGTAAGTGGAAACCCCGTAGGCCCCGGCCAGTTCCAGGTGCTCCGGGTAACGGCCCACCAGGTGGACTTCCGCGCCGTGCAGGGCCAAAATCCAGGAAATCTGGAGGCCCAGGGAGCCGTCTCCCACCACCAGAACCCGGCTGTCCGGGGAAAAGGCGGCGGTTTCCAGTACCTGGAGGGCCGCGGCCAGGGGTTCGGTAAAGACTGCGGCGTCATCCGCCACCTCCTCGGGCACGGAATGGAGGTTGGCCGCGGGGAGGGTGAGATACTGGGCAAAGGTTCCATTACGGCCCTTCATTCCCAGAACCTGGCGCTGCTGGCAGTGATGGGCCAGTCCCTGGCGGCACCTAAGGCATTGGCCGCAGGCCAGGTTGATTTCCCCCACCACCCGCCGGTTCAGCCAGGAAGAATCTTCCGGCGCCACTACCTGGCCCACGAACTCATGGCCGGGGACGCCCCGGAACCCGTGATACCCTTGGAGAACTTCCAGGTCGGTGCGGCAGACGCCCGCCAGCCGCACCCGGATCAAAACCTCCCCGGGTTGAGGTTCGGGCCGGGGCAGGTCCCGGAGTTCCAGTTTGTCGTTCAGATATAATGCCAACATAAAAAGACGGTTTTCGGTTTTCGGTTTTCGGCATTTTTCAGAATATATAATTTTATCATCTTTAAGGAAAGTTGCCCAAGAAGGCCGGGAGGGGCAAATATCTTCACCTTGGCGCCGAGTTTTTCTTTTACGGAAAACGGGAAACGGGAAACGGAAAACCTTCTTCTAAAACCGCCAGCGTCTGCGAAACAGTATCCTCCCAGTGCAAATGGGCCACCGCCTCATGGGCCGCCTGGCGCACCCGGGGGTCCGCTCCCCGTTCCAAAAAATAGGCCAAAGCCTCCTTCAAAGGGTTGATCTCATCCGGCCGGTTGAGGATTTCCCCATTTATCCCCGGGGTAATAAATTCCCGGGCGCCGTTGCCCGCGGTGGTTACCACCGGCGTGCCGCAGCCCAGAGCTTCCAGGACCACGTTGCTGCACGGGTCATAAATGGTGGGCAGGGCTAAAACCGCGGCGGCCTGATAAAAGGGGGCCACTCCCGTCTGGGGGCCCCAGAACCTGACCCGGTCCCCGGCGCCCATCCGGGCCACCCGGCGCCGGTAAGGGCCGGGGTCGCCTTTTCCCACCACCCAGAGCTGACTATCCTTATCCTTTAGACTGCCGAAGGCCTCAATTAGATAAGCTAAACCTTTACGATTAAATCCGGAGCCTACAAATAAGACCACCCTGGCTCCCCGGGGCGCGCCCAACTTCCGGAGCAGCTCCCCCCGGGCCGATTCCGGCAAGGGCCGGAAGCGATTATGATCCAGGCCGTTGTAAATCACCCGGATGCGCTCCGGGTCCAGGCCGTAATGTTTGACGATTTCTTCTTTGACCTGGCGGGAATTGGCGATGACCCGTTTAAGGCCGGGGTCGGTGAAGAGCCGGGCCTCCAAATAAAGCATGACCCGATGAAAGGGGTTAAGCGGCAGGGCCGCCTGGGCCGGCCAGGAGAGGTGGGGCGCCCGCCGGGCCAGCCATTCCCGGTGGCAGCCGTCCCCGGCCCGGTAGAATTGCTGGAAAAGGGTGCGCTCCAGGCTGAGGAGGGCGTCAAACCGGGAATTTCGGAGCAGCCGCCGAGCATTGAGGGCGTAAGTGAGCAGCCGCCCGGTCTTGCCGCCCCAGGTGGGCACCGGCAGGTAGCCGATGCCCGGGCCCAGTGCGGCGGCTGCGTCCTGCTGGCCGCCCGCGCCCACCACAGTGACCTGATGGCCCGCCCCGGCCAGGCCCCGGGCCAGATATTCCAGAGTGGTTTCCGCCCCCCCGGGGCCGGAGATGCGCTGTCGCAAAATGGCAATATTCATTAGATTGAGCGAAATAATTAACCACCAAGACACCAAGGCACCAAGGGGCACAAAGATAAAGCTATCTGCGTGTTGGCGCCTGCGGCAACACGCAGTTTTTTACTTGGTGAAAACTTTGTGTCTTTGTGTCTTGGTGGTTAATCTTTTACTATCTCGCTAAAAACCCCTCTTCCTCCATGCGGTCCAAAACCTCTTCCGGGGTGATTTCCTCCAGGCATCGGCTGATCTTGGTGCCCTCACAGCCGTCCAGACCGCAGGGAACGCAGTCCCAGTCCTTTTTCACCACCAGGTGGCCTGGGCCCCAGGGGGCCCAGTTGTAATCCCCGGTGGGGCCGAAGAGGGCCGCGGTCCGGGTCCCCACCGCCGCGGCCAGGTGCATGGGGGCGCTGTCCACCCCGAAGAAGAACCGCGTCCGGGAGATAACCGCGCCCAACTCCTTCAGGCTCAGCTTCCCCACCAGGCTGACCGGCGCGGCCCGGGATTCCCTCAGGATGGCGGCGACTATTTCCTGCTCCATAACCGCGTTGGAGCCGGTAAGGACCACCGGGAGGCCCCGTTCGTCCTGAAAGTGCTCGATAAGCCGGGCATACCCGGAAGGCGTCCAGCACTTGAAACGCCATCCGGCGCCCGGGTGAATTACAGCAAAGCCTCCGGGGACCAGGTTTAAGGAGCGTAGCAGGTCCTGGACCCGGGTTTCCACCTCCCAGCTCCAAAAAAATTCCAGGCGGGGATTAACGGAGTTTATCCCTAAGCCCCGGAGCATTTCCAGGTTTTGGATCACTGCGTGGAGCCGGCGGTGGGGCCGGGGAAGCAGCCGGGTAAAAAAGAGATCCTGCCATTTTTGGCTCCGGGGGAAACTCAGACGTTGAGGCGCCCCGGAAAGGAGGGCATAGAACGCCCCCCGATCCCCTCCGGAAAGCTCCAGAACCACGTCAAAGCGGCCCCGGCGCAGCTCCTGGAGAAACCGCCAGGTCTGGCCCCAGGAGTCCTTCCCCCGGTTCACCGTCAGGAGGCCGTCCAGGAGGGGATGGTCCGCCACCATCTCTTCCGTGCCCCGGGGGACCAGATAAGTGACCCGGGATTGGGGCCAGGCTTCTTTCAACGCGGCCAGGACTGGCACGCTGAGGAGCACGTCCCCCGGTTGCTTCAGCTTGATGACCAGGATGCGTTTACTCATCCATGCCCCGGCCCTGGCGGGGGCCCATGGCCACCCCCCGCTTGGACGCTTTGATGAATTCCAGGAGGTGGACCACTTCCGGGGTCAGGGGCACTTCCCGCTCCACCTGTTCCAGGGCCAGCTTTAAATTACACGGCTTCCCGAAGAGAATCCGCACCGCCTGGCGCAGGGGCCGGATCTGCTCCGGGGTGAACCCGGCCCGGCGCAGGCCCACCAGGTTAAGGCCCCGCACCGTGTGCTGCCAGTCGGTGATGCAATAAGGGGGCAGGTCTCGGGAAGCTGAGGAACCGCCGCGCATCATTACCAAGGTTCCCACCCGGATGAACTGGTGGAGCAGACAGTTGGCGGAGATAAAGGCGCGGTCCGCCACCTCCACGTAACCGCCCACCAGGGCGCCATTGACCACGATGACGTGGTTCCCCAGGGACGAATTATGAGCCATGTGGCTCAAGCCCATGAGAAAGTTGTGGTTTCCCACCCGGGTGGCGCTTCCCGGCTTGGTGCCCCGGTGGATGGTGACATATTCCCGGATGATATTGTTATCCCCGATGATGGTATAGCTTTCTTCGCCGGTGAAGGCATAGTCCTGGGGTTCGTGGCCGACGATGGCCCCGAAACCGATGAGGTTGTTTTCCCCGATGGTGGTGTAAGGGCCGATGTAGGCATGGGCCTGAATCCGGGTGCCGGCCCCGATGCGAGTGGGGCCGTCAATGATCACTCCCGGCCCCACTTCCACCGAAGGGTCCAGGTCCACGTCAGGGGCGATCCGGGCGGTGGGGTCGATGGGCATTTTCCGCCTCCTGGAGAAATTCCCGCAGGTAATAATATTTCAAGAAAGTGTATCGGCTTGACAGCCTTGCCAGGGTAAATCCCAGGCTGCCCTCCAGAAAGCCCCGGCGCAGAAAATAGAGCTTGAGGAAAGTGAAAAAGGGCCGCCAGACCAGGTCGCCGGGCAGCGGCCGCCGCCCGTTTTTGGCCATTTCATTGGCGGCCAGCCGGGCGTAGCGGTCGTTCCGGGCCAGGTACTCGCTGGCGCTGTTGTAAGAATAATGGTCCAACGGGTTTTTCAAATTACCCACCGGGCCGGCTACCAGCACCTCTTCATGGACTTCCCGCTCCCAAAACCTTCCTTCGCCCCGGCGGAAGAGACGCAGCACATAATCGGGATACCATCCCAAATGCTTAATCCAGCGGCCGGCAAAGTAATTTTTCCGGGGCACCCGGTACGCGGCCAACGGCCCGTCGGCCCGGACCACTTCCAGAATTTCCTCTTTTAAAGCCGGGGGCACCCGTTCGTCCGTGTCCAGACTGAAGATCCAATCGCCGGTGGTCCGGTCCAGGGCGAAATTCTTGGTGCGGCCAAAGCCCTGCCACTCGGTCCGGTAGATGCGGTCGGTGTAAGCCCGGGCCACTTCCATGGTGCGGTCCGTGCTCCCGGTGTCCACCACCACGATCTCATCGGCGAAGGCCGCGGACGCCAGACAGGGGCCGATATTGGCCTCCTGGTTCAGGGCGATGAGAAAGACGGAGAGTCGGAGCATTGAGACTGTTTTCTGTTTTCTGTTTTCTGTTTTCGGATTTTTCTTCTTTAGCTTTTAACCGAAAACCGAAAACCGAAAACCGTCATTTCAAGGGTTTGGCCTCATCGATAAGCATAATGGGGATGTCGTCCTTGATTTCGTAAAGCAGGCGGCACTGGTCGCAGATGAGGCCGTCGCCGGTCTCGTTCAGCCGGATGTCGCCCTTGCACTTGGGACAGGCCAGGATTTCCAAAAGCTCTTTGCTGATGGCCATGACGCCTCCTTTTCAGTGAGCAGTGAGCAGTGAGCAGTAAAAGATATGATCTGATTGCCAAATATGAATAGCTAACAACTATCAGCCAACTGCCAACTGTTAACTGCTAACCGCCACCTCTCAACTGCTCACTGCTAACTGCCATCTGTCAACTGCTCACTGCTCACTAAAATATTATCAGCTAATCTCCATGTCAGACAAGATTTTCTCGCAGGCCGACTGGACCAACGCCGGAGAGAGGTCTAGAAGGCAGCGCGGTTCCGGGCACTGGCGCTGGAAGCAGGGGCTGCACTCCAAAACCAGGCGGACAATTTGGTGGCCTTCCCCAAAGGGTCCGGTGCGCCAGGGCGCGGTGGGGCCGAAGATAGCCACTACTCTGGTCCCCAAAGCCGCGGCCAGGTGCATGGGGCCGGTATCCGCGGTGATGGCGAAAGCGGCATGAGCCATCAGCCCGGCCAGTTCCTCCAAAGAGGTCCGCCCGGCCAGGTTTCGGGCCGGCTCCCGCATAAAGGCAAGAATTTCTTCGGCCAGGGGCCGGTCCCCGGCACTGCCGGTGATGGCCACCTGCAAGCCTTGGTCCCGGGCCAGCCAATCGGCCAACTGCGCCCAGAGCGGTGGAGGCCATAGCTTGGTGGCCCAGCGGGCCCCGGGATGGAGCACCACCAAGGGACGATCCGTCATCTGAAATTTGGACGGCTCAAAGGAAATAGGAAACCCGAAGCGGAACCGGGGCGGGGTCGGGGGTGCCCCCAGATACCGGGCCAGGTTGAGGTAGCGCCGCACCGCGTGGGCCTCGGGGTCAAAGGGCGGCAACCGCTCCGTTAAGGCCAGGTAGCTCAGTTCCCGGGTGCAGTCATATCCCACCTTCCGGCGACTGCGGGCGAGAAAGACCCATATCGCGCTTTTAAGCAAGCCTTGAAGATCAATGACCAGGTCAAAGGGTTGCTGCCAAAGGCGCCGGGTCAGGCGGGCCATCTCCGCCGCCCCCTGAATGCCCCGGCCCTGGTTAAGGCGCACCCGGGGCGCCGGCCAGACCTCATCCAGGGCCGGATGGCCCCGGAGCAACCCGGCATAGGCTTCCTCCACCAGCCAGGTGATATGGGCCGGGGGAAATGCCTCCCGCAACGCCTCCAGGGTGGGCAGCGTGTGAATCACGTCCCCGAAGGAGCTAAGTTTGACCAGCAGAATCCGGAGGCGAGGGGTATGGCTACTTTTCTTTGGCATCTTCTATAAAATTGCCACAAAAGCAGTGTAGCGGTTTGGCGGTTTGGCGGTTTAGCGGTTTGGCAGTTTAGGTCGAAGCCGCTGACCCGCTAACCCGCTACCCCGCTCTCTTCAAATCCGCCAGGATCCATTCCACCGCGTCCAGAAGGTCCGCGGCCACGTAAACCGGCTGCACCTTTTGGGAGGGCCCGAGGTATTCCAGTTCCCCCCGGCCGTAGCCGGTGAGCGCCAGGATGGGTTTGACTCCGGCGTTGGCCGCGGTTTCCACGTCACTGTAGCGGTCTCCCACCAGGTAGCTCCGGATCGGATCCAGGCCCAAGTCCTGGAGGGCTTGTTCAATTAGGCCGGTCCGGGGTTTCCGGCAGCCGCAGCCTTCACCGGGCCCGTGGCGGCAGGTGTAGATGCCGTCCAGCCGGGCGCCGCCCCCGGCCAGCAGGCGTTCCATGTGGGCGTTCACCTCATCGATCAACGAGTCCGGGAAATACCCCCGGGCCGCGCCCGACTGGTTGGTGATCACCACTACCTTGACCCCGGCCTCGTTGAGGCGGCGGATGCCATCGATGGCCTGGGGCAGCAGCACAAAACGGCTGATATGGTTAATATAACCCATCTGTTCGTTGATAGTGCCGTCCCGATCCAGGAAGACTGCGGGGTGGGTCATGCCACCTCCATGAGCCAGGCCCGACCCGCGGCCAGGACTTCAGTCACGGTGATATCCGTAAGGCATGGGTAATCGATGGGACAGGTGCGCTCCAGGCAGGGGGCGCAGTCCCGGGGATGGTGGATGACCGCGGCTTGGGAAGTAAAGGGGCCGGTGGCCACGGGGTCCGTGGACCCGAAGATGGCCACCAGGGGAGTTCGTAGGGCCGCGGCCGCGTGCATCAAGCCGGAGTCGTTGGTAATGAGGAGTTGGAGGTTGGCCAGGACCCCCAGGGCCTGGCGCAAAGAGGTGCGCCCCACCAGGTCCACGGGAGGTTGGGGCATCAAGGCTTTTACCTGTTCTCCGGCCTCCTGATCGTCCGGGCCGCCCAGAAGGACGATGTTGGCCCGGAATTCTTTTTGAAGCTCCTGGGCCAACGCCGCAAACCGCTCCGCCGGCCAGCGTTTGGCGGGACCGTAGGCGGCGCCGGGACTCAGCCCCACCCAGGGACCGGATGCGGCAACATTTCCATGGTCCAGCAGTTTGGCCGCCGCCGCGATTTCTTCCGGGGTCAGAAAAAGGGTGGGGGGGGTGTAGGATGCCACCGGGCCCAGGGCTGTGAGCAGTCCCAGGTAGTAAAAGACCTGGTGCAGTCCTTTGAGCCCCTTGCGGCCGCCCACTGCCGTGGTCAGGAACGGACGTCGGGCGTCGGTATTATAGCCCACCCGAGCGGGGGCGCCGGCCAGCCACAACCCCAAAGCCGACTCCAGGGAGTTGGGGAGGGCCAAGGCCAGGTCAAAACGTCCCCGGAGCGCCCACAGTCGCCGCCATTTTTCCGGTCCCGGAGGGTACAGGATGACCTCGGCCACCTCCGGGTGTTCTGAGAACAGGGGGGCCACCCGGGGGACGGCCAAAACCGTGATGGCGGCCTGGGGAAATACCTGCCGCACCCCCCCCAGCGCCGGCAGGCTCATGACCGCGTCCCCCACCCAGTTGGGGGCCCGTACTAAAATGGACCGCACTTCCGCCGGGTTCGGGGCTTTTCTTCCCGTAGCCCGGAGCTCCTGGAAGCGGCGTTGCACTTCCGGCGGCAGGGTCTGTTCATTGATAACCGTAAGGTGGGCCTGGCCCACCATGATTTGCTCCTGTAACAAGATTTCGCCGCTTTTAAAAAGGTTGATTATTGCCTTAGCTCAGTTACTAACCGGTATCCTGGAGGATCACCGTAAGGCCCTACAAAAATATTTCTGGAAAGTCGCATTATCTGTGACTTGCGATGAAAATGCAGCCGCAGGTTTCAGCCTGCGCCTAAAGATACTCGCCCGGCAGCCCTTCTTACTTCATTTTAACCCAAAATCCTTTTCCAAAAAGGCTCTAGAACTGGCCAATCCACCCTGGCCGCCACTTCCAGCACCCAAAGGGGCAGTTCCTGCTCCCACCTCTCCCCCAGCCGGGCGAAGTCCTTGGAAGTGGTGATCAGCGCGGGGGCCTCCAGGCGCCTGGCTTCCTGGATTAATAAGGCCAGATCCCCTTTAGTATAAGCATAATGGTCCGGAAAAGTCCGAAAGCCGTTCAGGTCCACTCCCAGTTCCTGCAAAGTCTGGAAAAACACCTGAGGCTGGGCCAGGCCCGCAAACGCCACCAGCGGCAAGCCGTTTAGGGTTTCCAGGGGATGCTCCTGGCCCCCGGGGAAAAACCGCGCCTTTGCCGGGACAATTTCCGCGGTCAAGACAACTTTATCGGGAAACCGGGCCTTGACCCATTCCAGTTGCGCCTGGTGGCAATTTGCCTGGTGCCGGGTGAGGATGAGCACATCGGCAGTCGCCAATACGGATACCGGCTCCCGGAGGCGGCCCCGGGGAAGGACATAGCCGTTCCCCACGGGGGCCGCGGCGTCCAGCAGCACCAGGTCCAGGTCCCGGTGAAGCTGAAAGTGCTGGAAGCCGTCGTCCAGGAGGAACACATCGGGGTGGAAGTCCCGCATTGCCGCCATCCCCGCGGCGTGGCGGGAGGGCGCGGTGTACACCGCGGCGCCGGGAAGGCTCCGGGCCAGCCAGTAGGCTTCTTCCCCCACCTCCGGGGGGTGGTAGTTAATCCGGGATCCGTCGGAGATGCAGGTGACGTCTTTCCGCCTCCCGCCGTAACCCCGGCTGAGAATGGCCACTTTTTCGCCTCGCCCTTGGAAATACCGGGCTAAGCTGGCGGTCACGGGGGTTTTGCCCGTCCCCCCCACGGTGAGATTGCCCACGCTCACCACCGGCCGGGGAAGGCGCTTAATGGCCAGCCATTTCCGGTTATAGGCCAACCGCCGGGCATGGGCGCCCAGTCCGTAAGCCCATGAAAAACCGGCTGCCATACATTGCCGGAACGCAGCAGATATGGAAAAAGCCTTTTTCCTTTCCGGGCATTCCCAAAAATGGCATAAACGGGGCCACTTGCGCCACATTTTTGCCGTCTTTTGCGCTCCTCCCATTCAGGAACCCAAAGCCACCTGGGCCGGCGGGGATACCAATTCTTTTTCCTCCTGGGCGAACTGCATCTCGTAGAGGCGCTGGTAAAGGCCGCCCAGTTTCAGCAGCTCGGCGTGGGTCCCTTCCTCTATGATGCGACCCTGGTCCAGGACGATGAGGCGGTGGGCGTTGCGCACCGTGGACAGGCGGTGGGCGATGACCAGGGTGGTGCGCCCGGCGATGAGACGGTCCAGGGCCTGCTGCACTTCCCGTTCCGATTCGGAATCCAGGGACGAGGTGGCTTCATCCAGAAGGAGGATGGGCGCGTCCTTGAGAAGAGCCCGGGCAATGGCCAGCCGCTGGCGTTCGCCCCCGGAGAGGCGCACTCCCTGCTCGCCGATAAGGGTGTCCAGGCCCTGGGGCATGGCCATGACGAAATCGTAAGCGTAAGCCGCTTTCAGGGCCTCCAGGATTTCCTCTTCCGAGGCCTCCAGGCGGCCGTAACGCACGTTATGGCGGACGGTGTCGTTGAACAGAATGGTCTGCTGGGTCACCACCCCGATCTGGCCCCGGAGGGAAGCCAGGGTCAGGTCGCGTATGTCGCACCCGTCGATTAAAATCGCTCCCTGGCTGACCTCATAGAACCGGGGCAGAAGATTTAGCAAGGTGGTCTTCCCGGCCCCCGAAGGCCCTACCAGAGCCACCAGCTCCCCCCGGCGCACCGTAAAGTTAATATCCTGGAGAACCGGGCGGTCACCGTAGGAAAAGAACACCTCTTGATAAGCAATGTTCCGGGAAAGGGGCGCCAGCGTCACGGCTCCGGGGCGGTCCTGGATGTCCGGCGGCCGGTCTCTCAGGGCAAAGACCCGGGTGGCCGCCGCCAGACCTTCATGGATGACATTGTGCATCCGGCTCAGGCCCTTGATGGGAGGATAAAGCATGAGCAAGGCCGCCAGGAAGGAAAAAAAGGTTCCCGGGGTGGAGTAGCCCTTGATGACGTTATAGCCGCCGTAAAACATGATGCCCGCCATGCCGAAGGAGGCCAGGACTTCCATGACCGGGGCGCTGAGCTCCTTGGTGGTGAACATCTTGACCTGAAGACGCATGAACTCGCGGTTGACCCGGGAAAAACGCTCCTCTTCGAAATCCTCCCGGACAAAGGCTTTCACGATGCGCTGGCCTTTGAGGCTTTCGGAAAGGTCGGCGTATAACGCGGCGCTGGCCGCCTGGGTCCGCGTCGCAATGCGCCGGATGCGCTTGCCGAAAAAGTACATCAGCACCACCGCCACCGGATAAACCAAGAGGGCCATAAGAGCCAGGCGCCATTCCCGGTAAACGATGACCGCGGTGAGTCCCACCACGGTGAAGCTGTCTTTGAAGAAGTTGGTCACCACCGAAGTTACGGAGGCCTGGAGCAGGACCACGTCGTAGGTAACCCGGCTCATCAGATCGCCGGTGGATCCATGGTCGAAAAAGGCCATGGACTGGCGGCCAATGGCGCCAAAGAGTTGCTCCCGTAAGGTGGCGATGATTTGGGTGCCGATGTAATTCATCTGGTAAATATGGAAAAAAGCAAAGGAGTTTTTGAGGAGATAGAGGATGACCACCAGGGGAGGCAGGATGTAAACCATTTCCAGACGCTTGCCCACAAAGACTTCGTCCAGCACCGGCTTCACCAGGTAGGCCAGGAGCGCGGTAAGTCCGGAGACTCCCAGCATAGCCAGGATGGCAAAGACCAGCCGGAGGCGGTAAGGCTTCAGGTAGGTAAGAAGGCGCAAATATAAGCGGAGATCGTCTTTTTTCATAAAGCCGCGCCAAAAGAAAGTTATTATTATTTCAATATATTTTATCTGGAGAAAATTTTCCAGCCAAAAGGGTGGGGAAGGCCGGGGCTAGGGCAGCATGCCGCGGCTTGACAGAGGGCCACGCGGGTGCGATAAATGCTTATCAAGTAACGGCGATGAAAGAATCTGGAGAGCAGGCCCGAGAAGGATTTCACCACTAAAACAAAGACACAAAGATTCGCCAAGGAACATTTATTGGCGTTCCAGGACGCCAATAAATCATTCTTTGTGATCCTTTGTGTTCTCGGTGTCTTTGTGGTTAAAATTTCGGCCCCCTTTGCCTAAAAGAATGAGGAAATATCCATGGCCCTGATTGGCATCTTGATATGCGGTTTGTGGCTGATCTCGGGGGGCTGCGGTCCCGCCCCGGGTCCGCCTCCGCCTCCGTCCCCAAAGGAGGCTCCGCCCCCGGAGGTCAGACACTGGCCTTACTTTCGCACCCCGGAAAACCTGATTTTATGCGGCGAGGCGGTCCCCCTGGATGACCCCGTGGTCCGGGAGGATCTGGACCGGGAATTCACCATCGTGGTATGGAGCCGGACCCAGACGACCATGTGGCTCAAGCGGGCCAACCGGTATTTTCCTGAAATCGAGATGAAACTTCGCAAAAAGCTGCTGCCCCTGGATTTGAAATACGTGGTCCTGGTGGAGAGCGATCTGAGGCCTAAGGCCAAATCGCCTGCAGGGGCCCTGGGATTCTGGCAGTTCATTTTGCCCACGGCCCAACGGTTTCAGCTTAAGACCAGCGACAAGGTGGACGAACGACTGGAGTTCGGAGCCTCCACCGATGCGGCCTTGCAGTATTTGCAGGTGCTGCACCGCCTTTTCGGAAACTGGGCCCTGGCCCTGGCCGCTTATAATTGCGGCGAAGGCCGGGTGCAGAAGGAAATGACGGCCCAGGGAGTGGGCAGCTTCTATTATCTGAGCCTGCCGGAGGAGACGGAGCGCTATGTCCACCGCATCCTGGCGGCCAAGATCATTCTGGAAGACCCCGCCCGGTACGGCTACGACATCCCGCCGGATCAACTTTACCCACCTTTAAGCTATGACGAGGTGGAATTCACCGCGGCCCAGGAAATGCCGGTCAAGCGCCTGGCCGAGGTCTGCGGCACTTACTACAAGGCCATCAAGAGCCTCAACCCCTGGATCAAGACCGCGGCTCTGCCGCCGGGGTCCTATCGCCTCAAGGTTCCCAAGGGGTCCGGCTCCCGGTTCCAGGAGGCGTATCGCCAGGGACGGCTGTAAAGACAGTTTTCAGTTAAAAACTTATAGGAAGCGATAGGTTGTTTAGTGGAATAGCCCAAAGACAGAGCCTTAAAACCTAAAACCTGGAACCTAAAACCTAAAACCTGTTCCCAGGAGGAAGAATGACCCAGGAGGCCAAAGAACCCGTCTCCCTGCTGCTGGAGGGAGCCTGGGTATTGACCCAAAATGATGCTAGGCAAATTTTTTCTCCCGGCGCCGTGGCCATCCGGGGGGCCGAAATTGCCGCGGTGGGACCTCCGGCGGCTCTGAAAGCCCGCTATCAGCCGGCCCAGGTCCGGTCTTATCCCCTGGGCCTGATCATGCCCGGCCTGATCAACGCCCACACCCACGCGGCCATGTCCCTGTTCCGGGGCCTGGCCGACGACCTGCCTCTGGAAGAATGGCTCAATAACTATATTTTCCCGGCGGAGCGCGGCCTTAACGGCGAGTACGTTTTTTGGGGGACCAAACTGGCGGTGGCGGAGATGCTGCTTTCCGGCACCACCACTTTTTGCGACATGTACCTCTTTGCCGACGCGGTGGCCCAGGCCGCGGCGGAGACCGGCATCCGGGCGGTGGTGGGGGAAGTGCTCTATGATTTTCCTTCTCCCAATTACGGCCCACCCGACGCGGGGCTGCGCTTCAGCGAAAATCTGGTCCAGGTTTGGGAAGGCCACCCCCGGGTGCAGGTGGCCATCCAACCCCATGCGGTGTACACCTGCTCCCCGGATCTTCTTCAGAAATGTCAGGCTTTGGCCGATAAGTATAACACCCGGCTGATTATTCATCTGTCCGAAACCCCACGGGAAGTGGCGGACTGCCAGGCCCGCTACGGCGTCACTCCGGTGGCCCATCTTAACCGGCTGGGGCTGCTGACCCCCCGGCTAGTGGCGGACCATGCGGTGGCTTTGACGGAGGAGGATATGGACCTGCTGGCGGCCAGCGGCGCCGGAGTGGCCCACTGTCCGGAGAGCAACATGAAGCTGGCTTCCGGCATGGCGCCGGTGGCGGAGTTGCTGGCCCGGGGAGTGCCGGTGTGCCTGGGCACCGATGGCTGCGCCTCCAATAACAATCTGGATCTTTTCCAGGAGATGGATACCGCGGCCAAACTGCAAAAAGTCCGTTATCTGGACCCCACTCTACTACCCGCCACCGCGGCTTTGGACCTGGCCACCCGGGGCGGCGCCCGGGTTCTGGGCCTGGAAAAGGAGGTGGGGGCCTTGGCGCCGGGGATGAAGGCCGACCTGGTGGTGCTGGACCTGGACCAGCCTCACCTGACGCCCCTGTACGACCCTTATTCGCAATTGGTTTACGCCGCAGGGGGCGCGGACGTGCAGACCGTGGTGGTCCATGGCCAGGTGCTGGTCCAGGACCGGCGCCTCCTCGGCTTTGACCTGGAAGAGACTCTGGCCCGGGCCCGGGAACTGGCTCAGAGCATCGGGGCCGGCATCCCTCACGCCAAACCGAGATTTTCCGCGGCCTGAGGCCGGGGCATGGTAAGAGGTTTTACCATTTTCTGTTTATCATTATTCCCTTAGATCAGAGAAAGAATCTAAAGGGTTGCTAAAAGGAAGCTTTATATTCCGATTGAAATTACCTCCCTGAAAGGATTTAGTAGCACAGGCCTCTGGCCTGTGGGCAGAGTTGTTGATGCAGCGAGGCAACCACAGGCTGGAAGCCTGTGCTACTAATGAAACTGAAAACGGTTGTTAAAATGTCCGTCAAAATCATCAGCCGCAAGCTGGACCCCCGGAGTGTAACCATAAAGCTGGCCGACGGCTCCGTGGTCAAAGGAAAGATCAACCTGTTCCATGATGAGCTGGTGACTCAGCGGGTGAGCGACATTTTCACCAAGAACCCCGATCCCTTCATCACGGTGTTCGACGCCACCGTGGAAGGCCAGAGCGGCCGGGTGTGCATCGTCAACAAGCGGAATATCATCTGGGTGTCGCCGGAAGAAGGGTGAGCAATGACCAGTAACCAGTGATCAGTGATCAGTAATCAGTGGACAGTGGGGAGGGAATAGAGGTCAGGGGCCGGAGGCCAGAGAATAGTTATAGCATTGGCCATGTTTTCAATTCGATTTCCTATCCCCTCTTATTTCAAAAATATTCTTGATTTTGTGCTATAAGAAATTTGGATTTAGAGTGCAAAAGCAGTATTGGCTGCCATTCTGAATAATTTAGAAGGAGTTCATTATGCCAGGATATGAATTGGGAATAGATAGGAATGATTCAAAATCCATAAAATCCCTTAAAACGTTGCTCCTTCATTGCCTTGTCAATGAAAGCAAAGGGGAAATTCTACCAGTTGAGCGACTATTTATTACTGAAAAATGCGGTCTTTCTGACCAGATTCCGCAAAGGCAATTGGTTGACCTTTATCTGGATTGTGGATGCCATGATAAGGCTGTGGAAATTTACAAAAAAATTCGTCATTATCGAAAGCTGGGGGATTTAGCATGGGCGCAGGGAAATCTCGGTAAAGCCAAAGAATATTATTCTTACCCAGAAGACCGACACGGGGATGTATTTAGGCAGGGGCCAGACTTAGATCGCTTGATTAAGCTGGCCTTTATTGAGAGGAAATGGCAGAAGGTAATTGAATTAATAGAAAATTCTAACATAATGCGTGGAATTGATGTAGGGCAAATTGTTATATCAGGAACACAAACATCGATGAAACCTTATTTAGATATGTTAGCAATTTCTCTATCTAAATTAGGCAAGAACGAGAAGAATTTTCCCTATGCATTAATTAAGAAATTCTTCAGAATCTCGAAAGACGATTGGTCAAAATTTGTCCGTACATCAGCCAATAAAAGTGACGTAGAGGTTCTAAAATTTCAACAAAAATTTGTGCCTCGGGTTACAAAGATTATTTTTAATTCTTTTGAGACGGCTATTTCGATTGGTAATACATCAAGAGCAAATGATATCCTCGATTTCTTGATTAATGCAGATGTCTATTTATATCAGGCAAAAAAGTTAGTTAGATCATATATAGAAAATGGAGATGACAATTTATTAATTTCCTTTTTTGAAATTATAACTCGTTCTGGGATAGATTCCCTTTCGCAATCGTCGCTTTTAGAAACAATACCGCATCTGGATAAAGATAACCGAATCCCTTTAGAAAGATTGGCCCGATTATACGGCGGTCATCCTGTAATGAATAAGAGATATTTTGGAAAATTATTGGATGTTAAATTTAATGGTGGGATATCTATTTGTGGATCAGAACTTCTTACCGCCATTTTTCAAAGATTAGCATCTATTGATCTTGTGATTAAGCAAAAAAAACTTGATGAAAGATTAGACATTCATAAGTTGTCTGCCTCCTCAGATTGGGCTGAAATGCGATTAGACGAATGGTCTAAAGGTGAAGGCCTGGAGATGATTAACAACGTAGGAACTATTTGGATGGAAGGGAAAGCTACCCTGGTCAAAGGGCCCTTTGACTTTACTGAAGTTTATCCCGAATCGCCACGAAACATGAATGAATGGTTGGAGCTAATAGATCATTGTCAGAAATGGCTTGCCGATCGATGGGAAGCTGAGATAGGTATTAGCCCTTGGGTATCAGAGAGTCGGCTTTTTGAACTTATTAAAAAAGCTTTTAAAGGAAAAGAGGTTTTAAGAAACGACCGCCCACTTTGGTTAGCTCCGCAGCATTTAGATATCTTCATTCCTGAATTATCGCTTGCAATAGAATATATGGGGTTACAACATTATGAACCAATAGATTTTTTTGGTGGTGAGAAAGGATTATTACAAGCAATTGACAGAGACAAGAAAAAGGCCGAAGCATGTCGAAGAGCAAGAATAAATCTTATCTATGTTCGTCATGATGAAGATATTGTGAATAGAGTAAAAGAAATTCAAGATAAGTTTAATTATTAATATTATAAGTCTTGTGGTTAAAGCTGAAAGCTGACCGCTGATGGCTGAAAGCTAATTGCTAACTGCCAACCGCTAACTGCTAACTGCGGGCAATAATGAACACCCCGAGGCAGGTGACCAGGATGCCGGCCATGCGGGTGAGGGTCACGGCCTCGCCGAAAAGGACCTTGGCCAGGATGGCGGTGAACACGTATCCCAGGCTGATCATGGGGTAGGCGTAACTCACTTCCGCCTTGGCCAGGACAATGAGCCACACCATGAAGCC
>VGSW01000066.1 GCA_016874915.1 Deltaproteobacteria bacterium
CCCCCCTCCCCCAACCCCTTAAGGGTGATATAAGATGGCCGTGGAAGGCGGGGCCTAAGGCCCCGCCTTTCACGGCCATCTTATACCATTTTCTCTTTCAAGTGCAACAAACTTAATCTGTAACTTATTGATAATCCGTAATTATCTTTACCGAAAACCGAAAACCGAAGACCGAAAACCATATTAGAGGGTAGGTTATCCCCTGGCTCTTCCCTTCAAGACTCAGAAAAAACTATGCACATGCCTCTGGCCTGTGGGCGCTGCCTGTCCTGCCAAGAAACTCCCGTTGACGGGGGGTCATGGCAGTGGTCCCCTAACTGAGAGTTTTAAGTTGGTGGGGTGGGCTTCCGCGCCCGCCAAACCATGCTTTGCGGGAAAGGCTAAAACTTAGGCGGGCGCAGAGGCCCGCCTCACCAATATTCAGGAAGCACGGATATCCATCTCCCCGAAAGGGGAACCGTTTCACTGTTGCAGATTAGCAACGAATGCAACATTTATTGCAATATTATTTAAGATATTGATATTTCATATAAAAAAGGATAGCCATTCCCGGCTAGTTGCAATATGCAATATTCCCAAAATTCGAATGAAGGATGATAGTATTATATTATAAAGTAATTTCAATATGTTATAGGTTGGCAAGGTTCTTGAATAGAAGAAAAGCAAAGAGGAGGGAGAAAGCTCCCTGATATTGGCAGCGTCAGAAATAAGGAAGCTCAGACATGCTGCGGGAATTAATGAAAAAGCTTTGGCCTAAGAGAATTGGGAAGACCGAACCGGCGGATGGGGCGGCTTCTTCCGAAGGGAACCCAAATGGGGGCCAGGGGGGAGCAACACCTCTTCGCGCTCAGCCGGAAATTAAGCGTAAGATCCTGGTGGCGGTGCGGGGGTTGACGGTTTCGCCGGGGGTCCTGGATTATGCGGCGCAATTGGCCCAGAGGTTGGACTACGACCTCCTGGTCCTGAATCTCAAACCCGCGCCCCCGCCGGAGAAGAAGTTTTCCCTGTATCAGAAATACCTGGAGGAGAAATTCGCCGGCCAGGCCCGGGCGGCCTGGTCCGAAGTCCAGGGCCAGCTTGTGGGTCGGGGCATTTCCTACCGGCAGATGGCCAGGTTCGGGGAGGTGGGCCAGGCGGTGGCTGACCTGTGCCAGGAATTCCGGCGCATCGACTTTGTCATCACCGACGGCCTCAAAGACGAGGAAATAACCGGGAAGATACCCCTTCCCGTATTCAGCATCACCGGCTATCAAGGAGAAATGGTTATGGCTAAAAAACAAGGCAGGCTGGAGTTGACGTCCTGGGGCAAGACCGCGGTGTTCGGCGGTCTCACTGCGGCGCTGTATGCCGCGGTCTTTTTAAACGGCGGCACCGTGATGAGCTATTTCACCCTGGGCGGTTGGTATGCAGCCCTGCCCATTGCCACAGTCTTCGTCTTTTCCTTTGTGCATGGGACCTTTGCCCATCACCTGTGGGAAGCCCTGGGGATAGAAGCTCCCCGGAAGGCCACCCAGCCCCGGCCGGCGGCGAAACGGCCGATTCGCCGGCAGCGTCCCCGCGCCCAGTTGCGCCTGAAGTCTTAATGATTATTCGCGGGATCGATAAGGAGGAAAAACATGCAAGACGTGGCCCCACAGGCAGTGCAATTTATCGACCTCAATTCCATTACGGTGCTGTTTCTCTTTGTGGTGGGCTTCATCGGCGGGTTGGTGAGCGGCTTCATCGGCTCCGGCGGGGCCTTCGTCCTCACGCCGGGGATGATGAGCCTGGGGGTGCCGGGCGCGGTGGCGGTGGCCAGCAACATGTGCCACAAGTTCCCCAAGGCCCTGGTGGGCGCCTACAAGCGCTGGAAATACGGGCAGGTGGACATTAAACTGGGCCTCATCATGGCGGCCTCCGCGGGCGTGGGCGTCCAGGTGGGCATTTTGATCCAGGAATATATTCTGAACAAATGGGGGCAGGCCGGGTCCAATCTCTACGTCAGCCTGTCCTTCGTGGTGGTGCTGGTAGTGGTGGGCGGTTACGTGTTCTACGACGCCTGGAAAATTTCCCGCTCCGGAGGGGGCGAACAAGTGGCCTCCCTGGCCAGGTACCTGCAGAAGATCAACCTGCCGCCCATGGTGCACTTCAAGACCGCGGACGTGCGCATCTCCGTGTGGTTCACCCTGCCCATCGGCTTCGCCACGGGAATGCTGGCGGCCACCATCGCGGTGGGGGGCTTCATCGGGGTGCCGGGCATGATCTACGTCCTGGGGGCCTCGGGCCTGGTGGCCTCGGCCACGGAGCTGGTCATCGCGTTTGTCATGGGCTTCGGCGGCACCGTGAAGTGGGCCATTAACGGCATGGTGGATATCCGCCTCACCCTGATCATCCTGGCGGGATCGCTGCTGGGAGTGCAATTGGGCGCCATCGGCACCACTTATGTTAAAGAGCACATGATCAAGATCGTTATGGGCTCTATAATGCTCATCGTGGCCGTGAGCCGGGGTCTGGCGGTGCCGGTCTATTTGAATGACCTGGAGGTCATTTCCCTTAGCGGCACGTTGGTGGCCTGGCTTAAGGGGATGAGCTTTATCATCATGTGCATCGCCCTGGGGGTGGGCGCCATTATTATTCTGGGGAGCATGTGGAAGGCCAAGCGGAGTGAAGAGACTCTGGAACCGGAATACCTCACGGATTGAGGTCCCCGGGTTAAAAAAAGGGGGGCGGTCTAACCCGCCCAGGCGTTAGGGCGGGCGCAGCCCGCCCTATTCTATTTCATCTCGTGACCAATATGCGTTTGGAAAGGAAGGTGCGCTCGGCGCACCTTCTTTGCGTCTCATGCCGGAAGGCACGGCTTGGTGGCCACGGCGGCCCGCCCCCTTGGCGCCTCGGCGGGAAGATTAAAGACCCGGTTGACCTCTTGGGGTAATCTTGTTAAGGTTCAGCTAATCTTGCCTAGTACAGGTTTTTCATGCTTCTGGCGAACCTTTATACGGACCGCATCGACCTGGCCCCGTACCTGACCGTGGAAGAATGTGCCGGAACGGATGTGGCAACCCCGTCCCAGTTGGCGGCTGCCCTTAAACGCGGTTTCCTCCGTCCCGAGTACTGTCCGGGAATGTCTCCCTGGAAGCGTCATGCCCTGTCTCTGGCCCTCCGGGCCGAAGAGATTTTGCCGCCAGTCCAGTCTCTGGAGCTGCCCCGGCCGGTACAGCCGGAACTTTATGAACTCAATGACCCGGAGCCGGACGCGCCGGTATTGGTTACGGGCAACAGCGAGTTCACCCTGACGGTCCTTACCGGACTACTGGCCCTCACCGTCAGCCCCTTTTTCCTCTTGCTGGTGGACTGCCGCGGGGACACGGTGGACATGGCCATGATTTACCGCAGCTTCACCCCCCAGCGTCTGGACCAGGCCCTGGAAGCCCACCGTCTTAAAGACCGGGTGCGGCATCGCCGTCTCATCATTCCCGGATGGTGCGCGCCCCTCAAGGAAGAGATGGCTCATTACACCGGCTGGGAAGTCATCGCCGGCCCTATCTGCGCCGCGGAACTGCCTTTGTTTATGGGGGAGGACTGGGAACCGCCGTCATAAAGACGGTTTTCGGTCTTCGGTTTTCGGTTAAAAGAGCATAAATTATTAATAAGATAGGTTGCTATACATGGCGGAACGTGAACGAATGATGGTGTTGGGGAAAGTTTCGAATCTAAAAGGGACGCTATCGCAAGCATAGTGCAGCCTAATAAATGACGCAACAGCGACTCTAAATGCCTTATACAGAAATCTCAAAACGTTATAAGAGAATCCACATTTGCTAGTTTCCCCGATTGCTACCTGCAGATGGCTGACATATATTAGGGGGAAGGTTAATTATTGAGGAGAGCGCCCATGAAAACCATCCTGGTGGCGGACGACGAAGAGCCCATCCGAAAACTGCTAGAGGGGGAACTCACCGATGAAGGCTACCGAGTGGTGCTGGCCGCCAATGCCCGGGAAGCCTTGAAAATTGTGGAAACCCAGCCCATTGACCTGGTGGTCCTGGACATCCGCATGCCCGGCATGGACGGCCTGGAGGCCCTGCCCCGCATCCTGGGCCTCAAGGAAGGCATCCCGGTGATTCTCCACACCGCATATTCCCAGTACCAGGAAAGTTTCATGAGCTGGGCCGCGGACGCCTACATCATCAAGTCCGCGGACTTTACCGAACTCAAAGACAAGATAAAGGAATTGCTCCACGAGAAATAGGCAATGCTGGAATCTTTGAAAGGACTCACCACCATCATCATGGCCGGGGGCAAGGGGGAGCGGCTGGACCCCCTGACCCGGGACAAGGCCAAACCCTCCATCACCTTCGGCGGCATCTACCGGATCATCGATTTCACCCTGTCCAACTGCATCAACTCCGGCATCCGCCGCCTCTACGTGCTCACCCAGTACGGCGGCTTTTCCCTGGACCAGCACCTGCGCCAGGCCTGGGACATCGTGCACCCGGATTTGGGGGAATATATCTACTCCATGCCGCCCCAGCAGATCATGGTGAGCCGCTGGTACCGGGGCACCGCGGACTCCATCTACCAGAACCTCAACCTTCTGGAAAAGGAGCGGCCTCGGCAGGTGTTGATCCTCTCCGGGGATCACGTCTATAAGATGAATTACCTGGAGATGCTGGAGTTCCATCGGTCCCGGAACGCGGATATGACCGTGGCCGCGGTCATGGTGCCCCGGGAGGAGGCCGGCTCCTTCGGCATCCTCAAGGTGAATGCGGCCTCGGAAGTGGAGAACTTCCTGGAAAAGCCGCCGGAGCCGCCGGGGCTGCCGGATAACCCGGATTTTTCCCTGGCCTCCATGGGGGTTTACATTTTCAAGGCCGAAGTCCTGGTTGAGGAAGTCATCAAGGATGCCAAGAAAAAGACCGGCAAACACGACTTCGGCGCGGACATCATCCCCCAGATGGTGGGACGCAAACGGGTCTTTGCCTTCAATTTCCAGGACGCGGCCGGCGCCCCCCGCTATTGGCGGGACATCGGGTTGCTGGACGCTTATTTCCGGGCGCATTATGACCTGTTGGGCGAACCTCCGGTGTTTGACCTGTTTGATAAGGGCTGGCCCATCCGCGGTCGGCCTCAGCTCTGTCCCCCGAGCAAATACATTTATTCTGGGAAAGCCATTATCGTGGAAGACTCCCTCATTGCCTCCGGCTGCATCATCGAGGGCACGGTCAGGGAGTCGGTGCTTTCACCGAGGGTCCGGGTGGGGCCGGGGGCCCGGGTGGACGCGGCCATCTTGTGGGACGGGGTGGAGATCGGGGCCGGGGCCCAGGTGCAGCGGGCCATCATCGAAGATGGGGTCAAGGTGCCCCCGGGGTTTGCCATCGGCCAGGACCGGGAACTGGACGCCCGCCGCTTCCCCGTAACCCCGGAAGGCGTGGTGGTGGTGCCGAATAACGTGGTCCTGGAAGATATGCAATGACCATGCGCCTCAAGGCCATCCCCGGCCAGGAACCCCCCACCCGCCTCTATTTAATCCGCCACGGCCAGGTGGCCGACGGGCATACCCACCTCTACCACGGGCACAACGACATCCACCTGAGTCCCAAGGGAGTGGCGCAGTTGGAGAAGCTGGCCCGGCAACTAAAGGCCGCGCCTCTAACCGCGGTCTATAGCTCGGACCTGACCCGGTCCTTGGAAGGGGCGCGGGTGCTGTGCCGGGGCCGGGGGCTGGAGCCGGTCATCGTCCCGGAGTTCCGGGAGATCAATTTCGGGGTGTGGGAGGGGTTAAGTTTTGAGGAAATCGCGGCCAAGTATCCCGAAGAATTGAACGCCCGCTTTCAGGATCTGGCCAACTTCCGCATTCCCGGAGGCGAGAGCCTCATGGACGTGCGGGCCCGGGCCTTGCCCCGATTGGGGGAACTGATTGAGCAGCATCAGGGCCAGGCCTTGGCGGTGGTGGCCCACGCCGGGGTCAACCGGGTGGTCCTGAGCGACGCCCTGGGCGCGCCGTTCAATAATCTCTTCCGCATCGACCAGAGCTACGGTTGTTTGAATATTATTGATTATTTTCCCGACCTGGCGGTGGTGCGGCTGATTAATGGCGGGGTGAACGGGGTGGTGTAAAAGACTCACCACCAAAACACCAAGACACAAAGGGTCACCAAGAAACAAGGGGGCCGGGATGGTTAAGACCATCCCGGCCCCATCTTTTTCTCTTTGGTTTTCTTAGGGTCTTGGTGTCTTGGTGGTGGGTCTTTTCCCCTTTAATCGCAGTTCCAGGTGTAGAACTTGGCGCCGGCGGTCTGGGTGGAATTCTTTTTCTTCTTTCCCGAAGAAGTAGACGCGACCCGCCGTCACCCTTTATTTTTCTTGGCCTTCACTTTGCCGGAGGCGCTGGTCTTTTGCCGTTTGTCCTTTGAGGCGGAGGGATTCCCGGCGTTGAGGGGCGACGGCCAGAGCAGCAGAAAGCCAAGCAGGCCGCTAAAGAGGCAGGCCAGCAGTCTGAGGGCGGGCTTGTTGGTGGATGACTGCATCAGCATGGCCTAAATCTCCTCTCCCGAATATCGGACTTGATGAAGGCAGGGGAAATCTGGAAACCACCCAGTTTGCCTAAAGGGTACGCAGGAGCAGAGGGGGAGTAAATCGGGGAATGCCTGATTTTTCAGGGATAATTCCTGATATTCAACCACAGAGACACGGGAGGCACTAAGAATTGCACCGGAAACACCTAAAATATTTTCCGATTGTTGCCTTAACCCGGAAAGAGCCTTTGAAGATCGGCTGCCTCTTGCTGAAATGAAAAACAAAATACAATGATATGAGTGGCACAGGCTTCCAGCCTGTGGGAAGGTTTTTTGGCAGAACAGACGGCGCCCACAGGCCAGAGGCCTGTGCCACTAATATTTTTCTGGTTGGTGGTCTCTCTCGAAATAGGGAGGTTTTTTTAAGATGACCTCTCTGGATTGCCTTTCCGGAGCAAAGGCAATAATTGGAGATTTTTTACGCCAAGGCGCAGAGAAAATAAAAGACCGATGGGTCAGCCGCGCCCCATCGGTTCTTTGCATCTTGGCGTCTTTGCATGAGGTTTTAATCCAAACACGTGGCTTCCCGATCGCCGGGGACGGGGTGCTCCCCCAGGCGGGCCAGAAAATGGAGCAATATCCGGGCGGTGGCCCCCCAAATCACCGTCTTGTCATGGGTCCAATAACAGACCCGGGTATGGCGGCCCTGGTAAGTATAATTTCCCGTGCTCCAGCGTTGGGACTCGCAGAACCCTTCCAGGGGGAAGAAAAGCAGGCGCGCCACTTCCCGGGGGTTGAGGTGAAACTCATAAGGGTGGGGGATGACCCCCACGTAACCGGTGACCCAGTAGCCGGTGATGGTGGCGATGGACTTCAGGGAACCCAGGACCTCCACCACTTGGGGTTCCAGGCCGATTTCCTCCTGGGTTTCCCGCAACGCGGTGGTGAGCAGGTCCGGGTCCTCGGGGTGCTGCACCCCTCCAGGGAAAGAGATCTGGCCCTTGTGGTCTTTCACCGTCAGGGTCCGCTGGGTGAAGAGCACGTGGGACATCCCATTCTTCAGAAACAAAGGGAGCAGCACCCCGGCGGAGACCATGCCCTCTTCCGGGGCCGGCAGGGGCGGTTCCAGTGATAGGCGCTCTTTGAGGAAATTCAGACTGAACCGACTCATGGGATTTTTTAACATGGAGGAGGATTGATTGGCAAGGCTGCGGTTTTTCCATAGGGGGATGGCGGGGAGGAAGTTGAGATAGGGCGGGCGCGGTCCGCCCTATTTTTTTCCACGGCGGCTTTGGCGGGAGACGTATGAGGAATTGACAAGGCTGCGGCCTGGTTTTATGTTTGGATAGACTATTGAATCACCAGCCCAGGGTTTTCCCTGGGGCAGACCCGATACAGGAGAAAATCCCATGAAAGTTCAGGAATACATGCTGCAGGCCTTGAAAGACGCGGTGCAGATGGAAGTGGAGGGCCGCCAATTTTATCTGGAGGCCGCCAAGAAAGTCCAAAGCGATGGCGTCCGGGAAATCCTGGAATACCTGGCGGAATCGGAAATTTATCATATCCAGAAGTTCAACGAAATCTACCAGAGCCTCCAGAAGGACCCCCATTGGACGAATACAATGGCGGAATTCAAGCCCCCCAAGCACGAACCATATGTCTGCGTCTTGGCCATGGCCAAGGAAGAAAAGGAGGCCGGGGGCCAGGACGACCTTCAGGCCCTGCGCACCGGCATCAAGATGGAGGAGTGCTCCATCGACTACTACACCAAGCTGGCCCGGGAAAGTCAGGACCGTCTGGCCCGGCGCTTCTTCATGAGCGTGGCCCACGAGGAGCGGGGCCACCTCCTGGCCCTCCTGGACATGCACAATTATCTTAGCGATCCGGCGGACTGGTTCTACGTCAAACAGATGGGGCACGTGGACGGTCAGTGAGGCAGTGACCAGTGATCAGTTAAACAGGTTTCAGGTTTCAGGTTTTAGCAAAAGCCTGCGTTGGGTCATTTAAACTAATCACTGACCACTGATTACTGATTACTGATCACTGGTCACTGAACTAAGATGGAACTAATCGTCATCGGCTCCGGGACCGGGGTTCCCTCCCTCAGGCGGGGTGCACCGGCCTATGCGGTGAAGGCCGCGGGGAAGCTGGTCCTCCTGGACCTGGGGAGCGGGACCCTGCGGTCCATGCTGAAGTATGGACTGGATTTTAACCAGGTGGACATCATTGCCCTGAGCCACTTGCACCCGGACCACGTGGGCGACCTGGTTCCATTTCTCTTCGCCACCCGCTATGCCCTGGGTTATACCCGGAAAGAGCCGTTCACGCTCCTGGCGGCCCGGGGTTTCAGTGAATTTTATGCCGGCCTGAAGATGGCCTTCGGCGACTGGGTGGAGGCGCCCCCGGGACTGGTGGACCTCAGGGAACTGCCCACGGACGGCACGGGAGAAGTGTCCTGGCCGGGGCTGGTGATCAAAAGCGCCCCCCCCAACCATATCGACAGCAGCCTGGCCTACCGGCTGGAGGCGGAAGGGGTAAGCCTGGTGTACTCCGGGGACACTGATGAAAGCGACTCTCTGGTGGATTTGGCGAAAGGCGCGGACCTCCTGGTGTTGGAAGCCGCCAATCCCTTCAAAGTGCCGGGGCACCTGACCCCGGCGGAGGCCGGCCGTCTGGCGGCCCGGGCCGGGGTGAAGCGGCTGGTGCTGACCCATTTTTATCCCCCCTGCGATGAGGTGGATGTGGCGGCCCTGGCGGGGCAGGAGTTTTTCGGGGAGATTATCCGGGCGGAGGATGGTTTGCGGGTAACGATTTAACCACAAAGACACCAAGAGCACAAAGGCACACAAAGAAAATAAGAGGGGCCTGGGCAAAAGCGCCCAGGCCCCGCAATAATTCTTCTTGGTGTAATCTTTGTGCCCTTGGTGTCTTTGTGGGGAGATTTTTTAATGCGTCCGGTCAAGCAGTTCCGCGGTGATGGCCAAAAAAGACTCTTTCTCCCGGGTGGGAGGGAAGAGGGCCAGGTTGTCCTGGGCTTTGAGGGTGTAACCCCGGGCGATGCCCCGGGCATGGTTTAGAGAGCCATATTTAGCCAGGAGTTCCCGCAATTCCGGAACCAGCTCCGGGGTCAAATTCCGGGCCACCTCTTTGAGGCGTTGGCGATCCTCAGGTTCGGCCTGGGCCAGGGCGTGAATCAAGGGCAGAGTGACCCGGCCTTCCTTAAGATCGGCGCACACCGGTTTTCCCAACTCCTTCTCGTCCCCTACAAAATCCAAGATGTCGTCCACCACCTGGAAGGTGATGCCCAGGTTTAGACCCATCTGGGCTAGGGCCTCTTCCTGCTCCAGGGGGACGTTCCCCAGGATGGCGCCGATGCGGCAGGCCGCGGCCATGAGGATGGCGGTTTTCCGGGTAATGACTTCGAAGTACTCGGCTTCAGTTAAGTCCAGGTTGCCGGTGTGCAGAAGCTGCAAAATCTCCCCTTCCGCCATCATGGTGGTGGTGTGGGATAGCACCTGGAGGACCTTCAGCCGGTTGGTGGTCACCGCCAGGGACAGGGCCTTGGCCAACAGGAAGTCCCCCACCAGGATGACCGCCTGGTTGCCCCAGATGGTGTTGGCGGTGGACCGGCCCCGGCGCACGCTGGCCGCGTCCACCACGTCGTCGTGGAGCAGGGTGGCGGCATGAAGATATTCAAAGATAGTGGAGAAGTCGGCCAGGTTGTCCCCCCGGCAGCCGCACATGCGGGCGGACAGCAGAAAGAGCAGGGGCCGGACCCGCTTGCCGCCGCTCAAGAGGATGTGCTGCCCCACCTGGGAAATCAGGGGCACGTGGGTCTGGAGGTTGGCCACCAGAGCCTGGTTGATGGCGGCCACCTCCCCTTTAAGTTCCTGGAGGATGGAGTTGGGCTTCATAAGAGATTAATTATTGTGAAGAAAATAACTTACTTCCGGGAGGAAGTCAACCGAAGATGGAGGGGGACCGCAGATGCACGCGAATAAACGCAGATTAATAATATCTGGGTTCATCTGCGTTCATCTGCGGTTACAATCTCCCCCACCAGGTCATAGGCCAAGGCCCGGGTGATTTTCACCGTCTGAACTTCCCCGGCGCGGCCAACGCCAGAGGTGATATAGACCTGGCCATCGATATCCGGAGCCTGACTGATGAGGCGGCCGGAAAGGAGGTATTCGCTTTCGGGGCTGACTCCTTCCACGAGGACCGGCTGACGGGCGCCCACCAGGGCCTTGAGCTTTTCCTTGACGATGCGGGCTTGGAGCGCCTTGAGGCGGTTGGCCCGCGTTCGGGCGACCCGGCGGGGCACGATGTCGGAGAATTTTGCCGCAGGCGCCCCCTCTTCCGGGGAATAAAGAAAAACCCCCAGGTGATCGAAGCGGATTTCCTGGACCAGGTCCAACAACGCCTGGAAATGGTCTTCGGTCTCCCCGGGAAAGCCTACCATCACCGAGGTGCGCAGAGCCGCCTGGGGCAGCGCCTCCCTAATGAGGCGGCAGGTATCCAGGACCTTCTTCCGGCTGTAACCCCGGCCCATGCGCCGCAACATCTCGTCGTGGCCGTGCTGGATGGGGATATCCAGGTAAGGGGCGACTTGGGGCTGGGCGGCCATGGCCTCCAGCAGTTCCGGGGTAATGCGGGCCGGGTGGCTATACAGGACCCGGAGCCAGGTGAATCCGGGCAGGCGGCCCAGTTCTTGAAGCAGGTCCGCCAGGCCCGGCCCCCCACGGTCCCGGCCGTAGGCGGTGGTGTCCTGGGCCACCAGGATCAGTTCCTTGACCCCGGCCGCGGCCAGGTCCAGGGCCTCTTTGATAAGGGTCTCCAGGGGCCGGCTGCGGTATGGCCCCCTAATCCGGGGAATGACGCAGAAAGTGCAGCCGTGGCTGCAGCCCTCGGCAATTTTGAGGTAGGCCAGGTGCCGGGGGGTGGCGGCCAACCGGGGCTGGGGCTCCCGGTAGTCATAGGGCCGGGCCTCATACCACAGGCGGCGGTGGTGACCCTCCCGGACCCGGCTTAAAATTTGGGGTAATTGAGGGAAATCTTGGACCCCCACAAATACGTCCACCTCGGGAAGCAGCCCCTCCAGGTCCGGGGCGTACCGCTGCACCAGGCAGCCGGTAACGGCTAGAATTTTAGCCGGGTCAGCTTCCTTAATCCGGGCCAACTCCAGGATGGTGTCCACCGCTTCCTGGGATGCGGGGGCAATAAAGGCGCAGGTGTTCACCAGGAGCAGGGACGCGGCCCGGGGATCGTTTACTGCTTCCCAGCCCTCCCGGCTCAAGCAGCCCAACATGATTTCGGTGTCCACCAGATTTTTGGGACAACCCAGACTGACGGTATAAACTTTCATTTAGTTGCCAGTTGCTCAAGTTTCGAGTTTGAAGGTTAAAGATATTGGCCGTTGTTTCCCGGGGCATACAAGTGGTCTAATTCCCCAATTTCAGGAGGGTACCAGATTTATTGCGCCTGGAACGGCGGGGGTGCAAAATCATTCCCGACTAACGGTTGCCGGTTGAAAGCGCTTCAATATTATTACAGATATTAACTCAGGCGGGAGAAGTTGACAATTTTTAGTGCAGTCCCTCTTGAGCCGTTGGCTCACCCGTAAATGATGAAAAGATATTTTTGGGGGGAGGGCCAGGGAGTTTTTTGTAAGTGCTCTCTGCCCTCCCCCCAACAACAACTTTTCGAAGCAGTGACCTAAAAAAGTAAGGGCGGGCGACCCGCCCGCCCTTACTTGGGGGGAGGTGAAAAAAGCCAGGATGGGGGGATATCAGGTTTTCCTGGCTTCGGTGAAACGGCCCGAAGGCCGTAAAAGACTTGGTTTCGGCAAAGAGCGTCAGGGCCGGTAGGAGATTTGGTGCTCCTGTCCCCCGTTTCTGCCAAGGTTATTAACACAACTTTTGGCACAACGTCCGGAATTTGTCAACAATTTTAGCAAATAAGAAATTAAGAAAATCAGAAAAGCAAAGGCAGGGCCGAGGCGGCCCTGCCGGAAATATGCAGAGATGTTGAGGACTTATCTTTTACTAGCTTAATTTCTCGTTCCCCAGTTAAACTTAGGAACGAGAAACGAAGGTTAACTTTTTCTTAGCTTCCGCCCCGCCAGGGCCAGGCCCAGGAGGCCGGAGCTTAAGAGCAGCAATGACCCCGGCGCCGGGACCGGGGCGCTGGGGGTGGCCAGGAAGCCGTAAGCTTGCCCGTGGGAGTAGCCTCCCACCATCACCCCGGAGTTGTTGATTCCCGTAATGGTAGTGTGCCCCGTCCCCAGGAGATCAACATCAAAAGGGGTGAAGGTTACCCCATCATAAATGAAGCCATGGGAGTATCCATCCGCATAGCTGTATTCACCCACTATCTGGCCCACGTCATTGATGTCAAAAACCCGGGTGAAAGCGGAGCCGGGGAAGTCCAGGGTGGTGTAAGCGCCGCCACCGGGACCGGGAGTGTAAAGAAAGCCGTGGCCCACGGTGCCCATTTTGTAGTAACCCACCACCTGCCCGGCATTATTAATGCCGTAAGCCGAAGTGCTGGTGGCCCCGGGGACATTGAGGGAAGTATAACCTCCTCCGGCCCCGGGGGTGTAAACGAAGCCGTGGCCGCCGCCCAGATAATAATAGCCCACCACCTGGCCGGAGTCATTGACGCCTTCGGCGGAAGTATAGATGGAGCCGGGATAGAAGATTTGATTATAGGTATCGCCGGTTTTCAGGAAGCCGTGGGCATAGGGGCTGTTGTAAGTTCCCACCACCTGGCCGGAATCATTGATGCCAGTGGCCGCGGTGCGATAGTTGGAATATTGAAAAGTGTTATAGGTTTGGGCGGCGGAGTTATAAATAAACCCGAAGTCCTGGGAGTTTTTATAGTAATCCCCTACTACTAAACCGGAGTCATTGATTCCCCGGGCGATGGGCTGACCGCCTTCGGGGTGGGAAAGCAAGGTAATGTCGTAGTTGTCGGCCAGAGCCGGGGAAGCAGCCCCTAGGGCCAGGAGCACCACTGCCAGAAGGCCAGGAATAATTCTCAGCATATGCGCTCTCGGTAACTGAAATTTTTATGCCATCCTGGCCGGGTGGGAATCGCGATTTCCTGATCGCGGAGTAGCCTGG
This sequence comes from Deltaproteobacteria bacterium, assembly GCA_016874915.1. Taxonomy (GTDB): domain Bacteria; phylum Desulfobacterota; class Desulfobaccia; order Desulfobaccales; family 0-14-0-80-60-11; genus VGSO01. The sequence continues at coordinate 13,619 of VGSW01000066.1, forward strand.
GGCAGAATGAACCGCCTCTAGACTTGGATTGTTAGATTCTTGTCATAATTTATTGGCTTTTGTCAACGATTTTGAGAATAAAGAATTAATTTAGGAAATATCTACCCCTTTCAACCCTGGCTTTGCTCCTTTTTCCCTTGACAGCGGGGGAAAGGGCGACCTATAGATGTTGGGTGATCAAATTTCGAAGGAGCCGCGCCCTATCATGGATTCTTACAAAATCAACCTGAGCGAAGCCGAGATGCCCCAGGAGTGGTACAACATCCAGCCGGATCTGCCCCGTCCCATGCCTCCTTATCTCCACCCCGCCACCGGCCAGCCGGTGGGGCCCCAGGACCTGGCGCCCATCTTTCCCATGGAGCTCATCATGCAGGAGGTAAGCCAGGAGCGGTGGATTCCCATCCCGGACGAAGTGCAGCGCATCTACCGCCTGTGGCGGCCCTCGCCGCTCCACCGGGCTTACCGGTTGGAGCAGGCCCTGAAGACCCCGGCCCGGATTTATTATAAAGACGAGTCGGTGAGCCCGGCAGGCAGCCATAAACCCAACACCGCAGTGGCGCAAGCCTATTACAATAAAGCGGCGGGCATCAAGCGCCTGGCCACGGAAACCGGCGCCGGCCAGTGGGGCAGCGCCCTGGCCCTGGCCTGCAACTTCTTCGGTCTGGAATGCACCGTGTACATGGTGAAGGTGAGCTACTTCCAAAAGCCCTACCGCCGCTCCCTCATGCAGATCTGGGGCGCGGAGGTCTTTCCCTCCCCCACGGACCACACCAACGCCGGGCGCCAGATCAAGGCCAAAATGCCGGATACTCCGGGAAGCTTAGGCATAGCCATCTCCGAGGCGGTGGAAGACGCGGCCACCCACGACGACACCAACTATTCCCTGGGGAGCGTCCTCAACCACGTCATGCTCCATCAGACCGTCGTGGGGCTGGAGGTCAAAAAGCAACTGGACCTGGCCGGGGAGAAGAAACCCGACGTCCTTATCGGCTGTGTGGGGGGAGGGAGCAATTTCGCCGGCTTCTGCTTCCCCTTTGTAACCCGTAAATTGCAGGGGGAAGACATCAGGATCATTGCAGTGGAGCCCACCGCCTGCCCCACTCTCACCAAGGGGGCCTACGCCTATGACTTCGGAGACACCGCGGGACTGACTCCCCTTATTATGATGTACACCCTGGGGCACTCCTTTGTGCCGCCGGGGATCCACGCCGGGGGCCTGCGCTACCACGGGGACGCGCCGCTTTTGTGCCTCCTGGTGCACGAAGGGGTCATCGAGGCCCGGGCGGAGCCCCAGGTGCCGGTCTTTGAAGCGGCCCGGCTCTTTGCCCAGACGGAAGGCATCATCCCTGCGCCGGAGACGGCCCACGCCCTCCGGGCGACGGTGGACGAAGCCATCCGCTGCCGGGAGACGGGGGAGTCCAAGTGCATCGTGGTGAATTTTTCCGGCCACGGCTTCCTGGACCTGGGAGCATATGACGCATTCCTGGAAGGCAAGTTGGAGGATTTTGAGTATCCGGAAACGGAACTGCAAAGGGCCCTGGCGGAGTTGCCCCAGGTGCCGGGGAGCTGATAACCTCACGCAAAGGCGCAAAGGCGCAAAAAATTGATAATATTATAGGGGCGGGTAACCCGCCCCTATTTTCTTGGCGGCTTTGCGTCTTTGCGGGAGAATGATAAAATCCCATCCAAGCATATATATTACAGGAGCCATCAAAGTGGCCGAAAAAACAAATACCTCTGACTCCGGCTTGGGCCCGACGTTGGATATCTCCGACGAGGATATTTATGAGGCCATGACGGAGATTCCAGGGTACCTGGACATCACCCCCGGCGATTTCAAGGAAGTCTATCTGCTGGCGCTGCGCCATGCCGCGGAGCGACTCAAGCGTTCGCTAAAAGCCAAAGACGTCATGACCCGGGACGTGGCCTGGGTCAGCCCCGACACCCCCCTGGGAGACGTGGCGGGACTCATGGCCCGGCGGGGGGTGTCCGGAGTTCCGGTGGTGTCCCAGGGGAAGGTGGTGGGGATCATTTCGGAGAAGGACTTCCTGTCACACCTGGGGACCGGAGAAGTAAGGAACTTCATGTCAGTGGTGGCCCAGTGCCTGAAGCAGAAGACCTGCAAGGCCCTTCCCATCCGAGAGCGGACGGCCGGAGATATCATGGCTGCCCCGGCGGTGACCGTAGGGGAAGATACCGCGGTATTGGAAATTGCCCGGATTTTTGACGAAAAGAAGATCAACCGGGTGCCGGTCATTGACGCTCAGGGGCGCCTGGTGGGGATCGTGGCCCGGGGCGATATAGTGAGGATTTCTTCCCTGCCATGAGCGCAATCAGGGATTATTTCCGGAAAATGAAAGGCGGGGGCGCGCCCCCGCCCCGGGTGAGCTTGGGGGAGATGGGGTGGTCCTTTGTGGGAGCCTTCGCGGGGATGGGCCTGGTGGCCTGGCTCAATTATAATTTCCTTCAGGGGACTGGTCTTATTTTGATGTTAGGGTCTTTGGGAGCTTCTGCATTTCTCATTTTCGGGGCCATTAAGACCCCGGTGGCCCAGCCCCGGAACCTGGTGGGGGGCCAGGTGCTTTCGGCTATTATCGGAGTGGCGGCGTATAAGATTTGCGGGGGGCAACCGGGGCTGGCCGCAGCTCTGGCAGTGGCCGCAGCCACCGCGGCGATGCTGGCCACCCGTACAGCGCACCCGCCCGGAGGGGCCACGGCCCTGATTGCGGTCATCGGGGATGAGAAAATCCATGGCCTGGGGTACTTTTACGCGGTGATGCCAGTGGGGGCGGGGGTCTTGATTTTGCTGGTGGTGGCCCTGATAATCAACAATATTCCCAAGACCCGGAGGTATCCGGAGTTCTGGATTTAGTTGCACCACCAAGACACCAAGACGCAAAGATACCCAAAGGCCAAAAAAGAGGGTTTGGCGTTAGCGCCAAACCCTAATTTTTTTCTTTCGTCCAACCTGTCCTGAAAAGTTGTTGTTGGGGGAGGGGGCCAAGGGCACCCGCCCTTGCCCCCTCCCCCAATCCCTTAAGGGGTAATAATCAGGCTGAGGAAGTCGGGGCCTGCGGCCCTGACTTCCTCAGCCCCCTGAAAGGGTTGGGAGGGGGGCTTGGGGGGAGGGCAGGGA
>VGSW01000067.1 GCA_016874915.1 Deltaproteobacteria bacterium
CTCAGAACGATGGCGGCGAAAACAACGGGCCCAAAAAATGCCTTCATTGCCCGATATCCGCCATCAATTGGCAAAATGCTTGATGAGGATGCTGATTTGATCATTTATCTGTCGGAGTAGTATTAAGTATCTTAATCAATTTAGCCCCCTCCCCCCAACCCCCTCCCACCGAGGGGAGGGGGGGATCAAGGCCAACTTTTTCCGCCTTTTAAGCTGTTTCGCAGAGGTCTCAAATTGAGACCTCTGCAAAAATATCGAAATGCCAGACAAACCAGAAAAATTCTAGTGGCACATCGCGGCCTGAGGCCGCAACCAAACTGATAAAATGATCTGATTACTCTGTTAAATCAGTGGGTTGAAAGCCTTTTCTTTGTCAAAAAACAAGAAACTCAGGATTAGTGGCACAGGCCTCTGGCCTGTGGTTAACTATGCATAAACTATGAACTTTTCACACAGGCTGGAAGCCCCCAGGGCGAACCCAAGGTTCGCCCCTACATTTTAATACCTTTTGAAGGCGAATTGGGCTTACACACCAACCAAGAGCATCACCCCTGGGAATATGGCCCGTATAACGCACCCCAGGAGTTCTTCGTCCCAAAAGGATTCTTCCTAACCCGGACGAGCCGGAACCAAAAAGAATGAAAAATTTTCTGCCAGAAAAAGCACGAATCTTATTTCTAAGGTACTAAGGTATCCATCTGCCCTCAGCCGACTTACTTCTGGGACCTGGCACCAAGTTTGAAATAGTACGGGGAAAAACAAGGAAGTTGAGGCGATGAAACGGAATAAACGGACCACCATCCTGGCCCATGAATGCCTGACTCCCCTCACGGAAAAGATTTTGGCCCGCATGGGGCTGGAAGGAAAGGCAATTCGCCGGCGGCTGCTCCTGTTTTACCAGGAACGGAACAGCAGCAAAGAGCACCGGACCCAGGAAGACCGAGGGTAGGAAACCATCAGGCTCGGGGTCTAGGGCTAACAGGAGGGCCTAACGGCATGGCGATACAAGTATAGACTTCCACCTTGCCCGGACTGAAGCGACGAACTGCGTTCTTTTTATTGACTGCGCCCCTCGAGGTGATTATAGTGTGAATGATTCCACCGGATCTCCCAAGACAGAGGTGCTCATGGCCTGGGTGCGGACGGTTCTGGTCCTGGGGCTGCTGCTGGCCCCGGGCTGCCACGATATACTTTATCCCAGATTCGACAAAGGGATGTGGGCCTCTTACATCCACCTCAATGATTTAAATATAGGTATGAGCAAAGGCGCGGTGGAAGGGGTCATGGGCCCCCCGAATATCAAAGAAGAAGGAGATTACCGGGGCGGCCGTTACACCATCTACTTCTACCTGACCCATGACCGGGACCAGGAGGGCAGCGGAACGGTGCGCGGCGGTTATACCCCTGTGGTCTTGAAAGACAACCGCCTGGTAGGCGTCGGCAAGCGGGCTTATGATCAAGCTACGGACAAGACTGTGTATACCGACGATTACCCCAATCTCCCCTGGCGGGTGACTAAGTAAGAGTTTTCGGTTTTCGGTTAAGAAAACGAGGATAGATTTCCTAAGAAAGAGGGCCTTGGCAGGGAAAGCCAAGGCCCTCTTGTTTTATTGAATTCGATTATTGCCTTTGCTCCGCAAAGGCAATCCAGGTAGGACGTCTTAGAAAAAATCTCCCTATTTCGAGATGGACCACCAGCCCAAAAAATATTCGTGGCGCAGGCCTCTGGCCTGTGGCCGCCGTCTGTTCTGTCAAGAAACCTTCCCACAGGCTGGAAGCCTGTGCTACTCATGTCAGTGTATTTTGTCTTTCATTTAAGCAAGAGGCAGCCGATCTTCAGAGGCCCTTCCCGGAGTTAAGGCAACAATCGGATTACTAAAAACTGAAAACTCAAAACTGAAAGCTCTACTCCCGTTCGCCCAACAACTGCCCGCAGGCCGCCTGGATATCCTGGCCCCGGCTCTCCCGGGTGAGGACGGTGTAGTTAGCCTGCCGGAGAATATCCTGGAACTCCAGCACCCGGTCCTCGGGAGACGGTTCAAAGGGCACGTCGCCATAAGCATTTAGTGGAATAAGGTTGATCTTGGCCCGGAAGCCCCGAAGCAGCCGGGCCAGTTGCCGGGCCTGGGCCGGCGCGTCATTGATGCCTTTTAGCAGCACATAGGCAAAAGTGACGCGGCGGTGCCGGGGCAGGGGAAAATCCCGGCAGGCTTGCAGCAGAGTCTCCAGGGGGTAGCGCCGGTTGATGGGCATGATCCGGCTGCGAGTCTCATCATCCGGGGCGTTTAAGGACACGGTGAGGTTGGCCCGGGCCTCCTGCCCCAGTCGGGGAATAAGGGGGGCCAGACCCGCGGTGGATACCGTGAGGCGCCGGGGGGAAAAGTTGAGCCCCCACTCTGCGGTGATCATGGTCAAGGCCCGGACCAGGGCGGGAAAGTTGGCCAGGGGTTCCCCCATACCCATGAAGACCAGATTGGTAATGGGCCAATCCCCTGTGAAGTGGCGACGCACCGTTAGAATTTGATTGAGCATTTCCCCGGCGGTGAGATTCCGCACCAGGCCCCGCCGGGCGGTGGCGCAGAAGCGGCACCCCAGGGCGCAGCCCACCTGGGTGGAGAGGCACAGGGTGTAGTGGCCTTCTTCCGGAATGAGCACCGACTCGACGCAGTTTCCGTCTTCCAGGGCCAGGAGGTATTTGCGGCTGCCGTCCCTGGACACCTGCTCCCGGTCTATCCTGAGGTCGCTAAGATAGGCCCGGCGGGCCAGCTCCTGGCGGAAGGCGCGGGAGATATCGGTCATGGCCTCGAAATCATTCACCCCTTTATAGACCCACTTGAGCACCTGCCGGGCCCGGTAGGGCGGATGACCCCATATGGTCATGAGCTGCTCCAGCTCAGGCAAAGTGAATTCTTTCAAATCCGGGGGATTGCTCATGGAAGGGAGTAATACAGTTTTTAGTTTTTAGTTTTTAGTTAAAGGGGTGAGCATCAGGGTTTATGCAGAGATTGGACTTGCAGGGAAAACCCAAAAACCGGGGGGCTATAGGCTATAGGCTCCATACATTAAAATTCCATGATCTTATTACTTTCTAAAATCGTAAGGATGGCTGATTCTTTAAACTCAAAACTCAAAACTTAGAACTTAAAACAGTCTTTTCAAACGCCCCGGGACCGTTCCAGGGCCTCTTGCTGGGATTTGCAGGCTATGCACATGGTGGTCACCGGCCGGGCAATGAGGCGCTTTTCGGCGATGTCCCCGCCGCAGATTTCACAGACGCCGTAAGACCCGTCATCGATGCGCTCCAGGGCTTCCCGGATCTTGGTGATGAGCTTCCGTTCCCGGTCCCGGATCCGCAAGGTGAAGTTGCGGTCCGTTTCCAAGGTGGCCCGGTCCGTGGGGTCCGGGAAGGCCGAGGCGGCCATGCCGGTCATATCGGTTCGGGTTTTGTCAGCTTCTCCCAAAATCTCTTGCAAACGGTCTTGCAAGAGCTGGCGGAAAAACTCCAGACGTTCCGGTTCCATCACTTAACTCCTGCCTGCTCCAATGGACTTGCATTATCGGAAGCCAGGTCCGGGTGGCGGTAATCCCCCCGGACGCCCCCGCTTTTTTCCAGCAACAGCAGTTCTTGAATAACCAAACCCCGGTCCACTGCCTTACACATATCATATATGGTCAGCGCGGCCACCGCGGCGGCAGTGAGGGCTTCCATTTCCACCCCGGTCCGGGCGTAAGTCCGCACCTTGGACCGGATGGTCACCGCGCAGTCCTGGGGTTCAGGGAAGAACTCGATGTCAATGCCGGTGAGGGGCAAGGAGTGGCATAAGGGGATGAGCTGGGCGGTGTTTTTCGCGGCCATGATCCCGGCCAGTCGGGCCGCGGCCCAGACGTCGCCTTTGGGAAGAGTCCCTTCCAGGAGTAGCGGAAAGACCCGGGGGCCCACCACCACCCGGCAAGAAGCCGCGGCGGTGCGCCGGGTTTCGGGTTTGTCACCCACCTCCACCATGCGCAGCCGTCCCTCCTGGTCTAAATGGGTAAATTCCGTCATGGCCTTCCCATGAGACTTTCCTGCTCCAGGGAGAGCATCTCCTGGAGAATCTCCGTTTGCCGGGGGTTGAGAGATTCAGGGGTGACGACCACCACTTCCATTACCTGATCTCCCCCGGGCGCGCCGGCGCCGGGGAAACGGAAAACCTGGCGGTTTTGGGTGCCCCGGGGCAGGTTAAAGATGGAGAAGCCGTCCAGGGTGGGCACCCGGACAGGTCCGCCCAGGGCCGCCTGGGCAAAAGAGACCTGGACCCGGCAGTGCAGGTCGTTCCCCACCCGGCTGAAGAAGTGATGGGGCTCAACATGGATGACCACCTCCAGGTTCCCTGGGGGGCCGTTCTGGAAGCCCGCACCCCCTTCGCCGACAATGCGCAACCGGGCGCCGTCCCGGGTACCCGGAGGGATGGAGAGGTGATAGCGCCGGGTTTCGCCCCAGGACCCCTGGCCGTGACAATGGAAACAAACTTGGACCGCGATTTTCCCCCGGCCCCGGCAGCCTTCACATATAGGGCCGAAGCGCAGCAGGCCCGGGCCTCCCAGCATGCGGCCCCGCCCCTGGCAGTGGGGACAGGTCTGGTAACCGGCTCCCGGGGCCAAACCGGTGCTGCGGCAGGGGGAACAATGACTGGTGTGGAAAACTTGAATGGCCGTCTCCATCCCCCGGATGGCCGCGGCAAAAGGAATTTGCAGATCATAGCGGAAGTCGGCTCCCGGAGAATCAACCAGGGGCGCGCCGGTCCGGGGGATGCCGAAAATCTCTTCAAAAAACGCTTCCTGGTGGAAGTCCCGAGGACGTCGGTATTTTTGGGCTTCAGGGCGGGGATGGGCGCCGATTCGGGCCTTGATTTCCTGGATGGCTTCATAAGCCTCCGCCACCTGGCGGAAATGGGCCGCCGCATCCGAATTGCCGGGGTTGCGGTCCGGGTGGTATTTCCGGGCCAGCACCCGGTAGCGCCGCCGGATTTCCGTCCACGGGGCTTCCGGGGAGATACCCAGGATATGATAATAATCGGCTGCGGTCATGCTCACGGTTCCCCAAATTCCCGCGTCGTCCCGCCCACTCCAGCCGGTAATTTATTACTCGGGGCCATAACAAGATTAGATTCTTGGTCATTCTAAGCCGCCCCAGGCGGCGAAGAATCTAGACATTTTCAGCTCTTACGATATCTCCAGCTTCCCGGCGCGGCGCCGGGCGTTGCTCCTTTCCCTGGAGGATGTGTTTTTTTTCTTCAAGCAGTTAGGCGCACCCCAGGGCCAAGGTTCGGCTTCGGCCTATAAACCTGCAATATCATCAAATTTTTATAAATTATTCTAGGTTAGAAGTAAACCCTAATTTTTCTTCTCCCCATGAGTGTGGATGACGGGAAACCGTTGACATTCTTAGCGCCATTGAGTAATGTACGCTTGTTTAAGCATTTCAGCGACTTCTATTGGCGGCGCCGGAGAGCCAGGAATCATCCGTGGTTTTCCTAAGAAAGAGCGGCTAACGGGGTCTCTCAAAGTAAGGATAGATATCCTTTTCTAAAGCTATGATTAAACGGCTGCTGGAGCGATTTCGCCGGGACCGAGGCCGGCACAAGGCCACGGCCCAGGTTGACTTTTTTGCCGATGACCTGGTAATTCCCTCCATCGTGTGGCACCGGACTCAGGATTCTCCAAATGACCCCATCGCCCTGGTGGTCCACCTCTATGCCCGGATCCTTTATGAGCTGGCGGAATTGAACAAGGTTCAGGTGGCCCGGCAGTTGATGGAATTTGTGGAGCAGGTGTGTCAGCGGCTCATTGGCGCGGAAGGGCCCCCCAAGCGGCTTCGTCTGCCCCTGGGACAGCTTCGTTACTCCACCGAACCTCCCCTTTCTCCCGCGATTCGCACCTACCAGGCGGAGTTTTACCAATTCCAGGATGGCCGTTACCGCGTGGAATTCCGGGGAAGCCTGGGGAAAGAGGAGCTTTACCTGCCGGGAGCCTTCCTGGCCCTCTTGCAGTTCTGTCTCGATGAGCTGGGGGATGAAACATTAAAAGGCTTGGCCCAGGCATTGGACCGACTCCATCTGTACTACCGCTATCGCCGGGACTTCTGGGAAGGGACTTCCCTAAGCACCGGTCCCGCCTTTGCCCTGAGCGCGGAAGAACTGCGTCCCGAAGAGTAATATTAGGAAAGAGTGTAGGATGGTCCCCGCCCGCTGTTTCAGGTTTCGGCGATCAGGGGTCGGGAGGTTGAGGCGTGGGCGGTTTTACCGCCACGGTTGGAGGCCACGCGACAGTTACTATAGAAATTGGTCATCCCCAAACAGCAGGCTTCAGACCAAGCGCATTGTAAAAGCAATGATTAACCGGTGAACCCCTTTTTAAAATCCCCCTGACTTCCCTTTTCCGAAGAAAGCTTTTCTCTATTTTGCCTTCATCCTTTCGGTAAAATAACCCCGGATTTTCCACCTTTGTTCAAGGGAATCAGGGGAAATTTTTATTTTTTTCCCTTTTCGGAACAAAAACATGATCGAAATGTAAATATTTCTTGAATTAGATTAATTTCTGTTATAGCTTACGGTCAGTCTTAAAAGGTTGGTGGACACGGGAAATTGGCGGCTTGAGTTTCTGAATAAATAATGGCCTCTAAGCCCTCCGAGGTCATACCGTATGAGGCAAACTGCGCCGGGACCTCCCCGGCTTGCAGATCTTGCCTCAAAGATCGGAGAGCCGCAGATGGGCAGCCCCCAGGCAAGGGAACTCTCAGGAGTAAAGAGGGAGCCGGAGGGGTATAGTGGCTTCAGAAGGCCCCTGCGCATAATGGCCAGGCTATTGGCAGCCTGGCTTTTTTGCGTCGTGGCCCTGGTCAGTTTCAGCTGGGGAATGGAAGACCAGAAGACCTTGCGGTTGATGGCCCGCATCCATCCCAAGGTTTCCCTTATCCTGGACCGCAGCCAGGTAACTTTTGCGGGGGCTGAAGATCAGGCGATAATCCCGGCCGCGGAGGGTGCGGTGCAGGTCACGGCCAAAGGCGCAGCCGGAGTCAATCGTCCTCTGGTTCTCACCATGCGGGCCGAGAATGATTTGGAAGGCTCCGCGGGGCGCATCCCAATCCACCAGGTGCGCTGGACCGCCCTGGGAGAAGGGTTCCGGGACGGGTCCTTGAGCCGGGCCGCCGATAAAATCCTGGGCCGCTGGACCTCCAGCGGCGTCCACCGAGGCCAGGTTAACTTCGAACTTGTCTCTCCCCCGGAAATGGCCGCCGGTGAATATCAATCCCAGGTCACCCTGACCCTCGCGTCGCCCTGATGGTTCGCCACCCACTAGTTATTAACCGCCGATGAACGCAGATTAACGCCGATAATAGAAGTCAAAGAGCAACAAAAACACACGAAGAACACCGAGAAAAGATCCAGGGGGCCTTGGCTGAAGCCAAGGCCCCCTGTTGTTTATTATTCGTTTAATTCCTTCGTATGTCCTTCGTGTTCTTAGTGGTAATCTTTTAATATCGGCGTTAATCTGCGTTCATCGGCGGTTAAAAACCATCATTCAAGCCGAAAGCCGTTGCAGCAGCCCCGCCTTGATACGGTCGAACTCCTCGGGGCTGATTATCCCGGTATCCCGGAGGCGCACAAATTCTTCCAGCTCTTCCCGCAGGCGTTCCGGGGGGAGCCAGGCGGCGGCGTGGTGGGTGTCGGTGGCCTCCATGACCACCGGCCCTTCCAGGGCCAGGGGTTGGGGGCGAGCCGGCAGGGCCGCGGGGAGGCCCTGGGACCCATGGTAGCGCACGGTGAAAAGCCCGTTGAGCAAAGAGATTTCCATATTTTTGCCGTTTCGGGCGGCATCCCGCATCATGTCCTGGAACTCGCTCCCCTGGGCCGCCATTTTGGCCTTGAGGTCGCCCCAACGGCGGTGGAGGCGGTAGCCGATCCAGGCGCATAACCCGACAAACCCGGCCAGAATCCAGGTGGTGAAGCCCAGGACGCCGGTGAGCCATACCAGGGCCACGATGAGGACAAAGGGCACGGCGATCAAAAAGATCAGGAGGCTGTAAAATTGAGAGAGATTGCTCCAGGAGGAGACCGCGGCGTCGGGAGCCGCGGTTTTGAATTTGGAAAAGAACTTGCCCATTGTAATGCCGGTTTTCGGTTTTCGGTTTACGGTGAAAAAATGCTCATTGCCCCTGCCATTTCCTCAAGTGAGGAATTCCTAAGGCCCATGTTTTGGTTTACCCAGGGCGGGGCGGAGCACAGTTATCTTCAGATTACAGTAGCGACTAGAAAAACATATTGGGGCGAGGTTTGCAAGCAGTTTTCGTATCCGTGTTTATCTGCGTTCATCCGCGGTTTAATTTTAATTTTAACCGCCGATGGACGCAGATTGCCGCAGATAATGGATCGCAGTGGGACCTTCTATTCCCTAATCCCTGCTCCCTAACCCCTGGCATTAAAAAACGCCTGGTAGGCCTTGAAGGTCATGTACAGGTCGGCCTTGGAGGCCACCTCAAAGGGCGAGTGCATGGACAGCAGCGGGGTGCCGCAGTCGATGATCTCCATGCCGTGGATGGCCAGGTACTTGGCGATGGTGCCGCCGCCCCCTTCGTCCACCTTGCCCAACTGGCCCGCCTGCCATACCACCCCGAACTCCTGGAATATGCGCCGGATCCAGGCCACGTATTCCGCGTTGGCGTCGCTGGTGTAATACTTGCCGCCGCTGCCACCGTACTTGTGGAAGGCCACGCCGTAGCCCAGGCGGGCGGCGTTGCGCTTCTCGTGGACTTCCGGGTAATCCGGGTCCAGGGCGCCGGTGACGTCCGCGGAGATGGCCCGGGAGTTCATGAGCACCCGCCGCCGGGTCTGGGGGCTTTCCCCCTGGCGCTCCAGCAAGAGTTCCACGACTTCTTCCAGGAGGCAGCATTTGGCCGAGGTGTTGCCGTCGGAGCCGGTCTCTTCCTTGTCATAAAACATGGCCAGGCAGGTGTACTCCGGCTCGGTAGTGTCCAGGACGGCCTCCAGGGCCGCGTAGGAGCAGGATCGGTCATCCTGGCCGTAGCCCGCCACCAGGCTCCGGTCCCAGCCGATGTCCCGGGCGGGGCCGGCGGGCACGGCTTCCAGCTCGGCGCTGATCAGGTCTTCTTCCCGGATGCCGTAATGGTCCTCCAGATATTTAAGGAGATAAAGCTTGAAACGCTCCTTGGTCTCCGGGTCCCCCAGGGGCAGCGACCCCACCAGGATATTGAGCTTTTCGCCTTCAAAGGCCTCGGTCACCTTTTTGTCCATCTGGGCCTTGCGGGCCAGGTGGGGGAGCAAATCCAGGACGGTGAACACCGGGTCCCCGGGATCTTCCCCCACTTTGAACTCCACCCGGACGCCGTCGGCCTTGAGCACCACCCCGTGGAGGGCCAGAGGCCGGGCCAGCCACTGGTATTTCTTGATGCCCCCGTAATAGTGGGTCTTGAAAAAGGCCAGGTCCGTATCTTCATAAAGGGGATATTGCTTCAGGTCCAGGCGGGGGGAGTCAATGTGGGCGGCCACGATGCGCACCCCCTCGCTCAGGGGCCGCCTTCCTTTTATCGCCAGGACGATGGTTTTGCCTTTATGATTGTAGTAGCCCTTATCTCCGGGAGTCTTAGATTGCAGGTCCACGAACCCCCGGGCCTTGGCCAGGCCTTCAATGACCGCCACGGCTTCCCGTTCGGTCTTGGCCTGGTCGAGAAAAACCTTGTAGCGTTCGCCGTATGCCTGGATGGCCTCCCGAGTGGCCGCGTCCACTTGGTCCCACACCAGTTTTTGGGTGACCGTGAGGCGGTCCCGCAGTTCTTTGAGTTCGTCTTTTCCCTGGGCCTCCATAAGGGTCCTCCGTTCTTATTTAGAAGGAAAGCAAACGTATAAATATTTCACCACCAAGACACTAAGGGCCACAAAGATTATTTATGGGCGTCCTGGAGCACCAGGACGCCCATAAATAAATTCCTTGGTGAATCTTGGTGTCTTAGTGTCTTGGTGGTGAATCATTCTATTGGCCTGGTCCCCTTCACCATAGCTTTAATTTAATATCAAAAATCCCATCGGCAAACAATGGGACAATTCCCCCCCACTGTAACTCCTTGACTTGGGGAAGAAAAACTAATAAATTTTATATCATCTAGGCGAGAGTGGCGGAATTTGGCAGACGCACCGGACTTAGGCTCCGGCGGGAATCCCGTGGGGGTTCGAGTCCCCCCTCTCGCACACCCTCCTGGGGGGGACCGGAAGGAGGGTCAGCATCCGACGCGGAAAAATGCTGCGGCAAAGTCCATCTCTTTGCCATTCCGAGCCGCCAGAGGCGTTGGAAAACCAAACACCCTTCGCCGGCGGCTCAGGATGACAAAAAGGAAAACGGCCCTTTGCCATAGTTTCCCCGAATAACTGCAAAAGAGAGATGATGATGGCAGAACACTCCCTAAAAGTAGAAGTTGAAGATATCAGTCCCATTAAACGCAAACTGAAGGTTGAAATTCCCGCCGCCGAAGTGGACCAGGAGATTGACAAGGTTTACCGGTCCATGGGGAAAAAGGTCAAGGTCAAAGGATTCCGCCCCGGAAAAGTGCCCCGGTCGGTGTTGGAGATGTATTACCGCAGCCAGGTGGAGCGCGAAGTGGTGGACAACCTGGTGCGTCGCTCCCTGGGAGAGGCCCTGAAGGAAAAGGCCCTGGAGCCGGTGGGGGTCAACTGGCCCGAACCCGCGCCCCAGGTGTTCGGAGGACAGGATTACTCCTTTAACGTGGAACTGGAAATGCTTCCGGAGTTCACCGTGGAGAACTACCTGGGGCTGACCCTGGAAGCGGAGCCGGTGGAGGTCTCAGAAGCCGAAGTCAATGCCCGCTTGGAAGAAATCCGCCAGATGAACGCGGTGCTGCGGCCCCCGGAGGAACCCCGGGAAATCCGGGAAGGCGACTTCGTAGTTCTGGACTATCAGGGCTACTTTGCCGGCAAGGCGCTGCCTGAGGCCAAAGAAGAGAACAAATATCTCCAGGTGGGCTCCGGACGCTTCCATCAGGAGTTCGAACGCCACCTCATCGGGCTGTCCCCGGGTAGCGAGGCCAACTTCACCGTGAGCTTCGCCCCGGATTTCGCCAACCCCCTGTTGGCCGGGAAGGTCTTGGATTTTCACGTTAAAATTCATGAGATGAAAGAGAAGATCGTGCCTGACCTGGACGACGCCTTCGCCCAGGCCCTGGGAGGGAACTTTCAAACCCCGGCCGACTTGCGGTCTGCGGTGCAAGAGGATATTATTAAAGAAAAGGAGCAGGCCAGAAAGGCGAAGCTGGAAACCCAGGCCCTGGAGCGGCTCATAGCCCAAACCCCCTTTGAACTGCCGGACGCCTTAATCCGTCAGGAGCAGGAAAACATCGTGCGGGATCAGTGGCAGAGCCTCCAGGAACAGGGGATCAACGTGGCCGGTCTGGATCAGAACCGGATGCTGGAGGCGGTCAAGCCTTCGGCGGAACGCCGGGCCCGGTCCAAGCTCATCCTGGAGCGTATTGGCACCCAAGAGAACGTCACGGTGGACGACGCCGAATTGGAGGCCGGCCTGGAGCGCATCGCGGCCCGGAGCGGCCGGGAGGTGGCCCAGGTCAGACAGTTCTACCAGGAAAACGATCTCCTGGAGATCCTCCGGCGGCAGCTCAAAGATGAAAAGACCTTGAAGCTGCTGGTGGAGAAGGCCGACATCCAGGCGCCGGAGCCCCCAGCCTCGCAGGAGCAGGCATAAAAAATGCAATTGATACCCATAGTAGTGGAGCAGAGCAGCCGGGGAGAACGGGCTTACGACATCTATTCCCGGCTTCTGAGAGACCGGATTATCTTTCTGGGCACGGTTATCACCGACGACGTGGCCAACGTGGTCATTGCCCAGTTGCTCTTTTTGGAAGCGGAAGACCCGGACAAGGAGATCAACTTTTACATCAATTCCCCGGGAGGTCTGGTGACCGCGGGCATGGCCATTTACGACACCATGCAGTACATCAAGTCGCCGGTGGCCACCCTGTGCATGGGCCAGGCCGCGTCCATGGCGGCCCTGCTGTTGGCGGCGGGGGAACAGGGCAAGCGCTTTACCCTGCCCCACGCCCGGATTTTGATTCACCAGCCCATGGGGAGCTTTGCCGGGCAGGCCACCGACGTGGACATCCAGGCCCGGGAGATTCTCCGCCTGCGGGAGGAGTTGAACCAGATTATGGCCGACCACACCGGCCAGGCCCT
The DNA here is from genome assembly GCA_016874915.1 of Deltaproteobacteria bacterium. Taxonomy (GTDB): domain Bacteria; phylum Desulfobacterota; class Desulfobaccia; order Desulfobaccales; family 0-14-0-80-60-11; genus VGSO01. The sequence goes on from VGSW01000067.1 coordinate 12,252, forward strand.
GGAACGCATTTCCCGGGACACGGAACGGGATTTTTATATGTCCGGCCTGCAGGCCAAGGAATACGGCCTGGTGGACGACGTCATCACCCGCCGGGAGGTGAGCCGGCCGGCTGCAGGATGACATTTTTTAACGAGACCTTGTGAAGGAGACCCTGTAAGAGTCGCCCAGTTCGTCATCCTGAGGGAGGAAGGTGACCGAAGAATAGCCAGGTTCCTTGCAAACGCAGAATGACAGAAAAGGGTGCAGATATATCAAAATAAGAAAATCTTCGCTTCTTCGCCAGACTGTGTAAGACTTGAACTAATGCCGCGGGGTGACGATATTATAAATAAGCCCGACGCGGCCCAAGATGAGAGCGAAATCCAAACCCGGAAGGGGCCTTGATGCCCCCGGGTTTGGGGAGGATATACCCCATGAGTAAACGCGGTGCCGATAAGAGTGCCGATTTGTTGTGTTCCTTTTGCGGCAAAAGCCAGAGCGAGGTGAAAAAGCTCATCGCCGGCCCTGGCGTCTATATCTGCGACGAGTGCATCGAGCTGTGCAACGATATCATCGCCGAAGAGTACGAGAAGGAGGACTCCAAGCACTCCCGCCTGGCCATACCGGAGCCGGCGGCCATCAAAAAGCAGATCGACGAATACGTCATCGGCCAGGAACGGGCCAAAAAGATCCTGTCGGTGGCGGTGTACAACCACTACAAACGCATCAACGCCAAGGTGGACATGGATGGGGTGGAGCTCCAGAAGAGCAATATCTTGCTCATCGGCCCCACCGGTTCAGGCAAAACCCTGCTGGCCCAAACCCTGGCCAAGATCCTCAATGTGCCCTTCACCATCGCCGACGCCACCACTTTGACCGAAGCCGGTTACGTGGGCGAAGACGTGGAGAACATCATCCTCAACCTCCTACAGGTGGCGGATTACGACGTGGAAAGGGCCTCCCGGGGCATCGTCTATATTGACGAAGTGGACAAGATCGCCCGGAAGTCCGACAGCCCCTCCATCACCCGGGACGTCTCCGGGGAAGGGGTGCAGCAGGCCCTGCTCAAGATCATCGAAGGCACCATGGCTTCAGTGCCTCCCAAGGGCGGCCGCAAACATCCCCAGCAGGAATTCATCAAGGTGGACACCACCAACATCCTGTTCATCTGCGGCGGGGCCTTCAACGGCCTGGAGGACCTCATCGGCAATCGCATCGGCAAAAAGTCCATGGGTTTCGGGGCCGACATCCGGAGCAAGGTCCACCGGCCCCTGGGAGAGATCCTGATTCAGGTGCACCCCCAGGACCTGCTCAAGTTCGGCCTCATCCCCGAGTTTGTGGGCCGGCTGCCGGTAATCGCCACCTTGAACGAGCTGGACGAAGAAGCCCTGGTGCGCATTCTCACCGAGCCCAAAAACGCCCTGGTAAAGCAGTATCAGAAGCTCCTGGAAATGGACGCGGTAAGTCTCAAGTTCACCCATGAGGCCCTGGTGGCCGTGGCCCAAGAAGCTTTGAAGCGCAAGTCCGGAGCCCGGGGTCTCAGGGCCATCCTGGAGCGGGCCATGTTGGATCTGATGTACGACCTGCCGTCCAAGAAGGATATCTCCGAATGTCTGATCAGCGATGACTTCATTCTCCATCACGCGGCACCGATTTTTAAATACCGGACTCCCGAAAGCATGACCTGGGATAAACCGGGGAGGGCGGCGCAACAATGATCTTCCGACTTAACCGCACCAGAGGCGAAGGGGACAAAAAGAACCTGCTGATCGTGCCCATGCTGCCTCTCAGGGACATCGTCATCTTTCCCCATATGGTGGTGCCCCTGTTCATCGGCCGGGAACGTTCCATCAACGCCCTGGAATATTCCATGGGCCAAGATAAGTACATCCTTCTCTGTGCCCAGAAGGACCCCCGTAAAGATGAACCCCGGGAAGCGGAAATCCGCAAGGTGGGAACCCTGGCCTCCATTCTCCAGCTCCTGCGATTGCCTGACGGCACCGTGAAGGTTCTGGTGGAGGGCAAAGCTCGGGCCCAGATCCGACAGTATCTGCCCAATGCCAATTTCTACCAGGTGGAAGCCGAAGAACTTCCGGAAACCTGGGAATACTCCTCGGAGACGGAAGCCCTGCGCCGGGCCGCGGTGAGCGCGTTTGAAACTTACGCCAAGTTGAACAAGAAGGTGCCCCAGGAGTCCCTTCAGGCCCTTACCGGCATCGACGACCCGGGGCGTTTGGCAGACATCATCTCCGGTCACCTGGCCATCAAGACGGATGAAAAGCAGGGGCTCCTGGAAAGCCTGGACGCCCTCCGCCGCCTGGAAAAGGTCCTGGGAGTGCTCAACCGGGAAAACGAAATCCTCCAGATCGAAACCCGCATTAAGAACCGGGTCAAGAAACAGATGGAAAAGACCCAGCGAGAGTACTACCTGAACGAACAGATGCGGGCCATCCAGAAGGAAATGGGCGAAAAGGAGGACATGAAAGGGGAGATCCAGGACCTGGAAAGGCGCATCCGCAAAAAGAAGATGCCGGTGGAAGCCACCGCTAAGGTGAAGCATGAGCTGAAGAAACTCAAGCTCATGAGTCCCATGAGCGCGGAAGCCACGGTGGTGCGCAATTACATCGACTGGATCCTGTCTCTCCCCTGGCATGACAAGACCCGGGACCGTTACGACATCACCGAAGCGGAACGCATCCTCGAAGAAGACCACTACGGCCTGGAGAAGCCCAAGGAGCGCATCCTGGAGCACCTGGCGGTCCAGAGCCTGGTCAAAAAGATCAAAGGCCCCATCCTCTGCCTGGTGGGCCCCCCGGGGGTGGGCAAGACCTCCCTGGCCAAGTCCGTGGCCCGGGCCTTGGGCCGCAACTTCGTGCGCCTGTCTTTGGGCGGGGTGCGGGATGAAGCGGAAATCCGCGGCCACCGGCGCACTTACATCGGGGCCATGCCGGGCAAAATCATCCAGTCCCTGAAGAAGGCCAAGAGCAACAACCCGGTTTTTTGCCTGGATGAAGTGGACAAGATGAGCATGGATTTCCGGGGCGACCCCTCCGCGGCGCTTCTGGAGGTCCTGGACCCGGAACAGAACTTTTCATTTAACGACCACTACCTTGATCTGGACTATGACCTGTCCGAAGTGATGTTCATCACCACGGCCAACAACCTGTACGGCATCCCGGCGCCGCTCCAGGATCGTATGGAGATCATCCGGCTTCCCGGCTACACCGAGGTAGAGAAACTCCACATTGCCGAACAGTTCCTCATCCCCAAACAGCTCAAGGCCAACGGCTTGACCGGGGAAAACGTCACCTTCTCGGAAAACGCCATCTACACCATCATCCGGCAGTACACCCGGGAGGCGGGGGTGCGGAACCTGGAGCGGGAACTCGCCTCCGTCTGCCGCAAGGTAGCCCGGGAAGTGGCGGAAAAAGGCACGGACCACAATGTCAAGGTCAACAGCCAGGCCATTCCCAAGTACCTGGGGGTCCCCAAGTTCCGGTTCGGCCGCACCGAGGAGAAAGACGAAGTGGGGCTCTCTACCGGGCTGGCCTGGACCGAATTCGGAGGCGAACTCCTCCAGACGGAAGTGGTGGTCCTTCCTGGGCGGGGAAAACTCCTCATCACCGGCAAACTGGGCGAAGTGATGCAGGAATCGGCCCACGCCGCCTTGAGTTACGTGCGTTCCAAGGCCCAAAGCCTGGGGCTGCCCGAGGACTTCTACCGCAAGATCGACCTCCACGTCCACGTGCCCGAAGGGGCCATCCCCAAGGACGGACCTTCCGCGGGCATCACCATCGCCACCAGTATCGTCTCGGCCCTGCTCAAGCTTCCGGTGAAACGGGACGTGGCCATGACCGGGGAGATCACCTTACGCGGCCGGGTGTTGCCCATCGGCGGTCTGAAAGAAAAGATCATCGCGGCCCACCGCCACCAGATCAAGACGGTGCTTATTCCCCAGGACAACGAAAAAGACATCAAAGAGATCCCGGCCCGCATCCTAAAAGCCGTGGAGTTGGTGCTGGTGGATCACGCCGACGACGTGCTGAAGCAAGCCCTGGTCCTGGACGACCCGGAAAGCCTGTTTAAACCGGTCTTGCCGCCGGTGGCCCCGGAGCCGGCCTATATTCCGGCCCCGGGCCCGGAAATTCAGGCGCATTAAGACAGTGGCCCGTGGTCAGTTGCCAGTTAACCCAAAAATTTTATGGCACTGATAATTAATAACTGGCAACTGGGAACTGGCCACTGACAACTGAAATCCCCTTGACACCCGGCCCGCCATTTGCGACTATAACCGGTGCGGGCGGATAGCTCAGTGGGAGAGCATCGGCCTTACAAGCCGGGGGTCACAGGTTCAAGTCCTGTTCCGCCTACCAATTTTTTGGTTCAAGGTTCAAAGTTGAAAGTTCAAAGTTTTTGCCTTAACTTTGAACCTTGAACTTTGAACTTTTAATCCGGGGGCGTAGTTCAGTTGGTTAGAACGCCGGCCTGTCACGCCGGAGGTCGCGAGTTCGAGTCT
>VGSW01000068.1 GCA_016874915.1 Deltaproteobacteria bacterium
CTTAAGCTTCATCGGCGCCCCCTCATGTTTGGTGTGTTTTTTCCCAAAATCACCTTAGCACGAGAACGCCTATGAAGCTTATATTTTTAAGAAACCACCCCTAAAAATGGACTTTTGCAAGAGGCTCGATAGTTTTCAGTTTTCGGTTTTGGGTTTTGAGTTTTGGGAATTGTCGGTGGCCATATTAACCTCCGGGGCCGCTGAATGCCCCTAAGATCTTTGGGGGTACTGGGTGGAAAGTTCTAGGGGTTAGAGAAAGTTCCTAGGGAAAAACTCTCAAGGTTGGTGGGGCGGGCCTCCGTGCCCGCCTAAACCTATCACCCTTGGAAACGTTCTTTAGGCGGGCACGGAGGCCCGCCCCACCAATGGTAAGGCCAAGCGGCAGCTCCAGGCGCGGGCTGAAGCCTGCGGCCACATTTTCAGAGCGGTCATTCAGTCCATTGGCCCACCCGTAAATTATGAAAAGATCCGCCTAATTATGGTGCGCAGTGCGCACCCTACAAAGAGCAGAAGAAACGCAATTTGGCGTGTAAGACGCACCCTGCGTAATACCCCGTTATTCTTTGACCTTCCTTTGATTTCTTATCATTTGGGTCATTTGTAACATCTTCACCGGCCGGGGCATGGTTCTTGATTGTTTCAAACGGCCAAAGGGGAAAGGAGGCCAAGGATGGCTCAAGAGAGATTGATCAGGCCCCGGGAAGTGGCCAGGGATCTGGCCGTGTCCCGTTCCACGGTGTACCGCTGGTTTTGGGAAGGAAAACTCAGAGGAGTCAAGCTCCACAGCGGCACGGTGCGCATCCTGGCTAGCTCTGTAGAGGAGATGGAGCGGGAAGGTGATTGATGAAAGTTTTCAGTTTTCAGTAATAAACCCTGGGTTTCACGACCTTCAACTAAATTAAGACGTCTTGGGGGTACAAGATATATGGACAGGGTCGGAAGTAAGGGGACCCCATCCCACCAATTGGAACCGAAAACTCAAAACTGAAAACTGTCTTTAAAAGCAATGCTGTTCACTTAAGCACCAAGAGATGAAGCGATTTCATTTCTCTTGTCATTCTGAGGGAGCCGAAGGCGACCGAAGAATCTCTAAATACGAGATGCTTCGCTTCGCTCAGCATGACAAGAAGACAATAAAATGTAGAGTGGGCACTGCCCACCAATTCCTTAGAATCGCTTAAGTGAACCGTATTGTCTTTAAAAGACATTTTTCCCAGGTGTGCTGGAGATTTTGCCGGGGTTGGTGGTATACCTCCGGCCATCATGACGGCGATCCGGAAGAAGACCCGGGAGGGAAAGCGGGAACTCTATTTTGAAGATGCCCAGTCACTATACCTGGCGGGAAAGGGCCTAGAGGAAATCCAGGACCTCTTACCGGTGGCCGCCGCCACCCTGAAACGCTGGCACCTGGAAGGCCAATGGGAGGAGAAGCGCCGCCAGGTTCCCGTGTCCTCCCGGTGGTTGGGAGAAGCCCTGAAAGGCATCTTGCGGGAAAAGGCCGGGAAGATGTTGGGAAAGGGTGACCTCAAGCCCCAGGAGCTGGAGGAGCTCACCAAACTCATCACCCTCATTGACCGTATGGGCAGCCAGGGATGGGACCTCCGGACCGCGGCTTTGGAAGTCATGGATCACTTCAGCGAATTCCTCCGGGGTTGGGTGACGGACCCGGAGGAGCTGCGGCGCATCACCACGATGATGCAAGAATTTTTCCGAAAAATGGAAGAAGAAGGCGAAGCCAGCAGGTGAAGCAGTTTTCGGTTTTTAGTTTTCAGTTTTCAGTTAGTCACGGCACTTCGGGGGGTTGTGGCGGGCACGGAGGCCCGCCCCACCAAACCTTGGTGGGAGGTTCTTTCTTCAAACCACGGCAGAAGACTGAAGCAGCTGTTCAAAGCTGTCAAGGATGACCCTGATATTCAGGCAAGGTCAAGGATGACCCTGAAGAAAAAACTCACCAAAACGGAATTTCGCCAGCGGGCCGATGCGATCTTGATGCGGCTCTCCCTGGAGGTCACCCCCTTCTGGGACGAACGGGAGGCCAAGCAGGAAGAGCGCCGGGCCCGGGCCGCCGCAGACCCCCTCTATTTCTGCCGCACCTATCTGCCCCATTATTTCTCCCATGCCCCCGCCCCCTTTCATTATGAGCTGGTGAAGATGCTGGAGGAGCGGGGGGAGGTAGTGACCCCCGCGGCGGTGGCCGCCCCCCGGGAATTCGCCAAGAGCACGGTATGCTCCTTCGGGTACGTGCTCCACCAGATCTGCTTCGGTAAGCGCCGCTTCATCATCATCGGCAGCAATACCGAAGACCTGGCTTCGGACCTCACGGGCTACCTGTACCTGGAATTGCTCTATAACGAAAGGCTGCACCAGGACTTTGGGGAGTTGGTGAAGGCCAACAAGAGCGTGGATGACTTTGTCACCAAGAACGACGTCCGGCTGAAGGCCCGGGGGCAGGGGCAGCGAATCCGAGGTTTGAAGCACAAGCAGTACCGCCCGGACCTGGTGATCCTGGACGACCTGGAAAACGACGTCAATGTGCGCAACCCGGAGATGGTAACCCAGGTGCTAGACTGGGTGAAGTCCGCGGTTTACCCCTCCCTGGACGCCCGGGGCACATTAATGGTTATCGGCACCATCCTGAGGTGGCGCAGCGCCCTCCATCTGATGATCACCAGCCCGGAAGAACCTTACTGCCACTTCAACCGCCGGGTTTACCGGGCCATCCAGGAAGACGGCAGCTCCCTGTGGGAGGCCCGGCATCCCCTTTCCCGCCTTAAGCTTCAGAAGCAGCTCATGGGTTCGGTAGCCTTCAACCGGGAAAAAATGAACGAGCCGACCCCGGAAAAGGGGCTGTTCCAGGAGCAGTGGATTCACTATTACCACCCGGACAGCCTCAAAGACCGGGACCTGGTGGTGGTGGGGTTTTTTGACCCCTCCCTGGAAACGGGGGCGGCTTCGGACTACAAGGCCTGGATCACCGTAGGGTGGGACCGCCAGGAGATGGTGTTTTACGTCATGGATGCCTTTATTCAGCGGGCCACCCTGGAGCAGACCCTGCGGGCCATCTTCAACCGGCACCGGCAGTACGGCTACCGGCTGCTGGGGGTGGAAGACAACCTTTTTCAGCGGCTGCTGCTCAATGAATTCGATCGATTGGGGAAAGAGCTGGGAATGGTCCTGCCGGTGAAAGGGGTGACCCACCGGGTGGCCAAGGAGACCCGGGTGGCCAGCCTGTCGCCGCTCCTGGAGCGGGGGAAGATTCGTTTTATCCGGGGGCATTCGGACCAGGAACTCCTCATTGAACAGATTCTCTATTTCCCTTCCCGCACCCTCCACGATGACGGCCCCGACGCCCTGGAGGGCGCGGTGCGGCTGGCCCAGGAGGTTCCCAGCGGCGGGATTCGCCCCTATGAGAGCATAAAACCCCGAGCTTTTCAGATGCGGGGCGCGTTTTAGGGGCAGGTTTCAGGTTTCAGGTTTTAGGTTTTAGGGGTCAGGGGATAGGGAATAGGGAATAGGGAATAGAGGTCAGGGAATGAAACTGAAAGATTTCTTTGGCAGGTTCTTCAAGCCCGCCGCCGGGCCCGAGACTCGGGAACTGGCGGCGGTGAGCCTGGCGGAACGGTGGCGCACCTATCCCAGCGCCGGGTTAACGCCTGGCCGGCTGGCGGAGATCTTCCGGGAGGCGGACCAGGGGTTTGTGTACCGCCAGATGGAGCTGTTTGAGGAAATGGAGGAAAAGGACGCCCACCTGGCGGCCATTCTCCAGACCCGGAAGATGGCGGTGTTGAGCCTGGACTACGAGGTGCTACCCGACGCCAAAAGTCCAGAGGAGGAAAAGGTCGCGGACTTTGTGGGGGAGATGCTGTACCGCGTCCCCGGCCTGGAGGCCGCGTTCCTGGACCTGCTGGACGCCATCGGCAAGGGCTTCGCCCTGTCCGAAATTCTTTGGGAGGTGGCCGGGGGCCAGGCCTGGGTGGCGGACCTTCGGTGGATTCCCCAGAAGCAGGTCATCTTCGGGGAAGACAGCCGTCCCAGGCTGCTTACCGAAGCGGGGGATTGGCGGGGGATGGACCTGCCCCCCTGGAAGGTGGTCTATCACCGGTATAAGGCCCGGAGCGGCTATCCCAGCCGGGCCGGAGTGCTCCGGGTAGTGGGGTGGATGTACCTCCTGAAGAATTACGCCCTGAAGGACTGGGCCGCGTTTAACGAGGTCTTCGGCATGCCCTTGAGGCTGGGTAAGTATGATCCCACCGCGGCCCCCGCCGAACGGGAGGCCCTGATCCAGGCCATCCGCAACCTGGGGTCCGACGCCGCGGGGGTGATCAGCAAGACCACGGAGATCGAGTTTGTGGAAGCCGCGTCGCGCTCCGGGGTCAATCCGTACCAGGCCATGGCGGAGTTCTGCAACCGGGAAATGTCCAAGGCGGTCCTGGGACAGACCCTGACCACGGACACCGCGGGGGCCACCGGAACCTACGCTGCGGCCCGGGTGCACGCCCAGGTGCGCCGGGACCTGGTGGAAGCCGACGCCCAGGCCCTGGCCGCCACCTTGAGGGAGCAGCTGCTGCGGCCCCTGGTGGGGTTTAACTTCGGGTGGGACCGGCCCCTTCCCTGGCTGCGGTTCAAATTTGAGGAAGAACAGGACCTCAAGACTCTATCCGAGGTTTATCTGAACCTGGCGGAGATGGGGATGCCGTTTACGGTGGAGCACGTGTCCCAACGCTTCGGCATCCCGGCGCCGGGAAGCGGTGAAGAGTTAATAAAACGTACCGTAAAAATGCCTTAGGTACACTTAAACCCATCAGAATTTCGGTTCAGATTAAGGCACTTATATTATCCCCCGCCCTCGATGGGGGGGCCAGGGGGAGGGTGGCAACTATTCAGATTAGCAAGACTGGAATATTACGCCACCCCCTCCCCAGGCCTCCCCCCTCAAGGGGGAGGGAGTAAAGATAGGCTCGTTACCGTGGGATAAGGCGGGATTGAATAGATATTAAAACAGGAAAGGAGGGCCGATGATGAGACGCCCAGGATGGCTTTGGTTCCTGGCGGGGGTCTGGCTGATGGCAGGCTGCTGCCCCCACCCGGGGGTTTTTGACCAGGTGCGCCGCTCTATGCAAACGGTGCAGGGGTTTTACGGCGACTTGCTGACGGAAAGAGAGTGGTCGGACCAGGTCCGTCAGGCGGTGGTGGCGGCGGATACGGCGCTGCTGCTGGCCGGGGAGTTGGAGCGCCAGTGGTGTCCGGATCCGGCCCAGGCGGCGCAGTTGGAGCTTCAGTCCCGGCAGGCGGGGAAACTGGCGGAGGAAGCGGCGCCCCAGTCAGCCCTTAAATGAGGTCGGTCGAAGAGATGGCCAAAATCGCAGCAGTTAAAGGAGAAGCGGCAGCTTTGCCGGAGTGGATCATGATCCTCCCCCTGGGCACGGTGGAACTGGTGGACCGCCGGGAGCCTCTGTATGTGGATGTGGCGTCATTGAACTCAGTGGCGGAGGCCTTTCGTTTGCGAGGGGTGGACGTGGTCATTGACTACGAACATCAGTCCTTGCAGGGAGGGCGGGCGCCGGCTGCAGGGTGGATCAAAGAGATGGAGGTCCGGCAAGATGGCCTCTGGGGCCGGGTGGAGTGGACGGAGCAGGCTCAGGAGTACCTACGTCGCCGGGAATACCGCTACTTTTCCCCGGTGCTGCGGCTGGACCCGGAAACCCGCCGCCCTCAGGCTCTCATGCAGGTGGCTCTGACCAACGTGCCGGCCATCAAGGGTCTGGCTCCCCTGGTGGCCAGGTGGGAGGCCGGTCCCCGGGTAAAAGTGAAGGGGCTGGCCCTGGATGAACGCGCAGAGGAGATGAAGATGCTGGAAAAACTGAAAGCCCTGGTGGGGTTGGAATCCGAGACCCAGGAGGAGGCGGTTTGGAGCAAGACCCTGGGAGTTTTCCGGGACCTGGGCGCAACTCTGGGACTGCCGGAAGAGGCTTCCGCCTCCCAGTTGAAGGGCGCGGTGACGGCCTTGAAAGCCGGGGCGCAGCGGATGAAGGAAGTCCAGGCGGAACTGGAGGCCCTGAAGGCCCGGGTGGCGGCGGAGTCCGCGACCCAGGCGGTGGATGAGGCGCTCCAGGCGGGGAAAATCACCCCGGCCCAAAAAGAGTGGGCCTTGGAGTATTTTCGCCAGGACCCGGAAGGGTTTAAAGCCTTCGCGGCTCATGCTCCCAAATCGGTGCCCACCGGGGAACTGCCGCGGCCGGGGGAACACCGGCGCCGGGGGAACCTGGAACCGGAAGAAATGGCCGTCTGCCGGGCCTTGAACCTGGCCCCGGAAGAATATTTGAAAGCCAAGGCCGCCAGCGGCCAAGTCCAAGAAACCTGGAGGTAGTGAATTATGGCAGCATTAACCCGTGATCGGGTGACCACGTACCGGGAAGGGGTGGAAGTGGAATTTCCGGTGGCCGCGGCAACCAAGATTTTTGCCGGTTCCCTGGTGTGCGTCAACGCCGAGGGCCTGGCGGCGCCGGCGGCGGATACCCTGGGCTACACCTTTGTGGGGGTGGCCCAGGAGCAGGCGGACAACAGTTCCGGCAGTGGCGGGGACAAGGTGGTGCGGGTGCGGCGCACCGGGGTCTTCGAATTCGACGCCGCCAGCCTCACCCAGGCCATGGTGGGCCAGCCCATGTACGCCGCGGACGACCAAACTTTTAATACCGCGGCGGGTGTCACCAATGACGTCAAAGTGGGGGTCCTGGTCAAGTACGTGTCCGCCACCAAGGGCTGGATCGACATCGCCAGGTAAAGGAGGAAGTAAGGATGATCATCAATGCTGAGGGCTTAGCCCGGCTGTACACGGCCTTTTCCGCGGTGTTCAACGCCGCCTATCAGGAGACCCCCACCTGGCATGAACGAGTGGCCATGACGGTGCCCGCCACCACCCGGATCATGGATTACAAGTTCCTTTTGGACTTTCCCATGGTGCGGGAATGGATCGGGGACCGGCAGATCAGCTCTCTGGAGCCCCAGGCCTACCAGATCGAGAGCAAGGACTGGGAAGCCACCATTGAGGTGGAGCGCAACGACATCGAAGACGACCAGTTGGGGCTGTACAACCCCATTGTGGCGGCCCTGGCCCAGGAGGCCAAACGGCACCCCGACCAGCTGATGGCGGATCTGATGCTGGGGGGATTCGCCACCACCTGTTACGACGGCCAGTTCTTCTTTGACACCGACCACCCGGTGGGGAGCGGCGCCGCGTCCAACTTGGGGGGCGGCACCGGCACCCCCTGGTTTCTCCTGGACACCTCCCGGGCCATCAAGCCCTTTATCTTTCAACTGCGCCGGGGGGTGCAACTGGTGCGCATGGACGGCCAAGAGGACGAGCAGGTCTTCATGCGGAAAAAATACCGCTACGGTGTGGACTACCGGGGGGCCGCGGCTTACGGCCTGTGGCAAATGGCCTATGCCAGCAAGGAAGCCCTGAGCGCCACCAATTACGCCGGGGCCCGGGCGACTATGATGTCCCTGACTAACGCCGAAGGCCGGCCCCTGGGCATCAGGCCCAATCTGCTGGTGGTGGGACCGTCCCTGGAAGCCCAGGCCCGGGAGATACTACAGGCCCAGTTCATCATCGGCGACCCGGTCGGCGGGGGCATCATGAAAAACATTTGGCAGGGCACCGCGGACCTGCTGGTGGTGCCGGAGTTAGGTTAAAAACAGTTTTCAGTTTTCAGTTTTCGGTTTTCGGTAAGGACATAAATCTAGTGGACCTTCAAACCGAAAACCGAAAACCGGAAACGGAGGTTATATGGGTTGGTTCGGCGGATTCACCTTGGAAACGTATAACCGGATTCCGGGAGGATACGAAGAGGTGACGGTGGGGGCCGGGGTGGCGGTGCTGTCCAGTAGCAAGCTTAAACCCACTTCCGGCCCTTTCTCCCGGATGATGGCCCGGGCTGCCCTCCTGTCCCTGGAAGAGGGGGATATCCGGTTTCGCATTGACGGGTCCTCACCCGCAACCAGCAGCGGCCATTACTTCAGCAGCGGGGATGTCCTGGTGATTTCCGGCAACCAGGCTCTGCGGCAGTTCAAGGCGGTTAAGGTGGCGGAGGCGAATGGGACCCTTCGGGTGACATATTTTTATTAAAAGCGGTCAGCAGTCAGCTCTCAGCTTTCAGCAAAAAACAAAAGCTGAGTCCCAAAAGCTGACTGCTGAGAGCTGAAAGCTGAGAGCTAAAATGGCGTACTGCACCCTGGACGACCTTAAAAATTTGATTTCGGAAACGGAATTGGCCCAGCTTACCGCCGAGTCCGGGGAGGAGCCGGACCCGGAAGTGGTGGCTTGGGCCATTGCCCAGGCCGGAGGGGAGATCGACTCCTACCTGGCGGAACGCTACCGCGTCCCGCTGTCGGAAGTTCCTTCCCAGGTGCAGGCCCTGGCCGCGGACATGTCCATCTACCACCTTTATACCCGGCGAAGTGTGGCCCCCCGAGCGCGGCGGCAGAAGTACGAGGCCGCGGTGGCTTTTCTGAAAGAAGTGATCGCGGGGCGGGCGGTACTGGCCGGGTTGGAAGGAGAACTGGCTCAGGCCTCCCGACTGGCTCCGGAGATAAGCAGCGCCAACCGTTTCTTTTCCCGAAACGGCCAGAAGGATTGGTAAGGAAGCCTTGAGATGACCGCGGGTTTCTGGGTTGCCATAGAAGACGCGGCTCTGGCCGCTCTGGAGGCTGAAATCGGCTCCCAGGTGCAGACCTTGGAGACCTATCAGGGAGACTGGCGGGCCGACCTGGAACAGCAGGCCTGGAGACTGCCCGCGGTTCTGGTGACCTGGCGCCGGGGGCGGGGAGAGCAAGTGGGCTGGGGGTCTTATGATCTAACCCTGGAGATCCGGGCATTGGTGGTGGTCCGCCAGCTTCGGGGAGAGGCCCAGGGCCGCCGGGGTGCCGGGGGAGCGTATGAGCTACTGGAGGGCATTCGCCGGGCCTGGTGGCACCAGGACCTGGGATTGGACCTCCTTCCCCTGGCCCTGGTAGAGGAAGAGGCGCTGCTGTCCGGGCCGGAATTCACGGTTTACGGGGCCTTGTATCGCACCAGGATGGTGCAGGATTTTTCTTAGAACACAGGCTGAAAAGCCGATGCCACCAAAAGACGCAAAGATCGCCAAGGGGAGAATTATTCATGCCCTGGTCCATCCGCAACTTTCTGGCCACCCATAACCTGCTGGCGGTTTCGGCCAACCAACGGGAAACAGCCATGAACATCGAGCAGGAACTGGACACCGCCTTCCTGGCAGACGCCAGCACCGTCCTCAACTACCAGGCCATAAAGTTTCCCAACCGGGAAGAGTTGACCGGCAAGGAAGAACCGGACCGGGTCCATGACCTGGGGGGCAAGGTGGGGGGGATCCTATCTTTTTCCCGGACGCAGCCCCAACACCTGGCCTTCCTTCTGGCCTACGGACTGGGGGAGGCGGCCAGCGAGGCGGTGGGGGTCGGCGGATACCGCCACACCATAACGCCCCGGTCCGGGGAAGTGGACGAGTGCCGTTCCAATCCTTCCTTCACCGCGGCCATGCGCTTCGGGCGCCAGGTGCTGAAGCGCCGGTTCGCCTCCTGTTTCATTGACCAGGTGCGCCTGGAACTGGCCCGGGATGGGTGGGCCAAAGCCACCGGCAGCGTCCGGGGCAGCGGCAAGGTGAGTGACAACACCCAGGTGGAAGAAGTGAGCGCGGCCTTAAACGCGGCAAGCCTTACTCTGGCGGACAATGGCGTGGAAGGCGGAACCGCGGCCGAAAGATTAAGCAATGTCCAGGCCATAAAGATCCTCAATCCCGCCACCCAGGCCTGGGAAGACGTATCTTACCAGGCCGTGTCCGGGGTGGCGCCCGCACAGATTGACATCACCCCTCCGGGGACTGGCGGGGGTTTGACTACCTACCGCGTATATTACCTGCCCCAGGAAAGCGGCTGGATGGCCTTCCCCAACCGGGTGGAGGAGCCGCCCCTGAAAGTGAGCCAGGTGGAGGTGTTCCTGGGGGGCAGATGGGACGGCGCCGGGTTCCTGGGAGGTCACCGTTTGGCGGCGGAAGTGCGCCGGCTCACCTGGACCTTGCGGAATAATCTTACGCCGGAGAGCGCTCCCGGAGCCGGCGCGGCTTACGCCAACCGGGCCTTTCGCGCCGGGCGGGAGCAAAAGCTGGAAGTGGACCGGGACTTCCGGGACTTTCTCGTGGCCCAGCACCTCCGGGACAACGATTACCTGTCTTTTTACCTGAAGGCCGCGGGGCCGGAGTTCGAGCCGGGGTTTAACTACCAGGTGGAACTGGTCTTTCCCCGGCTGGCGGTGATGGCCGCGCCGGTGAAGGCCGCGCAGCGGCGCCTGGCGGAAGACGTGGAACTGGCGGTGCTGGAAGACGACGAATACGGCTCGGTCATAGCCTACGTGCAGAATAAGGTGAGCAGTTACGCGGCGTGAGGGGATTGAAAATGATTTTGGTGGAAGGGCCAGGGACCGGTGGTCCCTGCCCTCCCCCCAAACCCCCTCCCAACCCGCATAAGGGCCTGGGAAGGCGGGACCTGCGGTCCCGACTTCCCAGGCTAAAGAAGAGCCAGCCTAGGCAGGGGAAAATATGGGGCGTGTTTTAGGGGAAGAAATCCATAGCCTGGCCGTTCAGGACCCCATTTCCGGGTCGGTGATCACTCTTAACTACCGCCGGCCCACTTCCGAGGAGCGGGTGGCCTATCAGGTTTCCGCGTTTCGCCTGGATGGGGGTGAGCGCCGCCTCTGCCTGGGGGAGACCCGGCTGAAGTTCGGCCTGGAGATTTTGACCGGATTCGCGTCCGGAAGCTTTTCCGTATCCGAAGATGGCCGCCGGGAGGACCTGGACCCGGCCCGGCATCCCGACTGGAAAGACCGGCTGGCCCGACATGCTCCCGACCTGGTTTCCTACCTGGGCCAGGTGGTCTTTGAAGGGCTCCGCACGGTGCGGGAGGACCGGGAGTGGGGCTGACCCCGGGAGAAGGCGGGGCGTTGGCCGGCTGGCGGCTGCTGGAGGAACTTAAGAGCCTGGCTGCGGGCCGGATCTGCGGGCCGGAAGTGCGGCAAAAATGCCAGATGGAAAATGGGTCTTTCGCGGCCTGGGCCTGTGGAGTGTGCCAGGAGTACCTGAGGCCCGAAGCCATTTCCCCCTGGACCTGGCACCTGCTCTTGTTGTACCAGCTAAAGCGGGGGGGATACCCTTTCCGAGCCAATGATTTAACCTTGGAAACCTGGCTCCTTCTGGGATGGGCGGGCCGGGTCCTGGAAGGAACCCCGGGAGGCGGGAATGCCCCGAGACAATTACAAGGACGGTTGGGGTAAAAGGGATTTGGAGGAGTTCCGGGCGGCCCAGGAGGAGATGCTCCAACTGGCCCGGGACTACAGCCAGGCCCGGCTGGGGGTATGGCTGGAGGAAGCCCGGGGCCTGCAGGATAACTGGACGGCCTTCAGCCGGGAATGGCAGGGCGTCCTGGACGACATGACGGCCCGGGCCGCGGACCGGTTCGGGGAAATCGCGGTCCGGGGCGAGGCCGCGGGCAGCATCTTGAGCAACAGCTTTAAAGGCGCCCTGGCGGATATTTCCGGCGAAGTGGAGGACTGGGGCGACCATATCCTCCAGACCCTGGAGCGGGTGGCCCTGGCCTGGGCCAGGATGGGGGCCAGGGACCCCGGGGGAGATTGGCTCTCGTTTCTGGGGGGCGTCATGGATTTCGGCGGCTGGTTCCACCAGGGCGGCATGGTGGAGGCCCACCAGGGGCTGGTGGTGTCTCCGGGGAGCTTCATGGCCGACGAACAGTTGGTGGTGGCCCAAACCGGGGAAGGGATCCTGCCCCGGGAGAGCATGGCCCGGCTGGGGGAGAAGAATTTCGAGGCTCTGCGCACCGGCCGGTTTGACCTGGGAGCCGGGGCGGGGCGCCGCTATGACATCACTATCCAGGTGCAGGCCCTGGACGCGGCCGGGGTTTCCAGCCTGGACTGGGACCGCCTGGTGCAGCGCCATATTTTACCGGCTTTGCAGCGGGAAACAGCCTGGTAAAGGCAGTTTTCGGTTTTCGGTCTTCGGTTTTCGGTGGTTTTGGGAACCTAATGAGGATTGAAGGTAACCCGGCCAGCGGGCGAGTAATTGTCTTGCCCTTACCAAGCAATATTGAGTCTCCTGAGAATAAATTCAATGGTTCAATTTTTTGCCGAAAACCGAAGACCGAGGACCGAAGACCGGTCTTAAAGGGGGCGGTAGGGAATGGCTAATGCCAAATTGGAATGGACTCCCCGGGGCGGCTCCCTTCAGAGCTATATCCTGCCGGTGAATTTCACCTGGGATTACCAGGAATTTTCCCAGGACGACGCCGACCGGGAGAGAGCCTTGGACGGCTCCTTGAGGAGCTACGAGCGCGGCCTGAAGCAGAGGTGGGTCCTGAAGTTTCAGCATTTGCCCACGGCGCAAAAGGAGCAGTTGGCGGCCCTCAAGCAGGCCCAGGCGGAGATCGCGTTTTTCCGGGATGCCGACGGCGCCAAAACTTTTACCGCGATGTGGACCAACGACCTGGATTTCCGGGAGACGGCCCCGGGGCGGTGGTCCGGGAGCATGGTGCTGGAAGAGATTTAAAAGCAGTTTTCAGTTTTTAGTTTTCAGTGTTCGGCATGATCTTATTGCTAATGCAAACGCACAATGGAACCGGAAGTTATTTTTATAATTATCAAAATGATCTGAATCTACCGGATGGCCTGTCATTCCTGGAAAACTGAAAACTGAAAACTCAAAACTAAAAACTGCCTTTATGAGAGAAGCAAATTCGGAATTTCTCCAGGAAGAAGCCCGTCTCCGGGGCGCCCGGCCCCGGGTTAAGGCGGTGCTGTCGCCATTTGAGCTGGACACCGGGCTGGCGCCGGGTTCCGGGGAGTTCGTGCACACCGCCTGGGGCGGGGAACCGGGAAAGCTGGTCCTGGAAAGCGGCTATCACACCTCGGGGTCCTGGACATCCCCGGTTATGCATACATATTCCCCCCACCTCAATCTGGCGGCTCCCTTCTGGGAAGACCAGGGCGGGGTCATGGAACCCCGGGTTTACCTGCGGACCGGA
This sequence comes from Deltaproteobacteria bacterium, assembly GCA_016874915.1. GTDB lineage: Bacteria > Desulfobacterota > Desulfobaccia > Desulfobaccales > 0-14-0-80-60-11 > VGSO01. The sequence goes on from VGSW01000068.1 coordinate 13,099, forward strand.
GCCGATGCGGCCCAGACGCCGGAAGCGCCCTTGGTTCCCATGACCCCAGGGGAAGAAGCGGATCTCCAGCCCTATTTCCAGATGCGGGTGGAATTTCAGCAGCGGTTTCGCTCCTGGGCCGTGGATAGTTCCGAAGAGGCCGACTCCTATACGGCCTATGGAGTGATCCAGGCCCCGGAGGGCGGCTACGAGAGCTACGTGGCTGACGGGTCTTTCCCCGGCGCGGTGGCCGGGCTGCGCTTGGAGGGCTGGGTGGGCCTGCTGGAAAGCGAGATCCTGGACCCGGGCCGGTTGCAGGTGAACCTGGCCCGGGATTTCAGCCAGGTACGGGACGGCCGCCACGTGCTGATAATGGACAACCGCCGGGGCCAGTGGCTCATGGGGGGCGAGAATTTTTACCTCCGGGGCCTGGATTGGCGGGAGAAGCTGGTGACCCTGCGCCGGGGGTGGGAACTGCCAAATGGTCTAGTGGCATGGCAGTTGGTCTATGAGGGGGTGTTGGAAGGCATCACCGGCATGGCCCACGGCTGGCGGGACCGGCACCGGGCCGGACTGGAAAGCCGCAGCCTGGCCGCGGTGCGCTTGCAGCGCCTCCTGGGCGCGCCCTCCGCCGACGGGGAAAAGCGGCCCTTCATGCGGGGGGCTTACGTGGCCCGGGGAGAACTGCAAGAAGTCATTCCGGCTCTGGTGGGTGACCCGGTGAAAACCGGCAGCGGCAGCGCCACGCTCCAGGTGGCGGGGACTTTTCGGGGCGACTATGACCGGGCTTACCTGGTGGAAGCCGAAACCGGAGGGGAAGTGGGCGGGGCCCGATTCCGTTGGTCCGTCAACCAGGGCCAGACCTGGCGGGAGACCGACTGCCTCACCGCCGGCCCGGAGAACCCGGTGGAACTGGAGGAAGGGCTGGCAGTCTATTGGGAATCCGGCCCGGGTACCGACCTGGCCGCGGGGGACCACTGGACTTTTACCGCGGCGGCGCCCCGTTACCGGTACGCGGTGCCGGGGGCGCCCTTTGAGGCCGTCACCGCGGTCTTTCTCAACGGGGAGGCCACCTGGGCAGGAGTGGCCGCGGACCCGGCACTGGGCCTGGTGGAGGTTATTGGCCATAGCGCCTTAGTGGAAGCTAGGATAGTGAAGGCGGGCCCCAGCCACCCGGTGGACATTATCTCCGACATCTTGACGGAAGTGGGACTGGAAGAGGCCATCCATAGGGATTCCTTTGACCTGGCCCGGAGCCTCACTCCGGAATATGCCATCGGGGTGCGGTTTGAGAACGTCAGCGCGGCCCAGGCCCTGCGGGAAATCCTCAAACGCTGCCTCTACGACCTGTGGGTGGACTTTGGGGAGATCAAGCTCCGGGCGTATTTGGGGGATGAATGATGAATAAGGTTAAAAGGAGAAAAGGGGAAAAGGTTAAAAGGGAAAAAGGAGAGGATCTTTCAATACAAAACCCAAAGGCAACCATAGTTTTTATTTTTCCTCCCTTTCTCCCTTTTAACCTTTTAACCTCTTAACCTTTTAACCCCTTCCATCGTAGGGAAAAACATGAGTCGGATGCAGTGGGCTAGGCCCTCCCAGTTCAATTGGGCTTTTGACAACATGGGCGGCACACCCCTCCAGGAGGCGGTGGCGGGGGTCTGGAGCAATGCCGTGGCCCAGGTGGGCGAAGACGGGACGGTGGCGGTCCAGGCCCCCAATCCCGGAGGCGGCCGGGTCTGCTTTTTTCGGGGGGTGTGGCCCACCACCACCTCCTTCCCCTGGGACGGCTTCTGGGCCGAGCCCCTGACGGGGGACATTACCAACTACTACTTGGGCGGGTCCTTCATCAACCAGGGGGAAGAAACCATTGTCCAACTGGGAACGCCTCTGGAGCCGGGAACCCCGGTGCAGCTTTATTATCTCTATCTCACCGGGGAGAAGGCCGCCAAATACGAACCGCTGAATACCTACCCCTGCATCCGCCGGGCTTGCCGGTCCCGGGACGACTACACCTACGATTTTGCGGTGGACCGGATCCTGGACCTGATGTCTTTCCTTTACTTCGCCGGCCAGGAGCAGGGCCGGGATTACACCGCGGTTTTCAAGTTCCTGTGGGACGCCTTCTATGCCCGCCAGGAGAGCCGCACCCCGCCCCTGGTGCACGACTCCTTTGAGCGGCGGTTTTGGGACAAGGGCGCCCACCTTATGTACCGGGGGGCCACGTCGGGGATGGAAGTCTTTTCTGTCTTCCAGACGGAGCTGGCCCCAGGGAGCGCCAGCCGGGCCTTGCACGTGCGGGCCGAACTGCCCGGGGTCTGGGACGCGGCCTGGTTCGGCTACGGGCTGGACTGGGCCTTAACGGACAGTCCGTTCAACGAGATTGACCGGGTGCGGTTCCAACTTTTGGGGGCCGCGGATACCCGGCGGCTGCACCACCTGAGCAAGGTGGGCACCGGCAGCGCCGTCCTAACGCTTAAGGGCGATTACCTCCGGGAGGAAAAGAGTCGTTTTGTGGTGCAGGTCCAGACCACCGGCGCCGTGGGCCAGGCCAAATTCCGCTGGTCCCGGGATGGCGGTCTGACCTGGGGAGCCTCCAACCTGACCACCGGCGACGCCCAGCATCCGCTGGCCCTGTGGGGCGGGGTGGAGGTTTACTGGGAAGGAGGGCAAGGGACCCACCTGGTGGCAGGGGATTACTGGACCTTCTGGGGCGGCGACCCCGCGGTCCATCCCCGCCGGCTGGCGGTCATTCTTAATGACTCCAATCCCACTGACTCCGACCCCTGGGGTCCGGCTCACACTTACGTCCATGCGGTGCCGGACCGGTTTGCCGGGATGACCGGGTTTGAAATTCCCTTCAGCCAGTTCTGGCGGCTGGACAACGTCATCGATGACGGCGACCGGGTCCGGGGCAACTGGGGGGTCTGGTATGCCGCAAGCCAGCCGGGCCAAAGCGACATCACCCTGTCGGACCGTGAAGAGACGGAGACCCTCTTCGGGGAGACTTTTTACACCCAGCGGCAGGTGACCTGGAATTTATCGCCCCAGGTCACCTCCTTCGGGGTGTGGGTGGGGATTGACTCCCAGCGGCTGAACTCCACCGGCCGCATCCACGTCAATTTCCTTCTCAAGCCGGTAATTTCCGGGGCCAACTCCCTGACGGTGCGGGTAAAAGTCAAGGACGCCCAGGGCAGCTATTTTTATCGGGACGTGTCGGTGGCGGTGAACTCCTGGCAGCGGGTCACGGTGAACCTGGCGGAAATGATCCGGGAGTCGGGCAGCGGCCCTCTCACCCATCCCTTGCAGGTGGTGGATGTGGGCGTTCCGGCCAACCCGCCCTTAAGCGGCGCGTTTTTTCTCACGGATTTGAAGTTTGATGGCCATCTGGCTTTCGCCAACTCTTCCCGTCTGCGCCTGTTGGAGTTTCGCCTGGAGCACCAGGGACTGCCGGAGCATGAATGGTGGCTGGACGAAGTGGGGGTCAACCTGGAGGTGGAAGACCCTTACCCTTACGCCCCCCGGTTGGCCATATCCCTCACCCCCTATGGCCAGAACCCCTGGCGGGGGCCCACCCCGGTGCACTATGCCCACCCCCTGGCCCCTTACCTGGTGAGGGCCTTGAACCTGGCCCAGAACTATAACCAGCTG
>VGSW01000069.1 GCA_016874915.1 Deltaproteobacteria bacterium
TCAAGGAACTCCTGGGGCACCACGAAATCAAGACCACCATGATTTATGCCCACCTCTCTTCCGCCCACCTGGATCAGGCTCTCACCAAACTGGGTTTTGCAACCAAAATGCACCCAGAGGCTTCCAACTAGTTGAAATCAGGTAGTGTCTAACCTGATTACGAATCAGCTGCTCTACCACTGAGCTATGCCGGCTTGGCCGTTATTTTAGCCGCATTCCGGCTTTTTGGCAATGTCCTCTCATTGTACAGAAGAGTTATCCTCCCGGATATAGGATGTCACCTCTTAATATAATAACAACCTCCCCATGCTGAGGGCAAAAAAAGCCCCCTGCCGCTGAAGGCGGCAGGGGGCCGGTGAGTAACGAGTGTTAAAGCCGGGAGCGGCTATACTTTAAAGAGGCACCACCTTGCCCTCTTCCACCTGATAGCCCATGGCCTTAAGGATGGCACTTTGGGTGTCGGTTACCGAATTCAAGCTCCGCTTCAGTTTGCCGTCGATACCGGTGAGGAAGATGGCGGTGGCCAGGCCGCGCAATTCCAGGATGGCCTCCCGGGGAGAAAAAGGCAGGCCCGCGTCTAGGAGGCGCTGGTTGAGCAAGGCCAGGTAGGTGAGGGCGGCCACGCACACGAACATGTGCACCTGGACTTTGGAATCGGTCCAGTGGTACAGAGGCATGAGAGTTACGTGGGTGGAACTCCCGGCCTGGGGATCGGAAGCGTCGATGATACAGCGCTCCATGAAAGTCCGGCAAATTTCCGGAGCGTCCCAATCCTCCCGGTCGGTGATGAGAATGGTCTTGCCGAACTGGTGTACGCTTTTGCCCAGTTGATCCTGTTCCAACTGGAAAGTGAGGTTGGAACGACCGTTTTCCTGGTTGATGGCCCAAGAGAATATGTTAGGGCTGAGATTGAGGCGCCGGCAGACCTGGGCCAGGTGAGCCTCGATGGCCGGGGCGTCCAGGCCTGGCCGGTCTCCATGCTGGACTTGCTTCTGGAGGGTAATCAGTTCCTTGCGCAGCTTATGCACCCGGGTGCGCAGGTCCTGGTACTTTTTCTGAAAGATTTTGGGATCGAAAGTGACGATTACCCGGCGCGGCCGGTTCAAGTAAACCCCCCGGGTCTCGTGGTATAGGACCCGGTGGTCTTCCTCCCCCGAGATGATGCGCCGTTCATTAATCCGGCAAGGCAGGGGCCGGAATTCTTTGAGAGGAATCTTGGCCAGTTCCGGGGCGAAATCCAGGGCATAGGATGCGATGAAATGGAGGTTGTCCTGGTTGTCAACGCGCTGGAGCACCTTCTCTGATTCGATCCCCTGGCTGAAAATCAGGGTGAAATCCTGGGCTTTGACCCCGACCTGATTTAACCGGGCCAGAAGGCTGTCCAGGTAGAACTGGTAGAACCCGGTTTCCGGCAATCCGCCGGGGTATGCCTGATAAAACAGAGGCACCCCGCTGAACCGTTCACTGACGATGGCCAGCCCCACCCGGGGGAGACCGCCTTCCAACAGCATCCGGGAAGGTTGGGGCGTAGGGGAGTATATGTCGGTTGCCTCCACTACCAGGTGTTCTTTATGGGGCGGCAACAGGGAGTGGACCTGGCGGAAAAAGACCAGGGCCATTCTTTCCAGATCCTCTTCGCTGATGCGGTCCCAGTAATTCCAGAAGTTCTGGGAATTAAGAGATTCCAGGCGCAAGGGGCGGACGCGCTGGATGTCGGTGGACTCGTACCATGAAGCCAACTGCCGCTTGCTGGTGGGGGCGATGGCCCGGTTCATGGCCGCATAAAACAAGAGTTCCCCCAAGGTCGGCCCTTTGGTGCGCTTTTTAGGGGGAAGAATATCATCCACGATGCCCGGCAGGTCCACGGCCTGGTTCAGCTCGTTAATAACAAAAATGGATCCGAATTCCTTGGGGGAGAACCCCCGGCTTTTTTCCTGCTTCAGGAGTTCCTGCACCTTGTCAGCGGTGCCCAGATAGACCTGGTTGATGGTGGTGGGTTTGCCATATACCCGCTGGGTTTCCCGGATATAGTAATAATCCCGCCCATTCTTGACCTTTTTGTATAGATGCGCCATAATTTCTTTCCTATTTCTTAAAATAGTTTAATCAGGCTTTTAAGATTTTATTTGTTCAAAATTTAAATATAAATGGGTCAAAATACTCTTTTTTATATAGAGCAATTTATCTTCCGGGAATAGAGTAAAATACTCATTACCTGGAGGACTGCGTAGTCATAGAGCCTGGACAGCCGGGCCTGAAGGCCAACAACTCAGGGTGGGGGAGTGAAGTACCCCTTGCGGATGGCATACTTCACCAGATCCGCGCTCTTTCTGAGGTTGAGTTTGCGCATGATTTTGGTGCGATGATTCTGTACGGTGCGAAAACTGAGGAAGAGCTGCTCGGCAATCTCTTTGCTGGACTTGCCTTCGGCAATGAGAGTCAAGATTTCGATCTCCCGGTGGGTGAGGGGTTCTTCCAGATGGCCCAGAGTTCCTTCCCGGCGGCTCCGAACATAGAGGTGGGCCAGTTCCGTGGTGAGGAGGGGAGACACATAAATTTCACCCCGGTGAATTGTGTCGATGGCCGAAAGTAGTTCCCGGGCTACGTCTTCCTTCAGGAGATAGCCATCCGCGCCGGCGGACAGGGCGTCATTAAGGTATTCGGCCTTTTTGTGCATGGTGAGCACCAGAACCTTGACCTGGGGAAAGGTGCGCTTGACCTCTCGGAGGACCTCGATTCCCGACATGACGGGCATGGTGATGTCTAAAACGACCAAATCCGCGGGGATGGTTTTTAAGGCATTCAGGAGTTCCAGCCCGTCTCCCGCCTCCTGGACCACTTCCAGATTTTGTTCGTCTTCAATGATACGCCTGATTCCCTGGCGCACCAGGGCATGGTCTTCAGCTAAAATAATCCGGTAGGACATAAAGCCTATCCTTTACGGTCTATGGGTAGGGTAAAGGTTATGCGGGTGCCTTTGCCTCGTTTGCTCCAAATGTGAAGCGTTCCTCCCGCCAGGTGCATCCGTTCCTGGATGGCGGTGAGCCCCAACCGCCTTTCGGCCACATTCCGGGAAAGAGCCACATCCACATCAAAGCCGACGCCATTATCCGTCAAAGCAAAGGTGATCCGGTTGCCCTGGCGCTTGATATCCACCACCACCCTGGTGGCCCGGGCATGCTTGCAGATATTGGTGAGGGATTCTTGAAAGATGCGGTAAATAGTGGTCTGTAATGCCGGGGAAAATAACAGGCCGATTCCGTCTATTTTCTTAGAGCAAATTATTTCATGGTTTTTACAAATTTCATGGAGCAGATGACGGAGGGAGGAAGACAGCCCCAAGTCCTCCAGAATCGAAGGGCTCAAGTCCCAGGAGAGCCTCCGGACGTTTTCAATGATTTGGTCAATATAACTCAGGAGATATTCACAGTTTCCCTTCACCCCGCCAAGTTTGGCCGGAATTTTTTCTTCAATGGCCACCAGGTGCATCTTGAGGAGCGTGAGGGCCTGGCCCAATTCGTCATGAAGTTCCCGGGAGATGCGCCGACGTTCGCTCTCCTGGGCATCGAGGAGCTGGGAGGCGAGGAAGCGGAGTTTTTTCTCCGAGTCCTGAAGGCGGGCTTCGGCCTCTTTGCGCGCCGTTATATCACTGTAGTGTTCGATGCGGCCGCCGGCATAAAGGCCGGTGAGGATGGGCTGGCTCCAGTGCTCCAGCCAGCGCTCTTGCCGACCGCCTTGGGGGACCACATGACACTCGAAGTTTTCGATATAGGCGTTATTCTCATAGGTGGCCAGAACTTTGCGGGCAAAGGCTTCCGGTTCATCAAAGAGGTTTTTGATCCGGTCCCGGATGAGTTGGCGCTTGTCTTTCCCGATGATCTCCTCCCGCTTAAAGCCAAAAAACTCCTCCAAGGCCCGGTTTACCCAGACAACTTTGAAGTTCTCGTCCACGATAAAGATGCCCACCGCGGAGCTGTCCAGCACGTCATTGATGAGGGAGCGGTACCGTTCTTCGCTTTCCCGCAGGGCCGCGTCGGCCTGCTTGCGGCCGGTGATGTCGCGGATCACGGCCAGTAGCCGGTCCTGACCGCCGATGAGGGTGGGTTTCAGGTTGACTTCTACCCAGTGTTGGCGGCCATTTTTATCCCGGGCCAGCCACTCGAACATTTGGGGGCCATCCTGAAGGGCCCTTATCATGGCCCCAAAGGCCTCGGCGGGGGTGTAGGGAGCCCCATTCACGAACAGAGCGGCGCCATGGAGCCGGGGGGCTTCTTCCCGGGTGAATCCGCTCATGTCGCACCACCTCTGGTTAACGTCCAGGAAGGCGCCGGTCTTGGTATCCACCACGGCAATGGCGTCGTTGACCGCGTTGAAGATGGTGCGGTAGTTGTACTCTGAGGCTTTCAGTGACTCGGCCGCCAGCCTCCTTTCGGTGATGTCAACCCCCAGGCCGGTTACTCGGATGAGCCTACCCTGGTCATCGTAAACGGGAAAAGACCGGCTGTTGATCCAGCGGATTTCTCCGTCGGGCCGGATAATCCGGTATTCCACATCCTGGAACTGTCCTTGGAGAAATCTATGATTAATTTCCGCCAACCGGGGTCGATCTTCGGGATGCACTGCCTGGAGCCAATCCATGGGGTCCTCCCGCAGGTCGGCAATGGAGCGTCCCCAGATTTCTTCGTAGGCCGGATTGATGTACAAGAGCTGGGACCGGCCGCCTTCAAAGGAGATCATCCAGAAGATGTCTTTGATATTTTCGGCCAATTGGCGGAAGCGTTCCTGGCTTTCCCGGAGGGCCGCCTCTCGGGCTTTCCGGGCGGTGATGTCCCGGCCCACGGTGAGAATACAATCCCGATTCCCGATCATGGTGCGCTTCAGGATCATCTCCACCTCTTTGGTGCGGCCCTGTCGGTCCCGGAACTGCCATTCAAAAAGCTGGGGGCCTTCCCGGCCGGCTTTTTCCACCCAGCCCCCGGCATCTTCTATGGTATAGGGAGGCTCGTTCAGGCATAAGTCGGCAAACTGAAGTTTCTGCGTCTCTTCCCGGGTGTAACCGGTCAGTTCGCACCACCTGCGGTTGACGTCCAAAAAAGTGTAAGTGGCGATGTCCTGCACCGCGATAGCCTCGGTGACCCCTTCAAACACCTCCCGGTAGCTGGCTTCCGAGGTTCGGAGAGCCTCCGCCATGCTTTGCCGGTGGATCACCGCGCCCAGAATATTGGCGGCGGTGCGGAGATTGACGATCTCCGCGGTGACCCACTCTCGTTCCTGCCGGCAATTCTGGAAGCAGATAGTCCCCCATAATTGAGCCCCCACAAAAATAGGCACCGCCAGAACGGAATGGCATTGCCAAAATGCCGGGTGTTCCTGGAGCTTTTCCAGGAAGTCCTGCTCCCGGCCGTAAATGATGTCGCTCTGGGCCAGAAACTCTCCCCAAAAACCTGGACCTCGGACCGCCAGGTTCAGTTTCCGCGGTTTTAGACCCATCGGTTCCATGACCAGATCCGGGGCTATCCAGGCATACCTTTCCCAAGCGGTTATAGCGCCATTATTATCAATCCCTTTTTCAAATAGGCGCACGTAGCCGACGCTGGCGGCCCGCCCCAAAATGCTTAATATTTCCTGAATATTCTCCTCCCAGGAGTCGGCAGAGAGCAATTTCTCCCCGGCCAAGGCCACGGCTTCCAGAATGGCGTCCCGGCGGCGCAGTTCTTTTTCCATCTGCTTGCGGAGGTTAATATCCCGGATAGAGCACAGCACCCCGGTGGCCGCGCCCCGGTCGTCCATTACCGGAGTCTTGATAACCTGGAGCCACTTGCGGCCCCCGGCGCCGGAAACCTCTTCATCCTGCACCAGGGAGAGGCCCGAGATCATCACCTGCTCATCGTCACGACGATAAAGCTCCGCTTCGTCTGAGGGAAAAAGTTCCAGGTCGGTTCGGCCCAGGACCTCTTCCTTAGATTTTCCCATGAACTGGCAGAAAGCCGGGTTAACTGCCCGGTAGACGGAGCCCCGGTCCTTCAGGACCAGCATATCCGGGGTGGCGGAGATGATGGTTTTCAGTAATTTCTGATGGGCCTGGAGGGCCTCTTCGGCCTGCTGCCGATGCAACGCCGCCCCCAGGGTAGTAGCCGCGGTGCGCAGGGCGTCAATTTCCGCGGCGGACCACTGTCGCTCCGAGAAGCATTCATCGAAGCCTATGACCCCCCAAGGCTCCGAACCCACGAAGATGGGAACCAGCAACAAGGACTTCAGATTTTGGCGAGCCCAGCGCTTCTGCAATTTCTCCGGGAAATCCCTAATCGTGCCAAAGACCACATCACCTTTTCGCCAAATCGGTTCGCAGACCTCGTAGCCGGCTTCCCCCCAGTCAAATTCCTGGACTTCCGGATCGTCAATGGTAGGGGCGACCCCTGGAGCCACCCACTCATACCGGAGTCTAACCACGGAGGCGCTGTTCGGGGGAGCGTTAAGTTCAAAGATGTAAACCCGGCTCACTTTGGCGGCCAGGCCCAGCCGGGCCAGGATTTCCTGAATGTTTTCCTCCCAGAACGGGGACCGCAGCAGCTTCTCCCCCGCGAAGGCCACGGCCTGGAGAATGGCATCCCGGCGGCGAAGCTGCTCCTCCGCCTGGCGGCGCTGGGTGATGTCCATGAGGGTGCCGATGATTGCCGGCCGCCCCAGGAAATCCACCCGGCGTCCCAGGACCTCCACGTCAATCATCCCACCGTCTTGTCGCAGTCCCCTTAAGGCATAATGGACGGAATCCAGTTCCCCGGACAAGCGGCGGCGGATATTTTCCGCCACCGTCGCCCGGTCTTCGGGACAGGTCAGGTCTTCCGGGCCCAGCCGTCCCACCAGATCTTCCGGTCGATATCCGAAGATCTGGGCCAGGCGGGGGTTGACATATAAGAACCGGTCATCCTGGATGAGATAAACTCCGGCCAGAGAGCTTTCAATAACCGTGCGAAAGCGGGCTTCGTTTTCCGCCAGGGCCTGGAGCATCTCCTTGCGGCCGCTGATGTCCCGGATGACCGCCAGGACCCGGTCGTGCCCGGTGAGGGCGGCCGGCTGCAGATGAACCTCCACCCAGAAGGGGATGCCGGCGCTGTCCCGAGCCGCGCCCTGGAAGAGCTGAGGCTCACCCCGGGCGGCCCTTACCAGAGCCAGACGCACCGTTTCGGGAGAACAGTGTTCGGCTTTCCACAAATCCATAATGGTGAGGCCCTGGGCTTCTGCGGGGGTGTAGCCGAACATCTCGCCCATCCGCTGGTTGGCCTGAAGGATGCGGCCGGTGTCGGCCTCCAGGATCAGGATGGAATCGCCCAGGAAATTAAAAATGGCCTGGTAGTCGATGTCCAAGCCCTCCGGAACCTGGGGGGCGCCATGAAAGGGCGCCTCCCGGCGCTCCGACTTCTTTCTGGCTGTCCAGTCGGTCCCGATCCTGGATTTGGGACCTGAACTTTTGGATTTAAGACCCATTTAATTGCCCTTCAAAGGCCATTGGCCGTCGTTTATTCTATATCCAGTATATAGTAACGCTACAAGAAAAATAAGATTGTAAGGGAGCACCCCGGTGATGGCAGCGCTAACCGGCGTGGCCAGCCTTCCCGCCCGGCAAATTGAACTCAGGCTATGCCCTGGGGTCTTCATCCCGCGGCCGCGGCAATCAGTTCCTGAGCCACCAGGCTGAGAAGCCCCCAGACCGCATCCAGGTGCCAGCACCGGTCCAGGTGGGCCGGCACCGTAAAAGTCACCTGGGCCGGGAAATCCGCGTCGGCCTCCCATAGGATGACCTCAACCAGTAATCCGGGAAATACCTGAAAGGCCAGGGCTGCGTCCCCCGCCAGCCAGGATGCGGCCCCCAGACGCTCCCCCCCGGCCAGAAAGCCGGTTTTGTCTTCTCCAAAGCGGCTCTCCAGGGGGCCGGTGGGCAGACCGTGATGCCCCCGGAAAAAAGTGGCGCCGCCGGTAAGCTCCAGGGGGCTGATGGGGGCCCCCAGGGAGGCGACGTCCACGTGCAGCAGATACTGGAGCGCAGTGAGACAGGCCCGGAAGCCGGGTTCGGTCTCCGCTTCCCCGGCCACCTGGATCTGACGGGTTGCCGGGTTGATGAACAGCTTCCGGTTCAAAAAGGAAAGATGATATTGATTGTCCTGGTACACCGCCCCGGTGCGGCGGGTGACTTCTTCCCGGTCCAGTTTCAGCAAGTCCGTCCAGAGCTCGCCGCTGACGTCGGCGCATTTTTCATAAGCCATGCCGTAGTTCTCCCAACCCCGTTTGGGATTATGGGTTTTGGGGTTAGAATATCAAAAGAATAGACGCGGCCAATAATTTCGGGGTTTTGGGGAAGGGCGGATGGGCAAATCCTCATCCTGCAACTTCACTATGGTTTGAAATTCCCGCAACCTGATTTATATTATCCCAAAATCAGCAAAATCACAATCGTTACAAACCTATGCAAAAATTCTTCTATCCTCAAAGCGTGGCGGTGGTGGGAGTGTCGGCCAAACCCGACAACCTGGCCCGGGGGATTCTCAACAATCTCCTGGAATTCGGCTATCAGGGCAAGATTCACCTGGTGGGGCCCCGGGGAGGGCAAGTCTATAATATGCCCATCCATCCCCGATTGGAGGACCTGCCGGAACCGGTGGAGGTGGCGGCCATTCTTACCCCGGCCCGGTACGTGCCGGAAGCCGTGGAGGCCTGCGGCAAGCTGGGCATCACCCGATTGGTGGTGGAATCCGGCGGCTTTTCCGAAGTGGGGGAGTCCGGCCGGGTTCTGGAAGATAGGGTCAAGACTCTGCTCCAGCAATATAATCTGCGGCTCATCGGCCCTAACGGGCTGGGGCTGATCAACCTGGAAATCGGGCTGGCCCTCCCTTTTTCCCACCTGCGGCCCAAGCCTCGGCGGGGCAATGTCTCCATTATCGCCCAGAGCGGCGGGGTGGGGCTGCACCTCCTGGCCTGGATGGGCCGGGAAGGGCTGGGGCTGAACAAGTTCCTCAGCCTGGGAAACAAGCTCAACGTGGCGGAAAACGAAACCCTGGCCTATTTTTTGGAAGACCCGGGCACTGAAGCCATATACCTTTATCTGGAAGGCACCACCGACGGACGGGAGCTTCTGGAGATGGGGCGCCGGGCCCGAAAGCCGGTTTTTCTCCACCATGCCAACGTGGGGCCGGAAACCGCGGGCATCGCCTTGTCCCACACCGCGTCCCTGGCAACCGATGAACACGTCCTGGAAGCGGCCTGCCGCCAGGGGGGCATCCGGCGCATCACCAGCCAGGCGGAGTTCCTGGTGGGAGCCAAAATGGCCGGCCAGCCGCCGGTGAAAGGGTCCCGCCTGGTGGTGCTGTCCCGCAGCGGCGGCGAGGCGGTGATCACCGCGTACGCCTGCCGCAAGTGGGGGTTCGAGCTGCCCACCCTGTCGCCCCGGCTTCGCCGGCTCATCGAAACGCGCTCCCGCTCCGGAGTAATCAAGCCCACCAACCCCATTGACCTGGGTGACATTTTCGACTTCACGGTGTACTCCGACGTCATCGCCGCCATCTGCCAGGACCCGGAGGTGGACGGGGTGCTTCTCAACTTCGGCCCCATCGCGGAGGAGGAGCGGACCGAGGCCCATAAGATGGCCCGCCGCTCGGTGGAGTTGGCCCGGGAGGCCGGCAAACCCCTGGCCATCACCGTGATCTGCACCCTGGATGAAGAAGAATTCTTCCTGGAAGAGCTGCAGGTCCCCATATTCCACTTCCCCGGGGAGGCGGTGCGGGCCATGGCGTACAGCCGCTTTTTCGCCCAAAAAGGGGAGGTCCGGCCGGCCGCGGCCCCACCGCGGTTAGATATTGATAAGATCTCCGCCTTCCTGGAGGGGACGCCATCGGGGGAGTTTCTGACGTTGCCTAAGGCCATGGCTCTGGTGGAAGCGGCAGGAATTCCCCTGCCGGGCTGGGAGGCGGCGGCCACGCCGGAGGGCGCCGCGGCCGCGGCGGAAGCTTTGGGCTTCCCTGTGGTCCTGAAACTCTCAGCCCCTAGCCTGGTGCACAAAACGGAAGCCGGAGGGGTGCTGCTGAACCTGAAAGACGCCGCCCAGGTCCGGGAAGGCTTTGCCCGCCTGGCCGGGGCGGCCCGGGAGCACCTGGCCCCGGATGAACCCTGGGAGGTGGTGGTCATGGCCCAGGCGGCACCCGGCCGGGAAGTGCTCCTGGGGGCCCGCCGGGACCGGGCCTTCGGCCCGGTGGTGGCCTTCGGCACCGGGGGGATTGAAACCGAGGTCATGGAGGACGCGGCCCTGCGGGTGGCGCCCATTGACGAAGCGGAGGCCAGAGCGCAAATCGCCGAGACCCGCATGGGCCGGGTCCTGGCAGGCTTCCGGGGCCAACCCTCCGCAGATTTGGCCGCCCTCAGCCGGGCCCTTACCGCCCTATCCCACCTGATGCTCCAATTCCCCCGCATCGAGGAAGTGGACCTCAATCCGGTGCGGGCTTTCCCGGGCCAGGAGGGGATTCTGGCCCTGGATGCCCGGATCAAGGTGGGTTAAATACAGGGCTGGCACGGCGCACCATCCGTTTAAATGTAGAACAGCCGCCCTTGGCTGTTTTCTGTAGCGGCGCCCCGGCGGGGCGCCCGACGCAGGCTGAAGCCTGCGGCTACATTTTCTAAGGGGATTTTGAAAGGAAAAAACAGTTGTTGAGCTTTGTCATCGGCCTGACCGCCGGGGCCTTCGGCGGCCTGGTGGGCCTGGGCGGGGGGGTCATCATGATCCCCCTGATGGTGCGCTTCTTTCAATTGGTCCAGAAGCAGGCCCACGGCACCAGCCTCATGGCCCTGGTGTTTACGGGGCTCGCGGGCGCGGGGACCTACTACTTGAAAGGCGGCTCGGTGGACGTGGTGGCTGCTGCCTTGCTGGCGGCCACCGCCATGATCACCGCCCGCTTCGGGGCGCTTTACGCCGACTCGCTGCCTGAGTGGCAGCTCAAAAGGGCCTTCGGCGTCTTCCTCATCCTGGTCTCCCTGCTTCTCCTTAGCAAACCCTTCTACGCCCAATTTTCCCCACCCGCGGGCGGCCTGGTGAAGGCTGCCGCGCTTCTGGGGACCGGGGTGGTGTCCGGATTCCTAGCGGGCATGATGGGAGTGGGGGGCGGCTCCATCATGGTCCCGGCCCTGGTGCTGGTGGTGGGCCACAGCCAGCACATGGCCCAGGGCACGTCCCTGCTGGCCATGGTGCCGGCAGGGGCCATGGGGGCTTTCACCCACTGGCGCCTGGGCAACGTGGTCACCAAAATCGTGCCGGGACTCATTGCGGGGATTATCGTGGGAACCTACCTGGGAGGCACCCTGGCCCACATGCTTTCCGAAGCGAATCTGCGCTATATCTTCGCGGCCATGCTCATCTGGCTGGGGATACGAGACATCCGGAGCAGCGTCAAACTGCGCCGGCGGGAAGAAGAGGCGGCCGGTCAGCCGCCAGCCGCCAGCCGCCAGCTTTAAAGGAAAGGTTGGAAGCTGGGCTATCCTGGCTGCCGGCCGCCTAAATAAGTACTCCAGCAAATAGAAGACGGTCTTCGGTTTTCGATAAGCCTCAGTATTTGACAAACTTTCCCTCCAGGTGTATGTTTTATTATGAAATTTATAATTTCTAATTTTACAAATTTATGATTAAATTCTAGTAAAATCAGAGTGCATGGCAAGGAGTGCTAAATGGAATTGGTAAAAGTGAAAAGAAATTACCAGATCACCATCCCCCAAGGCTTGAGGAAATTCTTCCGGCTGGCGGTAGGGGATTATGTAGAAATTGATATTAAGGACGGTAACTTGGTGATAAGACCGGTAAAAGTGGTGCATCCCGACCAGGAGTATTTTTTCGCGAAAGAGTGGCAGGACAAGGAGGCGGAAGCGGATAGAGACATCGCCGAGGGCAAAGTGTTGGGTCCCTTTGAAAACGCCCCGGATGCCTTAAAAGCCCTTAAAAACACTAAGGTATGAAGCTCTTTTTCACGGAAAGTTTCATAAGGGATTACCAGGCGCTTCCTGACCACCTCCAGAAAACAGTTGATGGGAAGCTTAAGCTCTTCCTCAACAACCAACGTCACCCCTCACTTCATATCAAGAAGATGCAAGACCCCCGGGACATTTGGGAAGGGAGGATCACCAAGGGATACCGATTTACTTTCCAAATGGAAGGCGAGATCTGCATTCTCAGGCGGCTGGGGACCCATGATATTTTGAGAATTCCTTAAGCCCGAATAATTGCCGTGAAAGAACATGAAAGTTATCGAGCCCCGCCAACTGGCCGAGTTGCTTAAAGTGCGCCGCCGGGCCGCGGCTTTCACCGGCGCCGGCATTTCCGTGGAGTCGGGCATCCCGGACTTCCGCAGCCCCGGAGGCCTCTGGTCCCGCTTCGACCCCATGGAATACGCCCATATCCGGGCCTTTCTGGCCAACCCGGCCAAGGTCTGGGTCCTGCTCCAAGAAATGGACGACATCATCATCCGGGCCCGGCCCAACCCCGCCCACTACGCCCTGGCGGAGTTGGAGGCCCGGGGCCATCTTCTGGGGGTCATCACCCAAAACGTGGATAACCTCCACCAGGCCGCCGGGTCCAAACTGGTGGTGGAATACCACGGCAACGCCCTGCGCTTCATCTGCCACACCTGCAAAGGGCGCCATCCCCGGGAGACCCTGGACTTCCGCCGGACGCCCCTTTACTGTTACTGCGGCGGCTTGATCAGGCCCGCGGTGGTCTTTTTCGGAGAGCAAATTCCCGCCGGGGCCCAGGAAGACGCCGAGGAACTGGCCCGGGAGTGCGACCTGCTGCTGGTCATCGGCACCTCCGGGGAAGTGGCCCCGGCCAATTACCTTCCTTTCATCGCCAAGGACCACGGCGCCATCATCGTGGAAAACAACCTGGAACCCTCCAACCTCACCCGCACCGTCACCGATTACTTCCTCCCCGGCCCTGCGGGGCAGGTGCTGCCCCAGGTTATCCTTCTATTGAGGGATTAATCTTTATCGAGACCCCTGTCCCCTCTGCCCTCTCCTCCGCGATGGTCCACCTTCATAGATTAAAAAGACTTCTACCAAAAAATTTGCTATAGTTTTTGGCGCTATGCCTTTCTTTTTTTAGTTGGGTGCAGGGCGAACCAGGGATGGAAACCCAAAGCAGACAGCACCCGAAACGGGACCGATAAAGACGCCCAGGGGTTAGCCCCCGGAGGGAGGTTGTCATGCCAAGAAGAAACCTTCAGCTATTCATTCTGGCCCTGGGAATTTGCCTGCTCCCCGCCGGCGACCTAAGGGCGCATTGGTTTGAGATCCAGGACCTGGGGGTCCTGCCCACGACGGTGAGCGCATACCCCACCGCCATCAACGATGCCGGCATGGTGGTGGGGTACTGCCGGGACGGTCTTAATAGAAACCACGCGTTCTTCTGGTCCAGCACGGGCGGCATGGTGGGCGTGGGGGGGCTGGGAGAAGAAAGTGAAGCTTATGGGGTTAATAAAAATGGCCAGGTGGTGGGCTGGTATAAAAATTCCGCAGGTATGAAGCGAGCCTTCCTGTGGATCCAGGGCCAGGACATGATCGACCTGGGCACCCTGGGGGGCGGGGAGAGCATTGCCTGGGCCATTGATGACAAGGGCCGAATCGTGGGGGAGGCCCAACAAACAGATGGCGACTGGCGGGCTTTTTCAAAGAGCGGCCGCAGCCGGATGAAGAATCTGGGGACCCTGGGCGGCTCCTGGAGTAAAGCCCTGGGTATTAACAAGAACGGCCAGGTGGTGGGCCAATCCCAAAATGCCCAGGGCTCCCCCCGGGCCTTTATTTGGAAATCCAACCGCATGACGGACTTGGGCCTCCTGCCCATCGGGTTTTGGAGTTCGGCCCAGAAAGTCAACGCCCAGGGCGAGGTGGTGGGAGCTGGAGATAAAGACGAAGCCAAACATGCCTTTTTGTGGACCAAGAATGATGGCATGATGGATCTTGGCGTCTTGCAGTCAGGGTCTACAAGCGAGGCCAGGGGCATCAATGACCGCACCCTGGTGGTGGGAACGTCATCGGGGGTATATTTCCTTAGATGTGCAAGCCTTCTTATGGAGCCGTAATAAAGGCATGCGCAATCTGAACAACCTGGTGGATATGCCCGAGAGGATGTGGTTGTCTTCCGCCCAGGGGATCAACAACTCCAACCAGATTATCGCCGCTGCCTTTAACTTCAATGATCAGACTAGCAAAGGACTGGCCTACCTGCTCACCCCGGTCACCATCGAGTGATCCGCCGGGGAGAGGAGGAAATGTTTCCCCAACCCTGATTCAATGGGACAATTCCGGCGCTCAGTAATAATTCTGATTTACGATTAACGTTTTTCCCCGGGGGCAGGTCAAATTAGTCAAAGCGAACCGACCAATCCTTAGGGGAGGGATGAATCGTGAACGGAAAACAACGGATTCGAGGGTGGCCCCTTATAAAGCGGTCGGCAATTTTGACCTTGCTGGCCGTGAGTCTGATATCGGGATGCGCCACGCAGCCTTATAATCCTTATATGTACACCGGCGCGGGCCTGGGCGCGGCCGCGGGGGCGGCCCTGGGGGCCGGGATTAATCACAGCAACCCCTGGAGAGGCGCGGCCATCGGGGCTCTGCTGGGCGGCGCCTTGGGCGGCGTCGGCGGAGAAATCTACGGCCGCAACAACCCCTTACCCTCCCAGTCGCAGTCACACGGTTATTATTACCAGCAACCGCCCCAGCGACCGGGATATTATCAGCCCGACCCCAATTTTGGGCCGCAGCCCTACGGACCTCCATCCGGCTGATAAAACCTGGATGAGAGCAAAAATTGCCGGGTACGGCGAGGCCATGAGTCTCGACGTACCCGGCTTTTTTTCTGAGCTTTTTGGGGGAGGGGGCCAGGTGCGCCCTACCATGCCCCCACCCCCAACTCCCTCAGGTGCAAACATAGGTTAAGGGCCTGGGGCGGTCAACGAAGTTACCTGACGCTCGTCAGAAGCTCTAGTCTTCTTTGGAGGGAGACCTGAGGTTGAGGGCCAGCATGAGGGCGGCGATTACCAAGAGCAAGGAGGGAATAAGGGACTGAGGTGGGGGAGACCAGCAGGCGCAGGCCTTCCAACTGCTTGGGGTTCAGGATGCCGTTGAACAGTTCGTAATAATTCATGACGGTCACCAGCTTCCCCTGGGAGACGTCGCCCAGGTCCGGCCGGGTGGTGAGGAAGATGGGGGGCGGAAATTCGGGGAGCACGTGGTCCGGCAGGTCGAAGTCCAGGTCGAAGCGGGTGAGGTCCCGGCCTTCCTGCTTTTTGATCTCCTCGATGTGAAACTTGGGGAAGAGCATGCCCCCTTCCTTATGGTTGGGGTGGGGGAGAGGCAAAAACCCCTTGGGCCACAGGCCTTTTTCCTTGATTTCCTCCGGGGTCAGGGCTGCCAGTTTATCCCAGGTCATACCCCCCGCGGGGAGTTTAACCCGAACCCCTTCCTGGACGGGCTTGCCCCGGGTCATGGTGACGCCCGGGGCCGGGCGGTTACTGAGGTCGTAGCGTTCGTTGAGCAGGGCCTGCTGTCGGGCCATGATGGCCGGTTTCTCCCCTTTCATCCGGGTTACGGTCGTCGCGAAGTCTTCCGTAATCACCACGGGGGAATAACTGGAAGGTTTGGTCGAAGGTTTTTCTTTTTGGGCGCCGGTGATCACCACCCCGACGCTTACCAGGGCCAGGGCAGCCAGCGTGACCGCGAGCCAGATTTTGGTCTTACCCCAGTTCTTCATTGATCACCTCCATGATGCAGTTTTCGGTTTTCAGTTTTCGGTTTTCGGTGGGAAAAGCTAATTCTTATCAGTACATAAATGTTGCCCAGGTTCCCAAGCTCCTGCCCTAAAAATGTAGCCGCAGGCTTCAGCCTGCGCAGGGCGCCCCGCCGGGGCGCCCCTACTGGGTGGGGCGGGCCTCCGTGCCCGCCAAGACTTGCCGCCCGGAAAAAGTTGCCATGCCAGGCACCAAAATGCGACACCCAAGAACAGCCGGGGGCGGCTGTTCCACATTTTCATGATTTATGGTGAGCCGCAGGCTCATGGTCAACTGCTTGGGAACCAGGGAGAACCTACCCCTCTTAGTTTTTTAAGATAAGTCCTTGGGTATCCGCGTCAATAATATTGGTGTTTTAAGTCAGCACATTGCTTTGGGAAAGGTTTGGCGGGCAGGGAGGCCCGCCCCACCCAGTAGGGACGGCCCGGTGGGCCGCGCAAGGACGGGTGGGCCACCGGCGCGCCCTTACCAACGCCTCACAGGCTGGAAAGCCTGTGCTACCAAATGCAAAGAAATAAGGGCGGCCCGCGGGTCGCCCCTATTTATGGGGGTTGGGGATG
>VGSW01000070.1 GCA_016874915.1 Deltaproteobacteria bacterium
GACGTAGGTAAAGGTCAGAGCCGTCACCCCCCGCATGATTATCTGGCGAATCTCCACCGCTTCCTGGTCATCCCGAAATTCCAGGCCCTTGACCTGCTCCACCGCCAGGACTCCCCGACCGGCCTCATCCTGCCCCAGCAGGGCCCGCCAGTGATAAACGCCTCCAAGGTTGTGGGCTTCCAGGGGGAGCAAGGTAAAAAACCGCATCTGGTGCGGCTCCCCTAAAAAATAATTGCGGGTGTTCGAAAACCCCGACACTGCGGACCTCAGGGAACGTTCCAGGATGGTCTGGCCCACCCGCAGTTCCTGGAATTGTTCCGCCGCGGCCTGGCCCCGGCGCACCCCTTTGAGGCTCAGATTCAGGGCGGTGAAGGCCACCAGGGAGAGGAGAGCCGTTAAGCCCAGGGCCACCATGAGTTCCAGGAGGGTGAACCCGGCATTTTGGTTAACTACTGATGGGCGCCGAGGGCTGCCGTTCATTAAATTCTCAAGATTTCACGACTGCAGTCCGAACCGTCTGCAGGTCCACGGATTTGACCCGGCCCCGTTCCTGCCAGGACACAGTGACCTGGATAAGGAAGCACTTAATTTTCTTGTTGAAATTAGGAGCAACCACCTCATATTGGGGGGTCACCCGCACCCGGTAGCCAAACCGCCCCTCCTGTCCCTGGTAGCTGGCCTCCTGCAGGTTGCGCATATCGCACTGCTCCTGGAGGACCTTTTCCGCCACCATCAGGGCCTGGACATTGGCCCGGGAAGTTTCCTGGGCGCGGAGCACGGTGGTGAGAATCTGGATCAGCACCACCAGCACCAGGCCCATTAGAGTGGTGGCTACCAGGACTTCCAGGAGGCTGAAGCCGGCGGGGTTAGGGACTTTGGTGTATTTGGTGTCTTGGTGGTGAATCATAATCTTTACGTCTTCCCTTCGGCTTTGAGAGACACTTTTCCGGTGATGATTTCCACTTCCAGCACCTGAGGCCCGGTGAGGCCGGTGAGGGCCAGTTTGCCGCCGCTGGAGGTGCCGTCGCCGTAAAAGGCGATGTAGCCCTGGCGCTTTTCCAGATCCTGCCACACCAGATGAGCGTCATTGATACGCACCTCGGGAGCCAGTTCCCTGGTGCCGGCAAAACCTTCCAACCGGTAGCGCCCGGACTTGATGTCAATAAAGACCCGCACCCGCCGGTGTTCGGTGGCTGCGGCGCTGCGGGCGGCTTTGAGACCTACTATGAGCTGCCTGACGCTGGCCCGCTCCCGTTCCCGCATCCAACTGCGGTACATCCCCGGCAGCACCAGGCCCAGGAGGAGGCTGATGATGGCCAGCACCGCCACCAGTTCCAGCAAGGTGAAGCCGGAGTTGGAAGCCGGTTTTCGGTTTTCGGTTTTCGGTTTTCGGTGAAAGACCATGGTCCCAGCGCCTTGAAGGGGCAAGGGAGAAATCATGTCAATCCGGCCTTATCGCCGGCTATTGCCCCGCCGTCCAATTGGTGATATCCAACCCTTCCCCTTCGCCTCCCGGCTGTCCGTCCGCCCCCAGGGAATACAAGTCATAGGGGCCGTGTTCGCCGGGATACTTGTACGAATAGTCCCGGCCCCAGGGGTCTTTGGGAGGCGGCTTGTCCAGGTAGGGGCCGCCCCAGGCGGGCAGGCTGTCGGGCCGCTGGTACAGGGACTTCAAACCCTCTTCCTCCGAGGGGTAACGCCCCACGTCCAGGTGGAAGAGATCAAGGGCAGTGCCCAAGAGCTGAATCTGCGCCTGGGCCGTCTTCTGTTTGGCCTTGCCCACCCGGCCCATGAGGCGGGGGCCTACCAGGGCCGCCAGCAGGCCCAGGATAAACAGGACGATCATTAATTCGATGAGGGTGAAGCCGGCTTGCCGGTCTCTTTTCTCCTGCACCGTTTTCCTCCTTGCCTAACTAAAATTGGATCTCGTACATGTTCAAAATGGGCAGCAGCAGCGACACAATGATAAAGGCCACCACCACCGCGGTGACCAGAATGAGCACCGGTTCCAGCAGGGCCAAAAACCGCCGCACCGTGGCCCGGGCGTCACCCTCCAGGGTGTCCGCGGCGGAAAGCAGCATCTCCGCCAGGTGCCCGGTTTCTTCGCCGATGGCCACCATCTGCAGGAAAAGCTCCGGAAACATTCCCACTTTTTTCAGCAGCCCCGAAAGATGCTGGCCTTTTTCCACGTTGGCCAGGACCCCCTCCAGGGCCTGGGACAGGTAGCGGTTGTTCACCGAGGCCTGGACCACCTGGAGGGCCGGAACCAGGGGCACCCCGTTGGTGAGCAAGGTCCCCAGGGTCTTGGAGAAAAAGGCCGCAGCCACCCGGCGGTTCAAATCGCCCAGAAAGGGGGCGCTGATCTTGAAGCGGTCCACGGCCATCCGCCCCTGGGGGGTGCGGATCAGGCGCACCACCACAAAGGCCGTCAAGGCCAGCATCAGCCCTCCCAGCCACCAGTAGGAGCGGAACGCCTCGCTCAGGATGATCAACATCCGGGTGGTCCAGAACAGGTTCTGCCCCATCTCCTTGAAAAAACTCTCAAACCGGGGCACTACGTAAAGAAGCATGAGGATCAGCGAGCTGGCCCCTACCCCTGCCAGGATCATGGGATAAATCAGGGCGGTGAGGAGGTAGCTCCTAAGTTCGCTCACCGTCTTTAAATAATCCCCCAGGCGAAAGAGGGCTTCTTCCAGAAAGCCGCCGGCTTCGCCGGCCCGAACCAGGCTGACGTAGAGAGTGGAAAAGACCCGGTGCCTTCCTAAGGCCTCGGAGAAGGTCTTGCCGGACTGTAGGTCCCGGAGCACCTGGGTGAGGATGGCTTTCATCGCCGGCCGGGTGGTCACTTCCAAAAGGGCCTGGAGGCTGCGTTCCAAGGGCAGGCCAGCCTTGAGCAGGGCCGCCAGTTCCTGGGTAAAGAGGACCAGATCTCCCAGGGGGACTCGACGCCCCCGCCCCTTGACCAGGCGGTCCTGCCAGGCCGGGGCCGCAGCTTCGGTGGTGATGCGCAAGGGGATGAGGCCGCCTTGCTGGAGCTGAAGCACCACCAGGCGCTCCTCCCGGGCTTCCAGGGTGCCGGTAACGATGTTGCCCTTAATATCGCTGGCCCGGTAATGAAACAGAGGCATCGCTTATATTTTCTTCCGTTCCAAATGTTAACAATTACCCGGTAAGCTTACTGTGATTCTTGTCTTTCAATACCGAATACCGAAAACCGAAGACCGAAAACCGTATTGATCACTCCTGCGTCACCCGCAGCACTTCCTGGGTGGTGGTGAAGCCCTGGGCCACTTTGCGCCAGCCGTCTTCGGCCATGGTCTGCATGCCCTGGTTAATGGCGGCCTGGCGGATGGCCACCGCGTCGGCCTGCTTAAGGATCAACTGGCGGACGGTTTCATCCACCAGGAGCAGCTCGTAAATGCCGACTCGGCCCTGGTAACCGGTTTGGGCGCATGCCGAGCAGCCCTGGCCCATATATTCCTTGCCCTGAAGGTGGATCGTGGTTTCCCCTTTGATTTCCGGTCCAGGGGCGGAAGCTGCCGGGGTTTTGCACTCCGGGCAGA
This sequence comes from Deltaproteobacteria bacterium, assembly GCA_016874915.1. Taxonomy (GTDB): domain Bacteria; phylum Desulfobacterota; class Desulfobaccia; order Desulfobaccales; family 0-14-0-80-60-11; genus VGSO01. Next base: position 3,564 of record VGSW01000070.1, read on the forward strand.
TGAGGCGCACCAGGCGCTGGGCCAGGATGCCCACCACCGCGGAGGCCAGGAGGTAGTCCTCGATGCCCATTTCCAGGAGCCGGGTCACCGCGCCCGCGGCGTCGTTGGTATGCAGGGTGCTGAACACCAGGTGGCCGGTGAGCGCGGCGTGCACCGCAATTTCCGCGGTCTCCCGGTCCCGGATTTCCCCCACCAGAACCACGTCCGGGTCCTGGCGGACGATGTGGCGCAGCCCCCGGGCGAAGGTCAGCCCGATGCCGGGCTTCACCTGCATCTGGGTCACTCCGGCCAGGCGGTATTCCACCGGGTCCTCAATGGTGATGATCTTCTTCTCCGGAGAATTGATGCGCTCCAGGGCCGCATACAGGGTGGTGGTTTTGCCGCTGCCGGTGGGCCCGGTGACCAGGATCATGCCATGAGGCTTGTGAATGAGCTGGTCGAACTGCTGGAACTCCCGGGGAGGGAAGCCAAGGCGGTGCAGGTCCAGGATGACTTTTTCCCGGTCCAGGATGCGGATCACCATGCTCTCGCCCAGGAGGGTGGGGATGGTGGACACCCGGAAGTCGATGTCCCGGCCCTTGACTTTAAGGCGGAAGCGGCCGTCCTGGGGCAGGCGGCGCTCGGCAATGTCCAGGCGGGACATGATCTTCAGCCGGGACAGGACCGCGGCCTGGAGGCCCTTGGGGGGCGATTCGGCCTCGTAGAGGAGGCCGTCTTTGCGGTAGCGCACCCGGAAATCGTTCTCAAAAGGCTCCAGGTGAATGTCGCTGGAACCAATTTCTATAGCCCGCAAAACCAGGAGGTTCACCAGTTGGATGATGGGGGCTTCCTTGGCCATGTCCCGGAGGTGGCCGATCTCCGCGGCCTCTTCCGTGAGTACTTCTATCTCTTCCGTCTCCAGGTCCCCCACCAGGCGGGCCATGCGGCTGCCGGGTTGGTACACCGATTCAATGAGTTCCAGGATCTCTTCCTCCGAGGCCGGGACGGAAGCGATGCGGGCGCCTAAGGCCACTTCCAGGGCGGCCCGGGTTTCAGAGTTTTCCGGGTCGGCCATGGCAATGAGGACTCCGCCGTCTTCACGCTTCAGGGGCAGGATCCGGTGCTCCTTCAAGTAGCGTACCGAAAGCTCCGGGAAAGGCTCGATGTTGCCCCATTCTCTGAGGCTGGGGGGCTGGGCGGTCATGGTTTAATCTCCCTCACGGCGCTGCGGCGTGAGCGTCCACGGTGAACCCGCGGGCGACAAGGTAATTCCCCTGGGCGGAAAGGGGAACAGGGTAAAAGGGGAAGGAAAGATTATTTTATTCGCCTTTTCCCCTATTCCCCAATTATTCGAAATGGTTTTCCTAATATCAAAATAGATTTTCATTACTTGGCGCCTTTATCCGGGGGCGGCTGCTCATCAGGTGGGACCTCGTCTTCTTCCGGGGGAGTTTCCTCTGGAGTTTCTTCCGCTTCCTCCGGCGGCTCAGTTTCGGGTTCAGGTTGGGGTTGGGCGGTGGGGATACCGCGCCTTCCCCTCACCATGGGCATCGCCGGAGCCGGCCTCTTGGTCGCGCCAGGAGCCTGGACCTCTTCCCCCGGTTCCATATTGGTGATGTGCAGAGTGCCCTGTTCATCGGTATATTTTTTGATCTTGGCGTCAGCACTGTTATTAAGAAAAATCACCAGGGCCAGCAATACGGCAGCCGCAAAAATTTTCCGAACCATTATCTAGAGTTATCCTTACCGGCAGATGGCTGGACTGAAATCCATCTGGAGGATTGCTTCAAGTTATACAAAATAATTTTAAGTAATTAGGGGAGGAAAAACAAGATGGGGAAAAATTGATGGGAAAACAAGAGATTCACCCCAAAGACACCAAAATTTAACTAAGAAAATTTTCCTTTGTGGCTCCGGGTATTCTGCTATTTTGCAGTTAATTTTTATTTGCCTTTACTTAACAATCTCCCAAAGGCTGGAAACTATCCGGTCCAGGTCTTCCTCGGCAAGTTCGGGGTACAGGGGCAGGATGATGCTGCGGTCTTGAAGGCCTTCGCTTACCATTAGGGGATGGCGCAAGGGAAAATCCTTGTAGGCCGGCTCCCGGTGGGCGCACATCACCCCTCGCCGGGTCTGGATGCCCCGGGCCTGAAGGGCCTCCATCAATCCCACCTGGTCCTTGGGGCTATTCTCTTTAAGAATGATCCAGAAGGACTGCCAATTGCTCCGGCCATAGGAAGGCTCCTGGGGGAGGTCGAGATAGGGGTGGCTGGCCAGGGCCTCCAGGTAGCGGGCCGCCAGGCGGCGCCGGGCCTCAATAAGGCCGGGCAAGCGCTTGAGCTGCTCCCGGCCCACCGCGCCCTGGATGTCGCTCAGGCGGTAGTTGAAACCCACCTCGGGGTACGCCTCGAAAACTACCCCTCGGGTCTGGTGGCGCTCCGCGGTGGACAGACTCATGGCGTGGGTGCGGAGGCGCGCCATCCGGGCCATGACTTCCGAATCCCGGCCGGTGACCATGCCGCCGTCGCCGGTGGTCAGAACCTTGCGGGGGTGAAAAGAAAAGGTGGCCAGGTCGCCCCGGGGTTTACCGATAATTTCCCACCCCCCCGACTCCAGGCTGATTTCCGACCCGGTGGCGCAGGCCGCGTCCTCTACTACCCAAAGGCCGTGGTCCCGGGCTAAGGGGATAATCCGCCCTAAATCGCAGGGCATCCCCAATTGGTGCACCGCCAGGATGGCCCGGGTTTTCGGGGTGATGGCCGGGGCGAGGAGGCCGGGGTCCATATTGCCGGTTGAGTACTCTACATCCACAAAAACCGGGGTGGCCCCTACGTAGCGCACCGCGTTGGCCGTGGCGATAAAGGAGTGGCTCACGGTGATGACTTCATCGCCAATGCCCAGATCCAGGGCTTTTAAAGCCAGGTGCAGGGCCGCAGTGCCGCTGGAGCAGGCCACCGCATGGGGCGCGCCCACCAAGGCCGCGAACTCCCTTTCAAAGGCCTCCACCTCCGGACCCTGAATCACCCAGCCGGAAAGGATGGCCCGCCGGGCCGCGACGGCTTCTTCTTCTCCCAGGGTAGGCCGGGCCACCGGGATTTGTTTCATGCGTCTCTCCTTGCTAATGTTGTGCGGGGGAGGAACCTAAGGGCGGCGGTTTAGCGGTTTAGCGGTTTAGCGGGTCAGCGGGTCAGCTATTAGACTATGCCTTATTCCATAAATGTTCAGCAAACAAACTAACTGCTAACTGCCAAACCGCCAAACCGCTATGTCCCCCGGCCCTCCCCTCAAATTCTCTACTCTCCCCCCACCTCATCCCACGCCACCCGGGCGCCGCCCAGGAGGCCGGCGTCGTCGCCCAATTGGGCCGGCACGATGCTCACAGCCTCAAATGGAAACAGGGTAAGGCGGCGGTGCAGCTCTTCCAGCATGAACAGGTTAAAGACTTCCCAGGCCCGGGCGAAGCGGCCGCCGATGACCACCCGGGGGATTCCCAGGAGATGGACCACGGTGGCGATGGCCTGGCCCAGGGCCTTGCCCACCCGCTCGAAGGCTTTGAGAGCCAGAGGGTCGCCCTGCCGGGCAGCCACCACCAGGGCTTCGCCCCCCAGGGCGTCCGGGTCCCGGTGGTAGAGTTCCTCCAGCCAGGAAGACGCGCCCTGGGCCAGTTGTTCCTTGACCCAGGTTACGGCCCAAAAGCCCGAGGCCAGGGTTTCCAGGCAGCCCCGGTTGCCGCAGTGGCACCGGCGGCCGTCGGGGTCCAGGGTAATGTGGCCGATTTCCCCCGAGGTGCCCTGGGTTCCAGACCACACCCGGCCATTCAGAATAAGGCCGCCGCCCACGCCGGTGCCTAGGGTGATGCCCAAAATCCGGTCGTGGCCCCGGCCGGCCCCCAGCCAGTGTTCCCCCAGGATGAAAAGGTTAGCGTCATTCTCCAAAAATATGGGCCAGGGCGTCAGGGGGGTAAGGCTGGGAACCAGGGGGCAGTCGTTCAAGGCCGGGATGTTGGGAGAGAAGGCCACCCGGCCTTCCTGCCGCAAAACCCGGCCGGCCACCCCCAGACCTACAGCTTGGATGTCCAGGCGCCGGGAATGGGCTTCATGGCCGCAGGCGGCCAGGTCCGCGGCCAGACCCTTCACCATGGAGTCCTGGTCCGGCATGGTGGCCGTGGCGGTCTCCCACCGGCCCAGGATCTGGCCGTCCCGGTTCACCAAGGCCCACCGGACGTTGGTGCCCCCCAGATCGATGCCCACCACCACCGGTTCTTTAGCCATTAAACCACCGATTAAATATAGGGTGCGTCTTATGCATCATTTTTACCCGATCCCCCACTCTTTATTGGCCAATTAGCCCATTTCCGACAAATAGGATCTGGAGGGAAGCCACGCCCTTTTATAATTCTTCGGCCGCCAACTAGAAAGTTCTGGTGGCACAGGCCTCTGGCCTGTGGTTAAGGCTCTCAGGTTACAAAGGCTGCCCACAGGCTGGAAGCCTGTGCCACTTAGTACCTTAGATATAAGATTCGTGTTTTTTCTGGCAGAAAATTTGTTTCATCCTTTTTGGTTCCGGCTCGTCCGGGTTAGGAAATTGTCTTTTGTTTTTCATTTGGACGAAGGCGACCGATTTTTTTAAGAAGCTAAGAAAACCATTTAATTCATAATAATAAGTCTGCGATAACCTCTTGCAATTGGGTCGTGGAAATGGCCCCGGGCCGCACCAGCCGGGGCGGGGTGCGGCTGGCGTCCACGATGGTGGAGGGGAGCCCCCCGGGGCAAGGACCCGCGTCCAGGATCAGTTCCACTCTATCGCGGAATTCCGCCGCCACTGCTTCCGCCGCGGCCAGGGGCGGCTGGCCGGAGCGATTGGCGCTGGTGCCGGTTACCGGAAAGCCCAGCGCCGCCAGCAGCCTGAGGGTCACATCATGCCGGGGTTGCCGCACTGCAATGGTACCGGTGCCGCCGGTTAAAAGCTGAGGGAGATTGTCCCTGGCCGGAAAAATGATGGTCAAAGGTCCGGGCCAGAAACAGGCCATGAGATTCTTAGCCGCCTCCGGAATTTCCCGGGCCACCTGGGTGAGCATCTCCGGCCCGGACACCAGGACCAGGACCGGCTTTTCTTCCGGCCGCTCCTTTAAGGCAAACAAGCGGGTCAGGGCCTCTTCTTTAAAAGGGTGCGCCGCCAGGGCGTAAAAGGTCTCCGTGGGCACGGCCAACACCCCGCCGGCCTCCAGCACTTTCCCGGCCTCCTCCCAGAAAGTCCTGGCCTCTTCCTCCCGCCATCGCCAGACCCGGCCCATGATTTCATCATACCCTGCCTTAACCGCCCAGGCAAAGGATTTGTCAGAGTATGGCGTGGGGGAAGAAGAAACAGGTGGCCGATCACAGGATGTACGGCGCGCCCCATTACCTTTGATAATAAGGTGCATTCAAAAGATATTTTTTGAAGCCGCAGGCTTTAGGGAAGAGGCGGGTTGCTATATTTCTCCGGATGGAGCGGCTGAGGATATCTGGACACTTTGCGAAATTGGGAATAATTGCTGACCAGGCGGACTTTCCAACCGGGTTCGGGCCGTACGATGCGCCGCAAGATGTTGGGCAGTTTATAGGTTTCCCGCACGGCCCAATACCAGCCGTTCTGAAGTTCTTCGGAGGTCATGCCTTGCGGATGGATGACCGAGTGGCCGGTATCATAATGAGACCAGTCGCGATCATGGATGCGTCCCTGGCGGTCCATCTCCTCGTAAAGCTTGGTGCCCGGAAAGGGCGTGAGGATATGGTAAAGCACCAGGTCGATTTTGGTGGCGTTGACAAAATCGACGGTGCGCTTGAACACGCCTAGATCATCTCCATCGAGGCCGAACATGAAACTTCCCATGATGGTAATGCCTCGTCGATGTAACTGACGGATGCCTTGGGCGTATTCTTCGGGACGATTAAACCCCTTGCGAACCGACTTAAGCGCCGGCGCCGACAGGCTCTCGAAACCGATAAAAGCAAACTGCCCTCCCGCTTGCGCATAAAGGTCCATGAGCTCCGCGTTCTTGGCCAGCTCAAAGGAAACCTGCGCTCCCCAATTGATTCCCAAAGGAATTAAAGCCCGAAACAACTCCTTGGCATATTTTTCCTGGCCGATGAGGTTATCGTCGAGAAACATCCATCGCTTGTCCGGCTGACTTTTTATTTCGGCCACCACTTCCGCCACCGGACGACAGCGGAAATCGCGGCCGAAAAATTTCGTTACCGCGCAATACACGCAGTTGAAAGGACAGCCCCGGGTGGCCTGAATGGTGTTAAAGACCGTGTACATGTCGGGATTGAGCAATTCCCGGCGCGGGATCGCCATATCCCGCATTTCGATAAGTTTATCGTTTTGGTAAATGGTCTGTTGCGCCCCGCCGTTGGCCAACTCCAGGAGGATGCGCGGCCAAAGTCCCTCGGCCTCGCCCACGACCACAATGTCGGCGTGTTGGGCGGCCTCTTCGGGCAGCGCGGTGGCGTGATAACCTCCGATCACCACGGTCTTGCCCCGCCTGCGGAATTCGTCGGCCATCCGGTACGCGTGGGGAATCTCACAGGTCATACCGGTAAAGCCCACCAGATCCCAGTCCTCGTCATAGTCAGGTTCGCTCAGACGGGCATCGTGAATGACAACTTCGTGAGGAGGGGGAGTAAGCGCCGCGATGGTCGTCAAGGTTACCCTGGCTAAGCTGGCCTTGCCGCTTTTGGAAACCTGCCCCATGTATCCGGTGGATTTGGGTTGGACGAGGAGTATCTTCAAAGTTCTTCCTTATGTATTATACAATATATCATTACTCTTCGAGGGAGAGTAAGCATGAAATGCCCCGGTAGCAACCTTACCCGCGGCACGCCTCCTGTCATAGAATAAATCTCGCGGAGAAACCGGCAAAATGACCTCGCAGCGTGGTTTAAGCGAAAGGGTCGGAGTTGAGAGACGTGGCGGAGTTTCGCGCTACTCCCTCACGGAGCTATGTTTTAGATTGTGTTCCCCTTCTCCAACCGCTGCCGCCTAACTTCGAACAGCGCCACCGCGCCCGCGGCCGCGGCGTTAAGGGAGCCGATTTCCGGCCGGGCCAGGGGGATGGACAGGAGCAAGTCGCAAGTCTTTCGCACCCGGGGGCGCAGACCCTTGTCTTCGGCGCCGATAACCAGCACCAGGGGTAGGGTCAGGTCGGCCTCATAGATGGTTTGGGGAGCCTGAGAGTCAGTCCCCATGATGGCGATGCCAACCTCTTTCAAGCGTCCCAAGGCGTCGGCCAAATTGGTGACCCGGTAAACGGGCAGATATTCCAGGGCCCCCGCCGCGGCCTTGGCCACTACGGGGGTCACTCCCACGGCCCGGTCCTTGGGGATGATAATCCCATGAGCCCCGGCGGACAGGGCGCTCCTGATAAGATTCCCCAGGTTCATGGGGTCGGTGAGGCCGTCCGCGGCCACCAGGAGCGCGGGTTCGCTGAGCTGGGTGAGGGCATCCAGCAACGCGTCTTCCGTCTGATAGACGTAGGCCGCCCGCCGTGCCAATACGCCTTGATGATGAGTAGTTCCCGCCAGACGGTCCAGCGCCGCCCGCTCCTGGATGCGAAAGCGCACCCCCGCGGCCTGGGCGAGAGCGCGCACTTCCCCAACCCAGGCGCCTTTCACCCCCTGGGCCACCAGGACTTCTTCCAGGGGGGAGTCAGCCTGCCGCAGGGCGGCTAACACCGGATGCCGGCCATAGATGATTTGAGACATGGGTTATCTACAGATTACATCGATTGGCACATATTATTAAATATTAAATCTGCGTCAAATCAATGCAATCTGGGGATGCATTCAAAAAAACCGGGGGTCGAATCCCTCATGAAAAATAATTTTTTACAATTTCGATAACTGATTACCGGAGTTAAAGAAATAATCCTTAAGAAAATATGGGGCGGCCCCTGGGGTCGCCCTTGCTTTTTCGCCAAATCGCGCCTGCGGTAATTTTACTCTTTAAAAATCCTACGCGTGAGAGTTAGAATTGCATCAGTGCTTACCAAGTATTAAGGTGATTAAAAAAATATTTTCCCAATCCAGCTAAAACCATTGACCTGATAAGGTTCTCTTTGAGCCGGGAACCATGGAAAGGAGGATGAATCATGGCCAAAGCCAAGGTGGCGATTAACGGCATGGGCAGAATCGGACGGGCGGCGTTAAAAATCATTTTGGGCACCCCGGAGTTGCAATTGGTAGCGGTTAACGACCTGATGCCCATTGACAACCTGGTTTATTTGCTCCGCTACGACACGGTTTACGGCCGGTATGAGAAAAAGGTGGAAGGCCAGGGCAATGTCCTGGCAGTGGATGGCAAAGAATACCAGTTTTTCAGCGAACGGGACCCGGCCAAGTTGCCCTGGGGGGAATTGGGAGTGGATATCGTATTTGAATGCACCGGGGCCTTTACTCGCAACCCGGATTTGGAAAAACACCTCGAAGCCGGGGCCAAAACCGTTATCCTCTCGGCCCCGCCCAAAGACGAAACCGTGTGCTGCATCGTCCACGGGGTCACCCAGCCCGAGGGCGGGGTGCGGATTTTGTCCTGCGCCTCCTGCACCACCAACTGCATCACCCCGGTGGTGGAAGTCATGGGCCGGCGCATCGGCATCAAAAAGGCCATCATGACCACCATTCACGCCTACACCTCCAGCCAGGCCATTGTGGACGGGCCTAACAAGAAGTTCCGCCGGGGCCGGGCCGGCGCGGCCAACTTCGTGCCCACCTCCACCGGCGCCGCGGTGGCCACCACCAACTGTCTCCCCCAATACAAGGGGAAATTTGACGGCGTGGCGGTTAGGGGCCCGGTGCCGTCGGGCTCCATGGCAGATATTGTCTTTCTTACTGAGCGGCCCACCACGGTGGAAGAAGTCCAAAACATCTTCCGGGAAGAAGCGGCCAGCCCCCGCTACCAGGGCATCCTGGGGGTGGCCGAGGACCCCATCGTCTCCTCTGACGTTATCGGCGACCCCCGGGCCTCCATCGTGGATTTGGAGATGACCCAGGTGGTGGACGGCGACCTAGTGAAGGTCATGAGCTGGTACGACAACGAATGGGGCTACACCAGCCAGATGATCCGGGAGGCGGTGCGGCTGGCTAGGGAGGGGCTGGGATGATTTCCCCGTGTCATTGGGGACTCAAGCTGGATAAATAGTTGTGGTTAAAATAAGTTTGGGTAACCGGATTCGTTCACAGGGGCGGCCCGGAGGGTCGCCCCTGCTGTTTCCTGTCGACCTGGAAAGTTAGGCTTTACTTAACCTCCGCGGTTTCCCAGTCGATCAGCAGGGGCGCGGAAGCGTATTCGCGGGAACCTCAGTAAGAGAGAATACGACTGTAGTCGCCCACCCACCATTAGTGATGAGGCGACGCAGAGCACTTCCGCCCACTCCCATTGTCCACCTTACATGAATATTGTAAAAATTGTCACTATAGTTCCCGTTAAGATCGAAATTGAAGATTCCATCTATGCCCACATATCCGCTGCCGGTCAAGGGGACCGCATTGTAGGGGAAAAGTGTATTATAATGTATCCCGTTGAGCTGGTAAAATTTGAGCCGCCCATCATACATTCTGATGTTTCCAACCAGCTTGATCGTGAGGACCGTGTACTCAGGAGCGGCGCCCCACTGAAAGGCAAGGGATGCGGGAGGAAAGGAGGCTGCCAGGGCCCCTGTGGGGACCAATAGAGACATTGCCAGTAGTGCCACAACCAATCTCTTTTTCATGTTGCTTCTCCTCTGATAGATAGGTCTTTGGGGGTAGTCCAAACCTGGTTGAAGGTAAAAGTTCCCAGGACTTCCCAGGGGGAGGAAAGAAAAGTTGTAAAACTCCCAGGGCAATCTGGCTGCCGCGATTACTCAAGCAGAAATAATGAAATTTTGTTTTATATTTGTCTATCTTTTTTAAACCATAAATTTATTATGTTGTCAATGTTTTATATCTACTTGATTAAGGTCAGAAAGGCGCCGGGAGGAACACTTCCTCCCCGCCGCCATCCTGCTTGATCTTAAGCCGTTGTCGAATAATTGACCCGCAAAAATGAAATTTCTTGATTATCCCTAACCATCGGAGTATAGTGAAAAAAATTTATCTAACCCTTGGAGGGACCTAATGTTCTCGAAAAAGAATGTGTCCTATAAACTGAGGTTGACCATTTTGTTGGTGTTGTCCGCGGGGATTATCTTAAGCTTCGCTCCGGGCGCGACGGCCCAACCAATTGAGACCTGGTCGGGACCGTTAAAGTTTCAGGTAAAAGCCACCGAGTTTAATCCACTGACAGAGAAATTCGACAAAAAAAACAAAAATGTTACTGGGACACTGGAATTATACACGGGAATAGAAGGCCCCCCCATCCCCAATCTTGACGGCTATTACATGAAATTCATCGGCAAGGACCAAAATAACCAAGACGTTGCCTTCGGCATCACCCAACTGGCCCTGATAGATATGGAAGTAAACGCCACCACCGGAAAATTCCTGGCCGTGGGAGTGGGCGAATTTTACGATCCCAATGCTCCTGGCGAAAAATGGGGAATTGTCTATATTGATTTTAGCGGCTCGTGGAAGGCAGCCACCAGCAAAAAGCCCGAAACCATTTCCATGGTCATAAAAATGGGCGGCGGCATCGATCGCGACGTGATTATAAGCGCCAACCCCAAAGTCACCTTGACCAAGCAGCCTTGATCTAAACCGGTTCCTTACAATGGGGAGGCTCCCGAGGGGGCCTCCCTTTTTTTGTGTGCCGGTCATGCACCGCAGCTTGGAGGTATTACTCGGAGCGGAAAATGGATTACCTTCACCCCCACCCAGCCCTCCCCCCTCAAGGGGGAGGGGCAAAAGGAAGGAACTTCTTTAATGCTCCGAGTAATAAAAGCCTCTGTGGTTAGCTTCTATAGCTGGCGTTGATGCGGATGTAGTCCTCGGTGAGGTCGCAGGTGTCGTAATAGTCGGAGAAATCCCCGGCGTGGAGGTGGATGCGGACGATGAAGGAGCCGCTTCTAATGACCTTTTGGGCCAGGGCTTCCGCGTCCGGCCCCCGGCCCTGGCCTTTTTGGGCCACCAGGTGGTCCCCATAAGCGATGTCCACCATTTCCGGGTCAAAGCGAGCCCCGGAGCGCCCCAGAGCCGCCATGATGCGCCCCCAGTTGACGTCGGCCCCGGCCATGGCGGTTTTCACCAAAGGGGAGAGGGCCACGGTTTGCGCCGCCTTGAGCGCCTCCGCCGGGCTGGCGGCCCCGTTAACCTCAATGCGGTAAACGTGCCGGGCGCCTTCGCCGTCGGCCACCACCTGGGAGGCCAGGTCGCCCATGACTTCGTTGAGCATTGCCCCCAGCTCCAGCATGGCCGGGCCCGGCTCGTGAATCAAGGGATTCCCGGCCTTACCGGAGGCCAGGAGCAACACCGTGTCGTTGGTGGAAGTGTCGCCGTCAATGGTAATGCGGTTGAAGCTCACCGGCAGCGCCGCCACCAGGAGTTTTTTCAAAATCCGGGGATGGACCGCGGCGTTGGTGAAGAGAAAAGAGAGCATGGTGGCCATGTTGGGGTGGATCATCCCCGCGCCTTTGGCCATGCCCGCCAGGGTGATTTCCCGCCCGGCGATTTTTTCTTTTAAAACTGAGGTCTTGGGGCGGGTGTCGGTGGTCATGATGGCCTGGGCCGCTTCGGGAAAGCCCCCGGAATGGAGGCGGGCCGTTAGGTCCGGCAAGGCCCGGGTGAATTTGTCCACCGCCAGGGGCTGGCCGATGACCCCGGTGGACGCGGGGAGCACCAGGCGTTCGGGGATGTTGAGCAAAGCCGCAACCTGCCGGGTTGTTTCCCAGGCGTCCTGGAGGCCCTGGGGACCGGTGGCGGCGTTGGCGTTGCCGGCGTTTACCAGAATGGCCTGGGCTTTGCCCCCCCGCAGCCGCTGCCGGGAAAGGAGCACCGGCGCGGCTTTGACCCGGTTGGCGGTAAAGACTCCCGCGGCCGTCGCGGGCGCGTCGGCCACCATGAGGGCCAAATCCAGGCCGCCGGCTTTTTTGATGCCCGCGGCCACGGCGGCGAAACGAAATCCGGGGATGATCATGGAGTCCCCCCCCTTAATCCTTAAAGCTTTTTCCCCAATTCCCGGGCCCGGTGCAACAGCTTATCCGAGATTTGAGGGCGATACCGGGTACCGGGTTTGACCACTTTCCCCAATATTTTGTACCCGCCGTCCTTTAAGACCCGGCTGACGGCCCGGACCGCCCCCCGGCTCACCGGGAGAAGCCAATTAAGGGGCCAGGGCGTGGTGCAAGCGGTGACCACGATGGCGGATTTGCCTTTTTGATTCTGGATGGGAATCCACCTGGGTTTCTCGTTGATGAATACCGGCACGATGCGTTCAAACAACATCTTTAACAGGGCG
>VGSW01000071.1 GCA_016874915.1 Deltaproteobacteria bacterium
AGGTGGCGGACCTGGACCTGGAGCGGCCCCGGCCCGTAACCCTGGAGAAGGGTCTTCTCACCCCCCGGGCCCAAGACATTCTGGACGACCCGGACATCCACATCATGGTGGAACTCATGGGCGGCCTGTCCCCGGCCCGGGACTACATGCTCGCGGCCATTGAGCGGGGCAAGCACGTGGTCACGGCCAACAAGGCCCTGCTGGCCCACCACGGCAATGAAATCTTAAGCGCCGCGGCGGCGCGGGGGGTGGAAGTGGCCTTCGAAGCCGCGGTGTGCGGCGGGGTGCCCATCATTCTGGCCCTGCGCCAGGGGCTGGCGGCCAACCGCATCCAGGAACTGCTAGGCATCTTAAACGGCACCTGCAACTACATCCTCACCCAAATGTCCCTGTACGGCAAACCTTATGACCAGGCCCTGGCCGAGGCCCAGGCGGAAGGCTACGCCGAGGCCGACCCCACCCTGGACGTGGAAGGCACCGACACGGCCCACAAGCTGGCCATTCTCATGAGCCTGGCCTACGGGGCCCGGCTGGACCTGGAATCCGTCGCGGTGGAGGGCATCATCGGTCTGGACCCCCTGGACATGCAGTTCGCCCAGGAATTCGGCTACCGGTTCAAGCTCCTGGCCATCACCCGGGACGACGGCCACCGGGTGGAGGCCCGGGTCCACCCCACCCTCATCCCTACGGAACACATGCTGGCCAAAGTGGGGGGGGCCATGAACGCGGTGTATTTGACCGGCGATGCGGTGGGGCCTATTTTGCTTTATGGGCAGGGAGCCGGCATGATGCCCACTGCCAGCGCGGTGGTGAGCGACATCATGGACCTGGCCCGGAACACCATCCGGGGCGTCCAGAGCCGTGTGCCGGCCCTGGGCTGTGAGAACGCCCTCGCATCCAACCGCCTCATCAAGCCCTTAAACGACCTGGTGACCAATTACTACTTCCGGTTTGCCGCCAAAGACCGCCCCGGGGTGCTGTCCCAAATCTCCGGGGCCCTGGGGAAGCAGGGCATCAGTATCGCCGCGGTCTTCCAGAAGGGCCGGGAAGTGGCCGGCACCGTGCCCATCGTCATGATCACCCACGAGGCCCGGGAGCAGGACGTCCGCCACGCCCTGGCGGAAATCGACCAACTGGAAGTGGTCCAGCCTCCCACGGTTTATTACCGCATCGAGGACCCCCAATTGAACGCCGCCCGGATTTGAAGACGGTTTTCGGTTTTCGGTCTTCGGTTTTCGGTTTTAAAAGATTTGAAAACCGGTCCCGGAAACCTTTTTGTCGTTTCTCTTAGGGTGCGGATCGCATACCCCGAAAAACCTTTACATAAATGGTCCCTGGCCACTGATCACTGATCACTGATCACTGATCACTGATATGCCCCTTCGCCTGGCCCTGCTGCTCAGCCTTTTGGTCATCACTCCCAGTGGGTTCCTGGCCAAATTTTACTCCGGACCGGGGCAATTCTGGGTCAATAATCACCTGGTGGGGGTCCTTTACGTCATTTTCTGGATTCTCCTGGCATTTTTTCTCTGGCCCCGGCGGAAATACCTGAACCGGATTCCCCTTGGCGTATTGGCCGCCACCTGCCTCCTGGAAGTCCTGCAGCTCTGGCACCCCTGGCCCCTGGAAGCGGTCCGGGGCACCTTTCTGGGCCGGACTATTTTGGGGACCTCCTTTGACTGGCTGGACTTCCCCCATTACCTGGCGGGGGCCGCCCTGGGCCGGTTGTGGGTGGGATTCCTGTTCCGGAGGGTGGGCGGGACCGGTTGAGATATGGCAGCCTCCACTTGCCGATCTATTATTTTCTGGCCTCCGACCCGCTTAATAGATTGCCCAGAAAAAATTGCAATGTTAAATTTCGTAATTAAGCCTTGCAGTGCTTGCCCTTCGCTAATCTATAATCCACGATTTCCGGAGGTTTTATGGCTGAAGCGGAAAAAAAAGAGACCTGGATTCAGTGGGTGGCCCTCGCCACTACGATACTGGCGGTGGCCGCCGCTATTTCATCCTTGAGAGCGTCCAGCTATTCCACCAAGGTGCAGCTCTCCACCACCCAGGAGGCCAACAAATGGGGCCATTACCAGGCCAAGGCCATCCGGGAGCATGCCTACCGCCTCAACAAGGACATGCTCACCACCGCCAGAATGGAGGCCAAGGCTCCCCAGGTCATCACTTTTCTGGACGAACGGCTGAAAAAGTATGACCAGGAGATCGGGCGCTACAGTAAGGAAAAAGAGGAAATCATGGCCGAGGCCCGGGCCATCCAGAAGGAGCAGGAAGTTTTCAAGCAGCACAACGGCGCTTTCGCTCTGGCGGTGATGATTCTCCAGATAGCCATCATGATGAACGCGGTGGGCGCGTTGATCAGAAAAAAGGAAATGTGGTACGTGGGGATGGCCCTGGGCCTGGTGGGAATGGTTTATATGGCCAACGGGTTCTTTTTGTTTTTTTGATGCGGTGAGAAGTTGGCCGTGAGCATTTATAGCAGCTGCCTAAAATATTTTCCTAAATGAGCAGTATGATCATCACGTGAATCGTTCCAGGGAGCAAGTCCTTTGATTGTCATCCGGTCGATTCATTACCCATAAAAGTGCCCGGTCAATACGATCAAGCAATTGTTCCCGGTTTTTCGCGAAGAAATCGGCGAACCACTCGGCTTTTATCAAAAGCCATAAGCGCTCAATAGGATTTAAGTCCGGAGAATAAGGAGGCAAAAACACCGGCTCGAAGGAACCCCAATCCAAAGATTTCTTTTTATGCCAGGTGGCGTTATCACAAATAATGATATTTCTTGGCCTTTCGAGTTTTACATCTTGATTGGCATGGTTCAAAAATACTTAAACGACTTCGCTGTCGGTGTGAGTGAACTCTAAGGCATAAAACTGGCCGGTCCGGGGACCTACCATTCCGGTGACATTCATCCGGAGATGCTCTCCGTAATAGGGCACCCGAATCTTGGCCCCTTTCCGGGCCCAGCGTCGTCTGGGGCGTGGATCGCCTTCAATGCCCATCTCGTCTAAGTACCAGATATCCATGGTCTCATCGAGGAGATAGGCTCTGAGTTGCTCCAGAAATATTTGCCGTTGCTCTTCACTCTGGCGGGCGGGCCAGGGTTGCGGCACTTTAAGGCGAAAATTATTGTCATGCAGCCAACGCACTACCGTACGATAACCGATTTCATGCTGGAATTCTTGTCGGAGATAACCATGAAATTTCTTTGCCGTCCAGTGGAGTTGTTCAGCTAATTCCGGCTGTTCGATGAGTTGGCGGTAATGGGCGCTTTGCTCCGGGGTGATCTTGGGCGGCCGCCCGGTACGCGCTCCTTCAATTAGACCATCTATGCCTTGTTGATTGAACCATCTGATCCCGTTGTTCAGAGTGCGTCGCGAGACGCTGTATAAGGCCGCCACTTGCTCGGGAGCAATATTCAAGGCCAAGGCACGTATAGCCATCAGACGATTATGACTGCGCTTGGAAGGAGCAGCATTAGCAGCAACTTCCAGTTCCGCCAGAGAACAGTTCTCTAGGTTGGGCGCAAGTCGTCTGGGCACGAATGAAGGAAAACATATTTTTCACAAAAAATCTAGTTTTTTGTAATCTTTTTAATGTCTTTTATCGGAAAAAACTTTTGGCAATCGCTATAAATGACGGTTTTCGGTTATCGGTTTTCGGTTTTCTGTTAAAGACAAAAAAGCCGCAGGAATTGGGCCTGCGGCTATCTTTTTCAGGTTTAACGTCAGTTATATTAAACCATTTTCCCTTTCGAATACATATACATAACTTAAACTATTGGTTTTTACCGAAAACCGAAAACCGTATTGCCTACCTACAATCCCGGCAGACAAAGAACATCTCCACCGGGTCGCCGGTGATCTTGGCCCAGTGTTCCAACTGGTATTGGGGAGCGATATAGTTGCCGCAGACGGTGCAGGCCTGGAGTTCAAAATTCCGGCCCCAGATGGTGCGCACCCCCTCCTTTTCGGTGTAGGGAATGACGTCGGTGGGACAGACGAAGGCGCAGGAGCCGCAGCCGATGCAGGCCTCGGAGGCCTCCTTGAAAGGCGTGACCACCTCTTTCGCCGGGGTGCGGCTGGCCATGGAAATGGCGCTCACCCCTACGATGTCCCGGCAGGTGCGGACGCACAGGCCGCACAGGATACACCTTTCCTCGGGGTCGCTTATTTTGAACCTGGTCTCATAGACCCCCATGGCGGCGGCCATTTGCTTGATGAGCTCGGCGGCCGGGGCCTGGGCCCGGAGCAGCTCCAGCACCATGCGCCGGGCCGCCAGGACCTCCTCCGAGTGGGTTTGCACCACCAGGCCCGCCTCCGTGGGGTAGGTGCAGGAATTCACCAGGCGGGTCCGGGGCCACTCGCCGATCTCCACCACGCACATCCGGCATTGGCCCTCGGGCTTCAAATCCGAGTGATAGCACAGGGTGGGAATATCGATGCCATGGTCCCGGACGGTGACCAGCAGGCTCTGGCCCTGGGGGGCCCGCACGGTGATGCCGTTGATGGTCAGAATCACTTCTTCCGAAATGGTTGGGAATACTTCTTCGCTTACTCGCCAAACCATGTTTTTTGTCTCCTAAACTGTTAACCGCCAGCAATATGCCTTATCATTAAAATTATCCTAAACGAGCTATGATAGCCGGGGTTAAAAGGGGAAAAGGTTAAGAGGTTAAAAGGCGAAAGAAATTTTTTCTTTTTTCCCTTTTAACCTTTTCCCCTTTTAACCTTTTAACCCTATATTTTACACGACCCTATGTCTTACACGGCGGGCTGCCGCAACCTTTTTTATTCAACTTTCACTGCTTCAAACTGGCAGGCCTCATAACACAGCCCGCATTTGACGCAGAGTTCCTGGTCCAATTCCTGGGGCAGTTTCTTCTTGCCGGTGATGGCCCCCACCGGGCATTCCCGCACGCAGGCCAGGCAGCCGGTGCAGGTTTCCGGGTCAATGGTGTACTTGAGCAGGGGCCGGCACACCAGGGCGTGGCATTTCTTGTCCCGGATGTGGGCCATATATTCGTCATGGAAATACTTTATGGTGGAGCGCACCGGGTTGGGCGCGCTCATCCCCAGGCCGCAGATGGAGGCCGAGGCCATGGTGGCGCACAGCTCTTCCATCAAGGCCAGGTGCCCTTCTTCCCCCCGTCCCGCGATGATTTCATCCAGGATGTGCATCAGGTGCTTGGTGCCTTCCCGGCAGGGGGTGCACTTGCCGCAGGATTCATCATGTAAAAAGGAGATGAAGTACCGGGCCACGTCCACCACGCAACTGGTGTTGTCCATGACGATCATGCCGCCGGAGCCCATGATGGAACCCACGGACTGGAGGCTGTCGTAGTCCACCGGCAGGTCCAGGAACTGCTCCGGGATACAGCCGCCGGAAGGGCCGCCGGTTTGCACCGCCTTGAACTGGCGGTCGGGGCGCAAACCGCCTCCCAACTCGAAGACGATCTCACGGAGCGTCGTGCCCATGGGCACTTCCACCAGCCCCGTCTGGTTCACCGCGCCCACCAGGGAAAAGACCTTGGTGCCCTTGCTGTTTTCGGTGCCGATGGACGCGAACCACTCGGCCCCCATGTTGATGATCTCGGGGACATTGGCCCAGGTCTCCACATTGTTGATGATGGTGGGGAACCCGAAGAGGCCATTCTCCGCAGGATACGGCGGCCGGGGGGTGGGTTCCCCGATGTAGCCTTCAATGGAGGCGATGAGCGCGGTTTCTTCGCCGCACACAAAAGCCCCCGCGCCCCGGCTGATCTTGATGTCGAAATCGAAGCCGGACCGCAAAATGTTTTTCCCCAAAAAGCCGTACTCCCGGGCCTGGTCAATGGCTTTGGCCAGGTGGGTCACTGCCAGGGGGTATTCGTGGCGCACGTAGATGTAGCCTTGTTTAGCCCCGATGGCATAGCCGCCGATGATCATGCCCTCCAACACCGCGTGGGGGTCGCCCTCCATCACCGCCCGGTCCATAAACGCCCCGGGGTCGCCTTCATCCCCATTGCAGATAATGTACTTGACGTCGCTCAGGGCTTCCTGGCAGATGCGCCATTTGCGGCCGGTGGGAAAGCCGCCGCCGCCCCGGCCCCGCAGGCCGGATTTTTCTATGGCGTCGATGAGGTCTTCAGGGCTCATGCCGGTGAGGGCCTTGCGCAGCGCCCGGTAGCCCCCCAGGGCCAGGTAGTCGTCCAGGCTCTTGGGGTCGATGAGGTCCAGTTTGCGCAGCACGATGGGCATCTGGCCCTTATAGAAAGGAATGTCTGCCTTGAACGCGGCCTTCTCGTGGGTGACGGGGTGCTCATAAATCAAGCGCTCCACCACCTGGCCATTCTTCAGGGTGGCCTCCACGATTTCCGGAACGTCCTCGGCGGTGACGCCCTGGTAGGCGATCTCCTGGGGCCGGATAAGGACTTTCACCGCCCGGGCGCATAAGCCCTGGCAACCGCACTCTTTGAGGAGGACCTTGCCCTTTAGACCATTTGTTTCCAGCTCTTCCCGAAAGGCCGCGGCCACCTCAATACTGCCCATGGGCAGACAGCCGGGGCCGCTGCACACCAGAACCTGGGGCTGATTGGGATCCCGGCTGGCCTGAAGCTGGCGGCGGTACTGCTGCAAGTGATCTACGGATTCAAACTTTGGCATGGCTATTTTCCGGTTTTCGGTTTTCGGTCTTCGGTTTTCGGTTTAATGCAGGGTGGGGGCGGCCCACCATCCGTCTTACTTGAACTGCTTGATGATCTTAGGCACCTTGTCCACCCCGGCCCGCCCGAAGTACTTGTCATCAATCATCATCACCGGCGCCTGGGCGCAGGAACCCAGACAGCCCACGGTTTCCAGGGTGAACTTCATGTCTTTGGTGGTATAGCCGGGCTCCACTCCCAGGCGGTGGCCCAAGGACTCCACAATCTTGACGCCGCCCCGCAGGTGGCAGGTGGTCCCCAGGCAGACCTTGATCTGGTGCTTGCCCTTGGGAATCAGGGAGAACATCTTGAAGAAGGTGGCCACGCTGTAAATCTGGGTCATAGGCACGTGCAAGCGCTCCGCCACCACCTTCAGTTCGTCCTTGGGCAGATAGTTGTATTGATCCTGAATGTCCTGAAGCACCGGGATAAGGTCCGCGGAGCTCCCCTCATACCGGGATAAAATCGCGTCAATACGTGGCTGGTCCATTATTCGCTCTCTTCTTCCGTCTCAGATATGACCGGGAACTCCGGATAGGGAGCGCCGCATTTGTCCAAAAGCAGTTGATAAGCGGCCAGGGTATAGCGCTGGATGAAGGCCCGCTCCTTGTCCCGCAGGTGGCGGAACCGGCCCTGGGGCTTAAGGTAATCGTTCACCGGCCGCAGCTTGGGAGGTTCCACCGTGAGGCGGTACCTGCCGTTCTCCACTTCGTAGAGGGGAAAGACCCCGGTCTCCACCGCCAGGCGGCCCAGCCGCACGCTCAGCTCCGTGGCCGAGCGCCAGCCCGTGGGGCACACGCTCAAAATGTGGATATAGGCCGGCCCTGGAGTCTCAATGGCCTTTCTCACCTTGAAGTACAGGTCAAAGAGATAAGAGGGGCAGGCGGTGGCCACATAGGGAATGCCGTGGGCCACCGCGATGGCCACCATGTTCTTTTTCTGGGTGGCTTGGCCGATGCTCAGCTTCCCCGGCGGCGAGGTGGTGGTCATGGCCCCATAGGGCGTGGAACTGGACCGCTGGATGCCGGTGTTCATGTAGGCTTCGTTGTCCCAGCAGATATAAGTGAAGTTGTGCCCCCGCTCCAAGGCCCCGGATAGGGCCTGGAGGCCGATATCCGTGGTGCCCCCATCGCCGGCCATGGCCACTACCTTGGGAATTGCATCCAGCTTGCCCTTCCGGACCAGAATTCGGTAGCCTGTCTCCAGTCCGCTAGCCACCGCCGCGGTATTTTCAAAGGCCACGTGAATCCAGGGGTGCATCCAGGCGGTCTGGGGCATGCCCGAGGACACGATCTCCATGCAGCCGGTGGCGTGGGCGATGACCGCGTCCTCGCCAATGGCCTTGGTCACCCACCGCACCGCCAGGGCCTCGCCGCAGCCCTGGCAGGCCCGGTGCCCGGAGGTGAAATACTCCTTCCGGGGCATCAGCCGGGAGGCGTAGGTATCGAACTTTTGGCTCTGAGCGTATCCGAATTTTTCCATCAGCCGCGTACTCCAAAGATATGAAATTCCTGAGAGGGTCCCTGGGCCAGTTCCTCTCGGGCCAGGCGTATGATGTCTTTAAAGGTGGAGGGTTGAATGTCCCGGCCCCCCAGGCCCACGGTGTAGCCCAGCACTGCGGGCTTTTCGGCCAGAGGGTAGAGGGCGCTGCGCATTTCCGCCAGGACCGGCCCGGCCGCGCCCCCCAGGGATAAGGCCCGGTCGCACACAATGACCAGTTCCGCACCATTCACCGCGGCCCGCAGGTCCTCAAAGGGGAAGGGCCGCCAGAGGCGGGGTTTCAGGAGACCCACCGGTTCTCCGGCTTCCCGGAGTTCGTCCACCGCGACTTCCGCCACTTCTCCCAAAGAGCCCATGATGAGCAGGAGCACCTTGGCTCCCTCAGTCTTATAACGCTCCACCGGGTGGTAATAGCGGCCGGAAAGGTCGCCGTACTCTTTCCAAACTTTGAGGATATGCTCATAGGAGTTGGTCAGGGCCACCTGGTGGGCGTATTTTACTTCAGTGTACATCTCCGGCATGGCAAAGGCCCCCATGGTCATGGGCCGCTTGGGGTCCATGGTGAACCGGGGGTGGTAGGGGGGGAGGAACTTATCCACCTGCTTCTGCTCCAGAAATTCCTGGGCCTCCACCACGTGGGTGAGGATGAAGCCGTCCATATTGATGATGGTGGGCAGCAGCACCTTGTGGTTCTCGGCGATCTTGAAGGCCATGATGGTATGGTCGTAAGACTCCTGGCCGTTTTCCACGAAGATTTGAATCCAGCCGATGTCCCGGGCGGCCATGATGTCGCCGTGATCGTTCCAGATGTTCAAAGGGCCGGAGAGCGCCCGGTTGGCCACGGTCATGACGATGGGAAAACGCATGGCCGAGGCGATGAACAGAATCTCGTACATCAGGGCCAGCCCCTGGGAACTGGTGGCCGTGTAGGTGCGGGCGCCGGACGCGGACATGCCGATGCAGGCGCTCATGGCCGAGTGCTCCGACTCCACGTTGAGGAATTCGGCCTCCAGTTCGCCGTTGGCCACCATGGAGGACAAGTGCTCCACGATGTGGGTCTGGGGGGTGATGGGATACGCGGCGATGGCCTCGGCCCGAGCCATCTGCACCGCGTGGGACACCGCGATGGAGACTTCCATTCCGACTCGATGGGCCATTACTCTTCCTCCGGCACCATGGCGATGCAGCCCGTGACGCACTCTTTGGCGCAGATCCCGCACCCCTTGCAGTACATGTTCATGTCAAAATAGCCTCCCGGCTCCTCGGAGATGCCGGCTTCGGGGCATACTGTCCAGCAGACGCCGCACTTGATGCAGCGGCTCTTGGTCCACACCGGGTGCTGGGAGCGCCAG
Organism: Deltaproteobacteria bacterium; assembly: GCA_016874915.1. Taxonomy (GTDB): domain Bacteria; phylum Desulfobacterota; class Desulfobaccia; order Desulfobaccales; family 0-14-0-80-60-11; genus VGSO01. The sequence goes on from VGSW01000071.1 coordinate 9,544, forward strand.
TCGCCGGTGTTGTATTCCCGGGCGTTGCCCGGCTCCGTCAGGACGCCGCCGATCTCGATTTCCTGCCAGGTATATTGGTCCATGGGTTTGCTCACGGCCGCCGCTCCTCAATAATGGTGTGCTCAAAAGCCACCTTCAGGGCGTTAAAGTTCTTCACCGCCAGGGCGCCAAAGCGCTCCTTCAGGGGATGATCCAAAGAATCCACCGCCACCACGTTGGTGGCCTTAAGCAGCGCCCCCAGCATGGTGGTGTTGACGATGGGCACCCCCAGAACTTCCCGGGCGATTTTGTTGGCGTCCACCAGGACCAGGGTGTGCTTATAGCCGTACTCCCGGCGGATCTCGGCGGGGCTTTTGTAAGTGTTGAGCACGATGATGCCGTTTTCCTTTAGGTCCGCCGGGGGATTCTGGATGCGCAACAGGCTGGGGTCCAAAACCACCACCACGTCGGGATTGAGGATCTTGCAGCGCAGGCGGATGTGTTTGTCGTCCACCCGGCAAAAGGCCAATACCGGCGCGCCCCGGCGCTCCGGCCCGAAGCTGGGGAAACCCTGGGCGAACTTCCCTTCATTGATGGCCGCCAGGGCCAGCAATTCCACCGAGGTCACCGCGCCTTGCCCGCCCCGGCCATGAAAGCGAATTTCCATCATATCCTTGCCCTTTAATTATACGAAGATAGGCATTAAATAACCGGAAGTTAAGCCGCTGCTTTTTCTACCCCCTGGGGATGATTAGCATCTTTATTTTATAAGAAATATGCGGGGCTTGGGAAGATACCGGAGCCGAGCTCCATCTTGTCAGCCTGTCCCCTTGAGCGAGAATCAGGTGTTTAATATTAAAATAGGATGAGGGTCTACTGAAAGTCGGGCTTTTACTGATTTTCTTGTCAGAAATTTTCTTATAGACACCCCCGGCCCGGCTTGGGTTTCCCGGCAAATGCGAGTATTATAATAGTTGATAGTTGACAGTGGTCATTTGACAGTTGTCAGTGACCAGTGACCATAACCAGTGACCAGTGGTGGGGCGGGCCTCCGTGCCCGCCAGACCTCGCCCCACAAGCTTGATGCTGCGGCAAGCTTTTACAATCACTTAATATTAAATACAAAAAACCCAAAAATGTCATTATATCATAAGCTAAAAAGGAGAGGAACATGCTGAAAATTTGGAGAATGGTGATTTTGGCATTCCTACTAACTGGCGAAGACTCAATCCACAGTCCTCAGTCCCCAGTCCTCAGTACTAAAATTTCAAGTAACTGATTTGGCGAAATGAGAACAATTATGTGACCTGAGTAATATATTTGTTTTAGAATGGACTGATTCGAACGATCCAAAAAGGTCAAGATTTCTTTTCAAGTCAAAATTAAAAGAGGCAAGAGGGCGATGAATCTGGATGATTGCTGACTACCAAATCCGCCAGCTCCAGGCAGTGGTGGGAGAGGGAAATATCCTCACCGCCCTGGAAGAGCGCTGGTGCTACGCCTTTGACGCCACCGACCATACCCAGGTGCCGGCGGCCGTGGTCTTTCCCGGCTCCGCCGCGGAAATCTCCCAGATTCTGCGCCTGGCCAACCGCTACGGCTTTCCCGTGACTCCCCGGGGCGCGGGCACCGGCCGCTCCGGGGGCGCGGTGCCGGCCCCCGGTGGAGTGGTCCTGGTCCTCACCCGGTTGAACCGTATCCTGGAGATAAGCATCGAAGACATGGTGGCCGTGGTGGAGCCGGGAGTAATCACCGGCCGCCTTAAGGCCGCGGTGGAGGAACAGGGGCTTTATTATCCTCCGGACCCCAGCAGCGCCGATTTCTGCACCATCGGCGGCAACGTGGCGGAGTGCGCCGGGGGCCCGGTGGCGGTGCAGTACGGGGTGACCCGGGACTATGTCCTGGGACTCCAGTTGGTCATCCCCACCGGAGAGATCATCGACACCGGCGCCCGCACCATGAAAGGGGTGGTGGGCTACGACCTCACCCGGCTGATTATCGGCTCCGAAGGCACCCTGGGAGTGGTAACCCGCATCATCCTGCGCCTGGCCCCCAAGCCCCCGGCCCGTCAAACCCTGGCCGTGGGGTTCCCGGACCTGGAAATGGCCGCCCGGGCGGTGAGTCTGATCTTGCGGGCCGGGCTGGCCCCCACGGCCCTGGAGTTCATGGACCGCACCACCCTGGACTGTGTCCGGGAGATGCTGCCCTTTGAAATGCCCCTTGAGCTTGCGGCCCTGCTACTCATCGCGGTAGATGGCCACCCCCATGACGTGGAGGAGCGGACCGCAAGTATCGCCCGGTTCTGCCGGGAACAGGGGGCCGGGCTGGTGATCCAGGCCCGGACCCCGGTGGAGGCCCAAGGCCTGTGGAAGGCTCGCAGCGTTATTTCCCCGGCTCTTCGCCAGGTAAGGCCCCAGAAAATCAGCGAGGACGTGGTGGTCCCCTTAAGCGCCATTCCCCGGCTGGTGGCCGCGCTCCAGGAAGTCTCCCGGCGCCGTAACCTGCCCATTGCCTCTTATGGCCACGCCGGGGACGGCAACATCCATGTCAGCGTCCTGTATGATCGGAAAGTTCCCCAGGAACGGGAAGCGGCCCACCGGGCCGTGGAGGATATCTTTTCCCTGGTGCGCCACCTGGCCGGGACTCTCTCCGGCGAGCACGGCGTGGGCCTCACCAAGGCCCCTTATTTGGAGATGGAACTCTCCCGGGACGCCATCGCCCTGCAGCAGCGCCTCAAGCGGGCTTTCGACCCCAACAACATCATGAATCCGGGGAAGATTTTTCCACCCTCGGCGCCTTAGAGTGCGTCTCCCGCAGCCAATTCGGCATGCTCGACGATCCTTTCACCCGGAAGTTCACGCGCCAAGACCCTTTTAAATATTTCCGTATTCTGGTAAGATCACCTGGTGACAAAAGTGAATTTGAGGGGGAGGTCCCGGGGATTATTTGGCTATTGCCGTCAGCTTTCCGTCGAAAAATTCTTTAAAATGGCTGATAGTTTAACGCGGACAGCTATAAAATGTCATGCCAGAAATCGCATAAATCAGTCAGATTTAGCGATTTTTAATGCTTGACAAAATTTTCACAATGACATACTTATGTCATGAAATACCTTCAGGCCACAAAATCTTTAAGGAGGATATATCGGCATGCCTAATGTAGAATTTAAAGGCAAAGTTTTTGAGGTTGACGAAGACGGCTTCCTGGCCAACTTAGACCAGTGGTGCCAGGAATGGGTGGATTACGTCAAAGATTCCGAAGGCATCTCGGAGCTTACCGATGACCACTGGAAGGTCATCAATATGCTCCAGGATTACTATAAGAAGAACGGCATCGCCCCCATGGTCCGGATTCTCTCCAAGGTCACCGGTTTCAAACTGAAGCAGATCTACGAGCTGTTTCCCTCGGGGCCGGGCAAAGGCGCCTGCAAAATGGCCGGATTGGCCAAACCCACTGGCTGCGTATAACTTATCCCCTACCGGTCGCATCTCTTTGGTATTTCTGAGGCAGATTCCCGGCCTGCTTCCGGGATCTGCCTCACTTATTAGGTCGCCGGCCCATTGTAAAGTTTTTATTGACATCTGCCCGTCCCCTCTTTACACTGCCAGCTAGGTGTATCTTCTTTTTGAGCTTAGAGCCGTTTTCAAGCAGGAAAGGAACGCGGCAGGCTCTCCACCGGATTATTCCGGCAAATCTCTGAGGAAATAAATTATGGCGCGTTCCATCGACAAGGTCCTGTTCATTGAACCTCGGGCGCCCCGGCCCCACATCTTCAGCCGGGTGGTTATCCCCCGCTTGGGGCCAGTCCTGCTGGGAACCATTCTTCAGCGCCAGGGTATTGAGGCGAAAGTGGTGGTGGAGGAACTCTCCTGCCCCGATTATGCCACCCTAAATTTCCAGCCGGATCTGGTTTGCATCTCCAGCATCTCCTCTACGGTCCCCCGGGCTTATAAGTTGGCGGACTTTTACCGCCAGCGGGGAGTTCCGGTGGTGATGGGCGGGGCCCATTCCAGTTTTCTGCCCGGTGAAGGCCTGGAACATGCGGATTACATCGTCTGCGGCGAGGGGGAGGGGGCCCTGCCGGAACTTATCAGCCACCTGCAGGAGAGCGGTGATCCCGGGGCCATTCAGAATCTAAGCTACCTTCAGGACGGCGAGCTCAGACAAAATCCCTGGCGCCCCTTCGTGGAGGACCTGGACTCTCTCCCCATCCCCGATTACCACCTCATCCATGGATGGGGGGCCAGGAAGCGCCGTTGGGTATCCATCGCCACCTCCCGGGGCTGCCCCTTCAATTGCAGCTTTTGCTCGGTGATCATGTTGTTCGGCCGCAAGTACCGCTACAACTCCGTGGACCGGGTCATGGAGGAGATTCACCGCAATGCCCTCCAGGCCAGCCATGTCTTTTTCTGCGACGACAATTTCACTGCCAACGGGGACCGCATCAAGGAACTGTGCAAACGCATCATCAAGGAAAATCTCAAGATCGAATGGAGCGCCCAGGTGCGGGTGGAGGCGGCCCGGGACCCGGAACTCCTTAAACTCATGGCCCGCAGCGGCTGCTACGTGGTCTTCGTGGGCCTGGAGTCCATCAACCCTGCCACCCTCAAGGCCTACAACAAGTCCCAGACCGTGGAAGGCATCCGGGACTGCGTTATCAACTTCCACCACCACGGCATCAAAGTCCACGGCATGTTCGTCTTCGGCGCCGATGAAGACCACTACCAGGTGATCCGGGATACCGTGAAGTTTTCCCGGAAATTGGACCTGGACTCCCTCCAATACCTCATTCTGACGCCGGTGCCGGGGACCAAGTTTTACCAGGACCTGGAAGCCCAAAACCGCATCATCTGCCGGGATTGGGGCAATTACGACGGCCACCACGCGGTTTTTCAGCCCAAACAGTTCACCCCGTACGAACTCCAGGCCGAAACCATCCGGGCCATGAAGAAGTTCTACTCCTGGCCCTCGGTGCTCAAGCGTCTCTTCACCCGGGACCTCTTTTACGCCAAGGTCAAGGCTTACGGCCGCATCCTCATGTGGCGGGCCCAGTGGGATAAGAGCAGCTACTTGCAGCAGTTGAAAAGCCAGCTTTTCGCCCGGGTGCGCCAGGTTAGAGAGTGGCTGCCCGGGGGCGAGAAGGTCCGCCGGGTGGGCATCCCCGCGGATGCCTGGAAACTCGGCCCCTGGACCGAGGATTCCCGTAAATTTTTAACCCGGTTTCTGGAACGGCTGGGGGTGGAGGTGGTGCAGGAGACCACCGGAGACGAGCCTACGGCCAGCACCCTGCAGGCGGTGCAGATGGAAATCGCCCGCCTCCAGGCCAAGGCCGACCTGATTCTCCTTCCCATCTGGCAGGGGCTGGAGGACGCCCGCCAGAAGATCAAAGACCTGCGCCAGGAGTACACCCAGGAGGCCGTAGCCCGCCTGATGGCCCTGGAATTCAGCCGGGAGTCCTTCTACACCGCTTGCATGGAACTGGGCCTCTGCTTCCGCCAGCGCCTGGACGACATCCGGCAGATTTACTTCCAAACCCAGGACGAAGTCGGCGCCCCGGTGTGAGGCAGTTTTCGGTTTTCGGTTTTCCGTTTTCGGTTAAATGAATAAAGGATTATCAATGGCTAGCATGCAGGGGCGCACTTTTCTTGCGCCCCCAAGGTGAATCTTTGGAAAATTCCGCGGATTGATGGTGCGAAAAAGAATAATTGTGGCAACAGGCTTCGGAACCCTGGCCTTTGACATTTTTCCCCGCATTTTCACCTATTCCTCTCAGCAATAATTTCACTATTCCACTTAACAAAAATTGGTTAAAATTATCTCTAAACAATAAATTCCGCGTAATGTTTTATCTTGTTACGCTTTGCAAAACCGCTTTATCTCCGAGGGACCCGTCACCTCCAAGGAGGCCGCGATGAGCTGGAAAAAAAATTTCCTGTTTTTCCTCCTGGCAATTTTTCTCCTGATAGGCGCATTTCCCTTGCCAGGCTCGGCTTTGACCAAGGAGCAATACGAGCAACAACAGCGAGAAGCGCAGAGAAGGGCCCAGGAGCAGGCGGAGCGCCAGCGCCGGGCCCAGCAGCAGGCCCAGGAGCAACAGCGCCAGCGGCAGTTGGAACAGCAGCGTCAACAACAACTCCAGCAACAGCGGGCCCGAGAGCAGCAGCTGCAACAGCAGCGCCAACAGGAGCAGCAGCGGGCCCTGGAGCGCCAGCGCCAGCAGCAGGCCGAGCAGCAGCGAAAGGCCCAACAAGAGCAACAGCAGCGGGCTAAGGAGCAACAGCTTCAACAGCAGAAGGCCCGGGAACAGCAGTTGCAGCAGCAACGTCAGCAGCAGCAACAGCAAAAAGCTAAGGATCAGCAGCTTCAGCAGCAAAAAGCTCAACAGCAGCAGCGCGCCAAAGACCAACAGCTTCAACAGCAAAAA
>VGSW01000072.1 GCA_016874915.1 Deltaproteobacteria bacterium
TACCCTTAGCCCCCTCCCCCAAAAAACTTCTCACCCTACCCCCGAAACCTCCTGAGCCGCAAGGAATTAGTCACCACGCTCACCGAGCTTAAGGCCATGGCCGCGGCGGCCAGGGCCGGGTTGAGGAACCCGGCCGCGGCCGCGGGGATGGCGATGACGTTATAGAAAAAGGCCCAGAACAGGTTCTGGCGGATGATGCGCATCATCCGGCGGGAGAGCCGGACGGCCTGGGGAATGAGGGCCAGATCATCCCGGATGAGGGTGAGGTCCGCGGCCTCCAGGGCCACGTCGGCGCCGGTGCCCAGGGCTATTCCGACGTCGGCCTGGGCTAGGGCCGGGGCGTCGTTGATGCCGTCCCCCACCATGGCCACCACGTCCCCGGCCTCCTGCAATTCCGCCACTTTTTTGGCCTTGTCCCCCGGCAGGACTTCGGCCAGCACCTCGGTAATCCCCACGGTTTGGGCCACCGCGGCGGCGGCCAGTCGGTTGTCCCCGCTTAATAGCATGGTTTTGAGGCCGGTCTTCTGGAGAGCCGCTACGGCTTCTTTGGCGCCGGGTTTCAGGGTGTCCGCCGCGGCCAGCAGGCCCACGGGCGCGCCGGACACCGCCAGGAAGACCGCGGTCTTGCCTTCCCGGGCCAGGCGGGCCTGGCGCTCCGTGATCTCCTGGATGGGAATATTCTCCCGGGTTAGAAAAGCCAGGTTGCCCAGGATCACCTCCTGGCCGTTGATCCGGGCCTTGACTCCCATCCCCGGTACCGCCTGAAAGTCCGCCACCGGCGGCAGCGTCAGGTTCTGCTGTTGCGCGGCGTGGACCACGGCTTCGGCCAGGGGGTGCTCGGACTTCTCTTCCAGGGCCGCGGCCCAGGCCAGAACCTTGGTCTCGGTCCAGCCGGCAAAGGCCGTCACGTCCGTCACCTGGGGGGCGCCCCGGGTGAGGGTGCCGGTTTTGTCGAAGACCACGGTGGTAAGGCGGTAGGCCCGCTCCAGGGGTTCGCCGCCCCGGATGAGGATGCCCATCTCCGCGCCCCGTCCGGCCCCCACCATCACCGCGGTGGGGGTGGCCAGGCCCATGGCGCAGGGGCAGGCGATGATGAGCACCGCCACCATGCTCACCAAGGCCCGGGTGAGGGCCGGGGGCGGCCCCCAGAAGAACCAGGCGGCAAAGGTGAGAACCGCCAGAACCATGACCACGGGCACGAAGACCCCGGCCACCCGGTCCGCCAGGCGCTCGATGGGGGCCTTGCTGGTCTGGGCCTCTTCCACCAGGCGGATAATCTGGGAGAGCACCATATCCCGGCCCACCCGGGTGGCCCGGAAGACCAGAAAACCCCGCTGGTTCAGGGTGGCGCCCCAGACTTCCGTGCCCGGCTCCTTGGCCACCGGCAGGCTCTCCCCGGTGAGCATGGATTCATCCACGCTGGAGCCCCCTTCAATGACCACCCCATCCACGGGGATTTTTTCGCCGGGCCGCACCAGGATTTCATCGCCCACCACCACCTGCTCCAGGGGCAATACCGTTTCCTGGCCGTTGCGGCGCACCCTGGCGCTGGGGGGGGCCAGGGCGAAGAGCCGCCGGATGGCCTCCGAGGCCCGGCCCCGAGTGCGGGCCTCCAGCCAGCGACCCAAAATGATAAAGGTGATGATCATGGCGGTGGTGTCGAAATACACGTCAGGCATGTGGCCGGCCGCGGCCACGGTGTGGGGAAAGAAAGTGACCCAGGCGGAATAAACATAGGCCGCGCCCGTCCCCAGGGCCACCAGGCTGTCCATGTTGGCGGACCCGTGGCGGGCGGCCTTCAGCGCGCCGGTGAAAAAGGGTGACCCGGAATAAAACAACACCGGCGTGGTGAAGATCAGGAGAACGAAGCACCAGGCCTGATGGCCCATTCCCAGCCAGCCCTGGAGGGGCGGGACCATGGCCCCCAGAAAGACCGGCAAACTTAGCCCCAGGGCCAGAAGGAAGCGGAGTTTCATCTTCTGGGCTTCGACATCGGGGGAGGGCGGGGGCTGCCGCTCTTCCTTGAAATAGCCCTCCACTTCGTAACCGGCTTGCTGAATTACGGCTTTTAAGGCTTCCACCGTGACCGGAGGAGCCTGGTATTTTACCTTGGCCTGGCGGGTGGCCAGGTTGACCAGGGCCTGCTCCACGCCCGGCACCTGGTTCAAAGACCGTTCCACCCGGCTCACGCACGCGGCGCAGTGAAGCCCGCCCAGAACCAGGGTTACTTCTTCGGTTGCTGGCATGAAAGTTCCTTTTTTTAGCCATCAGCTATCAGCTTTCAGCTTTCAGCCGGGGAATTCATTAAATTGCTGACTGCTGATAGCTTCTATAATAAAAACTCGCCTGCCCAAAGGCAAGGTGTCCTCTCCGGGGGCTTGTCCGCCTTGCCTGGGGAACAGATAACTGCTACTATATTTTTATGGTCAAGTTGCCGAAATTGAAAAAAGCCGAAAAGACTATAGAAAGGCAAACCCGGCTCCTATTGGTCAACCTGGTGCGGGGAGCCTTGGTGATCCTGATCCTATGGCTCATCGTGGGGAACCTGGACTGGTATGACCCTTGGCTGTCACTGAAGCCCGAGATCTCCCAGGTGGGCGCCCGGACGGAGTTCCTGGTGGAAGCCGGGGACAAGGACGCGGGCATCAAAAAAGTCCGGGTGGCGGTCAAGCAAGGAGACCAGGAAAAAGAGGTCTTGAGCCGGACTTACCCATCATCCTGGGGGATTTTCGGGTCCAAAGGCTCCGAGATTACTAAAGTAGAGGTCCCGTTTGTCCTGGAAGCCAAAGCCCTGGGGCTCCAGGATGGCAAGGCCACGCTGCTGGTGGAGGTCTGGGACCGCTCCTGGCGCAATTATTTTCAGGGCCGCCATGCTTCCCTATCCCTGGAGATGATGGTGGACCTGGTGCCGCTGAAGCTGACCTTTCAGTCAGTGAATCACCTGCTCCATTCGGGTGGCGCCGGGGTCATCTGCTACCGCCTCAGCAAAGCCGCCGGGGAAAGCGGGGTGTTGACCGGCGGGGTTCTGTACAAGGGCTTTCCCAACCCCAAGGGTCCCGAGGGCGAATATGTCTGTCTGTTCCCGGTCTCCCGGGAAAGTTCGGGCACGGCGCAGGTGGATCTGGTGGCTCGATCCGCCTCCGGCAGTGAAGTCCGGCATCGGGTGAGCTTCAAGGTCAAGCCCCGGAAGTGGCGCCAGGACCGGATGAACCTGTCGGAGGATTTTTTGCGCCAGGTGGCTGCCACCTTTTCCGTGGCCCATCCCGGAGACCTGGTGGCGGCCTACCTGGAAGTCAACCGGGAATTGCGGCGGAAAAACCACGACCAGGTGCGCCAGGTCTGTTCCCAAAGCCAGCCCCAGACCTTGTGGTCCGGGGCCTTCCAACGCCTGCTGGGCAAGCCCATGGCCCGGTTCGGCGACAAGCGGGCCTACTTTTACCAGGGCCGCCAGATCGACCAGCAGGTGCATCTGGGTGAAGACCTGGCTTCCCTGGAGAAGAGCCCGGTGCCTGCGGGCAACCGCGGCGTCGCGGTGCTGGCCGAACCCTTGGGCATCTACGGTCAGACGGTGATCCTGGACCACGGCCTGGGGGTCTTTTCCATGTACAGCCACCTGAGCCAGATCGACGTCCAGAAGGGGGATAAGGTGGAGAAAGGGGCCACCGTGGGGCGCACCGGCGCCACGGGTCTGGCCGGTGGGGATCACCTCCATTTTTCCATGATCCTCCAGGGAGAATTCGTGGACCCGGTGGAGTGGTGGGATCCCCACTGGCACAAGGACCAGATGGAGGGCCAGTGGGCCCGGGCCGCAACGTCCACGGGGGAGCCGGTCAAAGCCGCCGCGGCTCGGCCGGGCAAGGCCGGGAAGGCCAAAGGCAAGGCCAAGCCGGCCAAAAGCAAAAAGAAACGCTGAGGATTGGTAGCAAAAAAAGTCGATAATGATTATAAAAAAAGAAGGATAGAATCGGACCGGGGGAATGAAATAATTCACCACCAAGACACAAAAGCACAAAGATACACCAGGGAATAGATTCCTGGTGGTCTTGGTGTCTTGGTGGTTAATTTTTTCCCTTTGCCCCCCAAATCGCTAACTTAATGGAAGGTGAATATGATCCTGAAAGTCAACCCCCAAAACCCCCAAGAGCGCCTGCTGCGCCAGGCCGTGCAGGTCCTGACCAACGGCGGCCTCATCGCCTATCCCACGGACACCTGCTACGCCATCGGCTGCGACTTGTACAACACCAAGGGCATCGCCCGGATTTATCAACTCAAGCGGCGGCGCCTGTCCAAACCCTTCAGCTTCATCTGTGCCGACCTGAAAAACATCAGCGAATACGCCCAGGTGGGCAACTTTGCTTACAAGACCATGAAGCGCCTGCTGCCGGGGCCGTACACTTTTGTCCTGGAAGCCTCCCGCCTGGTGCCCAAAATCCTTCAAACCAAGCGGCGCACCGTGGGCATCCGGGTGCCGGACCACCCCATCGCTTTGGGACTGGTGGGGCTTTTGGGCCACCCCATCATCTCAACCAGCGCCTCTTTGCCCGAAGGGCCGGTGGAGAGCGACCCTTACGAAATCGAAGAGAAGTTCAAACCCCACCTGGATCTGGTCATCGACGCCGGCATTATTCTGCCGGCGCCCTCGAGCATCATTTCCTTCATCGACGATACCCCGGAAGTCATCCGGGAAGGGAAGGGGGATGTGAGAAGCTTTGCCTGAGGGTCGCCCTCGGGATTAGAAAGGCTAAACGGATGATGGTCTTGCAAAAGTACGGTATAGGCGGTCCAGGTGTCTTTTCCCCCTCCCCACGGGGGGAGGGGGTTTGGGGGAGGGGGGCGTCAGGCCTTGGTAACTATTGGTTAGTGCTAACCTTCTTATACCATCCCCACCTTAACCCTCCCCCCTCAAGGGGGAGGGAACCAGGACAACAACCTTACTTCCGCCATTGACTATGACTTTTGTAAGAGGCTAGGATAATAAAGGCGGCCCCCAAAAGGGCCGCCTCAGTTGTTGTTAGCATTCACAAACAGCCATCAACGATTTAAAGAATTTCCTGGCTTAAAGCTGATAGCAATAACGTTAAATCACATTCCTATGCCCATACCCTATTTGCCGCCCTTGGGCGCTTTCTTCTTGCCGGGGTCAATAACCCTGAGGGTGGTCTGACCTTCAAAGGCAATGCCGTCCGTGAAGGACCCGGACACGGTGAGGGTGATGGCGCCGGTGGCGCCGTTGAGCATGGCGATCAGCGCCTGCCGGTCGAATTTCAGCAAGAATTTTCTGCCATGGCGGTTGATCCAGTCGGCGGGGATGCTGCTTTCGCCCACGGAGAGCAGGATGGAGTCGGCGTTAATGGAATCCAGGGTGTAGCAAGAGGGCGGCTTGCTGATGAACGCGGTGACCCATTTGCCCCGGCTTTTGAGATTCAAGGTTGTAGGAGAAATTTTAAAGGACACGGGCGCCACCACTTCCGCGATGACATTATCCACCATGGGGAGGTTGAAACCCACGCCCAGGGCTTCAAAGGCGCCGGGCAAGGTTATGGCATTCTTATAGGTTCCCCATGCGGCCGGGTCGGTCTCGGTCATGTCAGTAAAGGTTCCCAGAATCTGCCCATCGGTGGGATTCACGAAGCTGCCATCCAGGTTCCAGGCGCCGCCCGGATTCAAGCCGGCAATCTGAGCCTGGCCGGCGGCGGGAGGCGCCCCCTCGGCGGCCTCGGGCAATTGATAGGCGAAGCTCAACTTGACTTTCCACCCGGCGCCTACACAGGAGGTGGTGGGCAGGAGCGCTCCCTGGACGAGCAGATCGGTGGCAGCCCCGCCGTATTGGGCGAAATTGTTATCGGTTCCATCCACCACCGCCCAAGAAGTACCCGCCAGCCATTGACCATAAGTGGCGGCGGTAAGTGATGCGTTAGTTAGGGTAGTGGCTGCCTCAAAGTCGCCATTGGCGATAAGGTTGGCCTGGGCCGCGGCCGGCATCAGCACCGCCGCCGCCATTGCCACGCAAACAACTACTATGAACCTGATTCTTGAGTTTTGTCTCATGGGTCACCCTCCTTTCCGTACAAGGTCAACCTCCCTGGAAGATCAAAAGTTTGACATTGGATAAACCTTAAAATCCAGCCTGACAACTTCTGCAACCCCATCTCCCTCCTGTCCCCCACCAGAGGGGAGATCAAAGCCATGCTTTCCCCTTGCGCTCCTTTTCAGTGATTTGAAATTAGCCTTAAGATATGCCGACCCCCACGGGTGAAACAATCGGGAAAATCCTGATTTGACCGGGCCCGAAGCCCTGAATTTGACTAATTGTTTTTGCCATCCGGAAATTGGCGGGCAAATATGAGCCATGGATTGTATCAAGCCCCGGTCAACCTGGAGGTATAATACCGTTTTCGGTTTTCGGTTTTCAGTCTTCGGTTAAAAGAAATTGTATTATCAATAAGTTAGCCATAGAATTTGTTGCATCTGAAACTGAACTTGGTATTAACCTGCAAGCGATATCGGGTAATGGAAGGAGAACTTGGAGCGCATTGGGGATTTGGGCCAGGGGGTGATTTGGTGGGGACAATAAGAAAAATAGTTTGATGTCAGCCCCGGAGGCTGAGTGGGCTATCAACCAAACAAATTATACCATTTTCTCTTTCAAGTGCAACAAACTTAATCTGTAACTTATTGATAATCCGTAATTATCTTTACCGAAAACCGAAGACCGAAAACCGTATTAGTGGCACAGGCCTCTGGCCTGTGGGCGCCCCTGTTCTCTCAAGCGATTTTCCCACAGGCTGGAAGCCTGTGCTACTCATGTTGATGTATTTTGTTTTTTATTTCAGCAAGAGGCAGCCGATCTTCAGAGGCCCTTTCCGGCGGTAAGGCAACAATCGGTACCTATTTCAATCGTTCTAGGCCAGCATCTCCGCAGCCTGGCGCATGAGCGCGGCAATGGCCAACCGGTGCGGACAGGCCTGCTCCGCCGGAGAGTAGTCCACCTCGGTCAACCGCTGCCGAGCCTCCTGGGGCAGCCCCGCAAAGGTCAGCCTGGCCAGCTCCGGCTCTCCATAATACTGGTGGTACATGAGGCAGCGCATGACCTCATTTACGGGGACGGCCCCGCCCACCGCGTCCTGGCAGATTTGGCCGCAGCCGGCGCAGTAGTCGGCCTTGGTCTCCAGGGCGTACCGCCGCAAGGAGTCGAACTCCTCCCGCCCCAGTTTGGTCAGGTCCCGGGCCGCGGCCACGTTGGCCGAGAGGATGGTCAGGTTGGGCATCTGGGAGCAGATGCTGGCGATCTGGGGGTTATCCCACACTACCTTGAGCTTGGCCTGCTTGTCCGTGAAGCCTCGTTCCAGGAAGCGCTCGGCCACCGCCACCTTGGCCTCGCTGGCGATCTTCTCCGCCCCCGGCCTGCCGGCCTGGGTCTTCATGGCGATCAGGCCGACCCCGGACTTGGCGCAGGCATTCACCGCTTCCTGCATCTTGGGGGTGTTCATGACCCGGAAGTTGTAGGTCATCATCACCGCGTCGATCCAGTCCAGCTTGGCCGCGCCCAGCAGACAGTCCTCCATGTTGGTGTGGGTGCTGAAGCCGAAGAATTTGAACTTGCCGGCCTTCTTCATCTCCGCGGCCCACTCCTTGAAGGGCGTCATCTCATTGATGCCGGAGATGTTGTGGACGAAGAACAGATCCACATAATCCGTTTGCAGCCTCTTCAGACCCTTATTCAACCGCTCGGTGAAGTTGCCGCCCTTGGGCAGGAGCTTGGTGACCAGGAAGAGCTCCTTGCGGGCCTGGGGGTTGCGGGAGAGGAAACGACCGATGCCCTCCTCGCTCAGGCCGTTGCCGTAAGCTTCAGCCGTGTCCCACATGGTGACGCCCCATTTCAGGGCCTGCTTGAGGAGCAGTTGATTATTAAGGGTGTCGATCATGCAGCCCAGGTTAAGAATGGACACATCCACTCCGGTCTTTCCCAGCTTGCGTTGGGGCACGGTCGCGGCCTTGACGGCCCCGGCGGGCTGCTCCGCGGCCACGGCCCCGGTCACGCTGGCCCCCATAGTGGCGAGTCCGGCGAGTCCCACGGTCTTGACGAATTCCCGGCGCGTCAGGCCTGCATCTTTAGTCTTCCGGCTCATGATAGTCTCCTCTTGGATTTCTATGCTAAAAATCATGAAAAATATTGGTGGCACAGGCTTTCCAGCCTGTGCAGCCTAGAACTTCGGAACAGAAAACAACTACCTCCTTAATGCCTCGGTTCACACCCTAAATGGTCATGCGGCCCTGGGTTGAACGGGATTCATTCTCATTATACACGCGGATGGCGCGAAGGCCCGCTACCGGGCATTCATGCTCGCACATACCGCAGCCGATACATTTGGCCGCGTCCACGAAAGGACGCGGCAATCGCACTACGATGTCTATCCGGTCCCCCGGGGCCGGAAGGTCCTCCAAGGCCAGGGGACGGTCCAGGATCAGTCGGGTTCCGGCAACGCCGGTGATACGCCGGAGCGCGGCCTCAGGCTGACCGGTGGGACGCAGGTAGTAGTCCCCGCTGGCCAGATTCACCCCCGGAGCGATGGCGGCGCTCAAGTCCACCCCCGGTCCCTGAACCCTGGCCGACAGGGCCTCACCGTCCCGGACGGTCTCGAACACGGTGCGGATGAAGATGGCTTTGGGGCTCACGGGGCACAATTCATGACACACCAGGCAGGGCCGGTCCATGGCCCAGGGCAGGCAGCGGCCCCGGTCCACGAAGGCCGTGCCCATGCGGATGGGCCCCTGGGCGGCGAAATCGCCCAGGCCTTGCTTCTCCTCGAGGCTTATGGGGCGGATGGCCGCGGTGGGGCAGACCTGGCCGCAGGCGATGCAGTTGGGCTGGCAGCCGCTGCGGCTGATGCGGTAGTTGATAACCGGAGTCCACAGCCCCTGCAACCCGGCTTCCAGCAGGGCTGGCTGGATGATGTTGGTGGGGCAGATGCGCATGCATTGGCCGCACCGGATACAGCGGGTCAGGAAGCGCTCCTCGTCCAGTGCTCCCGGAGGACGGATGAGGCTGGGGTCACGGTTGGCCCCGCCCAGGGCGCCTACTTCCCACAGGGATGCCAGGAACAGCCCGGCCCCGGCGATGATAACCCCCCGTCGGGACAGATCCGGCAACCAGACCTCCCCGGCCGCCGAGGCCCTGCCGGCAAAGGTGACCCGACCGGCGGGGCAGAGGTCCATACAGTTAAAGCACAACACGCACTCGCCGCCGATAAGTTCCCCCGAGGGACGGCAGGCTCCTTCGCAGTACTCATCGCAGATGCAGCAATCGCCACAGGCGCCGGAAGTCTTGCCGATGCGCCATGGGGTGAAGCGGGTCAACAGGCCGAAAAGCGGTCCCAGCGGGCAGAGGAAGCGGCAGAAGAACCGGGGCAGGACCAGATTCAAGCCCACCACTGCCAAAAACACGGCCCCGAACAGCCAGGCCGACGCGTAAAAGCGCGGCCCGTCGCTTACCACCCCAGGGCCGGCATCGGCTAAGGGAATCAGGACCAGGTTCACGCTGCGGTGCACCAGGGGCAGGGGGTCAAAGATGCCGGTCTGCACCGACCCCATAAGGGCCAGTCCCAGCAGAAAGACCAGGAGATAGTATTTGAAGGCCTGCAGGCGGCGGGGGCGATTGGCCTCCACGCGGGCGCTCCCGTCCAAACGCCGCCGATAAAGCCAGCCGGTGGCCTGGCTGATCGTCCCCAACGGGCAGGCAAAGCCGCAGAAAAACCGGCCCACGAACAGGGTCAGCAAGATGGTGACCAAGGCCCAGGTGAGGGACGAATAGAGGGTGCCGGTGGCCAGGACCGTGGCCAGGGCGGTGAGGGGGTCCAGTTCCAGGATCCAGTTGATGGGCCAGCCGCGCAGCTGCCACCAGGCAGTGCCCACGGTGGCGGTGATGCAGAACCACAGGAAAATCACCAGGAAGAAGACTTGGCTGATGCGGCGGACAGTGACGATGCGCATGCAGGGACCTTTAAAAAGTTAATTTGAGGGAGGGGACCAGGGGCCAATGGCCCCTGGTCCCCTCCCTCAAACTCCCTCCCCCAACCCCATAAGGGGGGTGGAGGGGAGGTGGAGGGGAGGGCGGGGGGACTGCGTTCCCCCGGCCCTCCCCTCAATTTTTAAGCTTTGGTGTCCAAAACCACCGGATTGAGCCGGTGATAGTCGGCGATGCCGACCCCGGCTTTCTCCGCCATAAGGATATAAGGCACGTCCGCCAGGGTGCGACCCAACAGTTCCACGCCCACTGCGTCCGCGGCCACGGGATCGGTGGAGACCACCATGGTGCCGGTGTCCTTCAGATCGGACAGGGACCCGCCGGTGGGGCCGTTGGTCATCATGCTCACCGTGCCGTCCAGGACGCACAGGGTGGGCTTGAGAAGGAGCGCCAGCTCGGTGACGATGCCGTTGATGTCCTGATGGAAAACGTTGCGCCGCCCCCCCAGGAATCCATAAAGGTTCTTGAGGGTCATGGAGGCCCCGGCCCGTTGGTGGTCCTTAACCGGGGACACCACAATAACCTTGGTCACCCCCGGAAAGACCCCGGCCATGACCGGCCAATTCTGGAGCAGCTTGCCCCCGGGCAGGCTCACGGGAGCAAACAGGGAGGCCCGGGGCGGGATGATTCGGGCCCCGGTGGATCTAGCCGCATTGGCCAGCCCGCTGATCTCAAAGCAGCTGTCGGGATTGTTGATGGGATTGTCCGTAACCAGCACCTGGGCCGCGCCGGCCTTGAAACACAGGTCGGCTACGGCCGCCAGCACCTCCGGGTGAGTGGTGGCCCCCAGGGAGGCCGGGGTGGCGAACGCGGCGTTGACCTTGATGAGCACCCGGTCGCCCTTCTGAATGAAGGACTCCATCCCTCCCAGGGCCTTGATCCCCTGCCGGAACATGGCCGCCCGGTCCGCACCCCGGATGATCGCCATTTTCCCCGGCCCTGAGGCCAGGCCCCGGGGGGTGTAATCCCCCAAACCGGTCAAGGTCTTCTGCACTTCGGCCGGAGCCGGGCCTTTGGAGTCATAAAGGGCCAATCCCAGGCCGCCCGCGGCCAAAGCCGCGGCCGAGGCGCACCCTACCCGGATGAGGAAATCCCGGCGGTTCATCTCACCCGTAGGTATCCGTTTTTCGTCCGGGGGTTTGGTCACGGCTTCCCCTTGAGTGCGGCCTGCAATTTGGCGGCCAGTTCCAGAGAGGCTTCCAGGGAGGAGCCGTCATGCACCCCGGCCAAGGTCGGGCCCTGGACAAAGACCATTTCAAACGAGTTATCCAGGACAAACGCCTGAATGTCTCCCGGCAAGCCCGGAGGCTGGACCTTCTGGTAACCGTTGGCGGCCAAAAAATCCAGGTAACGCTTGGCGTCCGCCTGGGCCTGCTCCGGTGTGTCGCGCCTGGCGATAAAGGCCGTGGCCTTGCCGCTCTTCAGGTCGTATTCGCCTGTGAACATGTTAGTCAACCCCTCACAGCCAAAAGTGTCGGCGGCGCACAGGCGGAGGCTGTCCAGAGCCAGGCCTTCCTTGGGAAAGAGCGCGGCCGCGTCCTTCGTTGGCCCCTCGGAAGGCAGGTTGGCCAGAAGCGCGGTGGCGAAAGCCGTAAGAGAGCTTTGCAGCCCCTCCGAGGCCCGGTCAGCTACGATCTCCACGTAAAACCGCCCCTGGGTGAAGAACAGGCCATTGGCCGTGGCATAGGCATTGGCGGTCAGGGGGATACCGAGGGAACCCGGACGGCGCTGACCGCTGAACACGGCATAGGCATTGGAGGCTGCACCCATATCGTAAAGATACACCTCCACGAACGCCTCCCCGGAACCGAAGCTGCGGCAGGACATTTCTTTGAAGCCGGCGTTCAGGTAGAGCTCGGCCTTGCCGTTGATCTTGTCGGAGAGATTTTCCGGACCGAAGCTCTCCACGGGGGCCCGGGGAGTAAATCCGGCGACCTCAGGAATAAAAGCAGCGGTGGCGGCCAGCGGGCGGCCGGAAGCGGCCTGGGTCCGCTCCTGGGGCAGAGGGGCCTGCAGGGCCACGAGCACCGCGGGGTTGAAGCGGGACTGCTGGACCAGGAGCCAGACAGTGATCAAGCCCAGCACGGCCAGGATGCCGTAACCGGTAAGCTTCTGGGCCTGTCCCACCTTAGCCTTGCGTCGTGCCATAAATCTTCCCAAGCGGCCGGCCTATTTGGAGATTTTCTTCCCCAGGTTCAGATCATAGATGGGGGTATATTTAAGATCTACGCGCAGAAATTCTTCCGGAGATTTGGTCATGATCTCCATATCCTTCTGGAGGAAACGCAGTTCGGCGCCGACCCCGCAGCCGTCCTTGCAAGCCTGGTCCAGTTTAGATTTGGTCGAGCCATACGTCGGTTCCGCCTTGCTCTTGTGGAATTTTTCCCGCCACTCAATCCATTGCTGGGGGGTCAGGCCGCTCTGGTCGACAAATACATAGTAGACCACCTTATCCGGGCAGTCCTCCTCCAGGTAGACGGTAAACTCCACGGCGTTGTCCGGGCCGCCTGGCCCGGGCAGGCGCTTTTTAACGTCCTCCTCGATGAGCCAGGCCGTGGGGCATTTGCGGGACGCGGCAAAGGCTTTCACCGCCCCGAAAATGACCGTGGGGTTCATCTCGTCGGCCACGAAATTTCCGGATAGGAACTTCTCGCTGGGCGTGAACGGGACCAGCCCGTTGGCTTGCCGCAATGCCGCGGCCTTCGGGCTTGCCGCCTGGACCTCGGAGACATTGCCCATCAAAAGCAGGAACCCTAAGAAAATCATAAGGATACGCATCATACCCCCTCCTTTCTCACTGCGTCCACCATCGCGGCGCCGGAAGATAGCTTCGGCGCCAGAATCCTGGGCAATTAGAGATCCTACCAGCCGTTCCACCACAGGCCAATGGGCATCCCATGGAGCGCCGTCAGCGCGCCAACATACGCCCGCCCCTCGGCAAGATCGTCTCATCCGACCCAGGCGGAGTTTGGATATGCCCGAAACATTTTCCAGGTATTTTATCAAATTCTTATGAAGGGCAAAATTCATTTTCAGTCCAAACTGCTTCTAAAAGTTCGGGGGTTGGGGCGCATCTCCTTGGGTAAACCCAGGTCCGAGCCTCTCAGGAAGGGACCCGGTTGGCCGTCTTCCTTAATCTTGACCAGCCAGGCGGCTTGCGTCCAGGTGGGCTCATTATCGGCCTTGGCCGCGGTTTTGGAGCAGCGGGGGTCCACCACCGCGATCTTCAGGCGTCCATCGATAGGGCCCTGGGTAAGTTTCTGGCCCCACAGGACACAAATACCTCAGGTGGGTCATTTTTGGATTATCATAATCAACCGGAGAGGCAGGAAAGGAAAAGGCAGGGAAAACGCCCTGCCTCTCCGTATGGCCACCTGTGACGGCGCTCAGGTTGCTCTCCAGCAGAGCCTTATCCTCCGCCCAGGCAATGAACAGTGTAGCCAAAAACTAAGAGGGGGGGGTCATTTTTCGGTTCCCATTTACATACCGGCATTTGACGGGGCAAGGTTATCCGTGCTTGGTGACTTGGCGCCCCCTTCTCTGGGCCATCGGCCAGGCCCTCCAGCCCGGGAATGCTTAAAAGGAAAAGATATAGGTAAATTCCCAGAGGTCCCCAGGGGCGCGATCCCGGTAGGAGAATCCTCGTTGCCCCTAAGGGAATAGGCTGCGGCCGAAACCCCCGCTTGTAGAGAGAGCAGCTTTGTGATGCACCCAGTTCAGGCGGTACCCAACCCGCGCATATCAGAGTGATCAACCGTCGCTAATGAGTTCCGCCCCTGGGGACAACTGGGAATCAGGCTCACTGCTGCACCACAAAAAAACAGGGGGACGTGCGCCCCCTTGACAATATCAGGGGATGGGCCGCATCATTAAAGTTACACCGCTCCCCTGCCAAAGATGACGATTATCGGGGTCTTTAGCAAGATGACCAGATCCATCCAGATGTTACATTTATTCATGTAAAATTTATCCATTTGTATCCGTTCTTCATAACTGGTGTTGATACGGCCGCTCACCTGCCAGAATCCGGTTAATCCCGGGCGGATTTTTACCCGTTCATCCTTAAAATCCCCAAACCGTTCCTCTTCTTCTTCTATTATGGGTCTAGGGCCTACTAAGCTCATTTCTCCTTTAAGGATATTAATCAATTGGGGCAGCTCATCCAGACTGGTTTTCCGCAGCAACTTACCGATGGAAGTAACCCGAGGATCGCCTTCCAATTTATAATTTCCTTGAAATTCTTCAAATAATTGCGGATTGTTAAGCAAAATCTCGCGGGCATTGGTGACCATGGTTCTGAATTTGAGGGCATAGAAAATTTTTCTATCCTTTCCCACCCTCCGATGCCGGTAGAAGATGGGGCCCCCGTCCTGCAATTTTATGGCTACCATCACCATCAACCAGATGGGCCAGGAAAGAACCAGCAAAAGCAGGCTGGCAAAAATATCCATGGTTCGCTTTACTAGCCTATACAGCGGCCGGGCATAGGCCGGTTTTCGGCTATTCACGACAAAAATCCCGGTATAGCCGTCCAAAGTCAAAGAAAAACGAAAATTGTTAATTATTGGAGAAATCATCATGAAAGGAATCTTAAGTCTGGCACACTCTTCTAAGCGGGAGACCAAGGTCTGGTGCCTTTGCGGTCCATATCCACTCATAGCGAAAAAGGCTTTATCTACTCTAATTGTCTTGGCAATATTGGCGATATCAGAAAACTTTCCCAAGTAAGGCAAACTATTTTTTATGGTCTCGGAAGGTTTTTCAGCTACATAACCTAATAAGTTGAACCCGTTATATTGCTGTATGTGTAATTGCTCCCAAAGCCATTTGATATTTTTCAAAAAGTCCCCGACAATAATCACATTCTGCCGAGATAGACCATAGCCCCATATTTTGCTCAACAAGTTGCGGATGGTAAAACGAAAAAACATCAACAAAAAAGTCGTGAAAATAAAGCCAAGAATGAAAATGGAATGGGGGATCATAACATTTTTATCAAAAAAATGATCAGTGGCTAATACGAAGAAAAAAGCTGATAGATTCGATATCACTATAATACGTAATTCATCTTCAGGTCTTGTTTCCTTTATTTGTCCATATCCTTCATTTAAATAACATATTACAACGAGATAAATATTGTAACATATTAAAAGCGAGATGTAATAGTTGGTAAGATGGTCCCGGAATCCTAAGGTTTTATGGCGAACTACACCAGATAATACTACCCCTAAAGAAGCAGCCAGCACGTCCAGAATGCAAAGAGTAAGGGCCATCCGCCATGAATTCCCCAGGATCCAGGCCAGCCATCGGGCCCAGGCCGGAGGTGGCGATTTGAGGGGCAGATCTTCAGAGACGGAAGAAACCCTAGCCTGAAGAGAGTCAGGGAACATAATTCTCCGCGATTTTGGATTAGCACATAGTTTATCCATCCTTATCCACGGCTCCTTTACTTCCTTTTAAATGACCGCAAAGATGTAATATGCCAGGGAACATCGGTCCGATCAACCTTGATGGACTCTTCCAAATCGTTGCTTCCGAACTGAGCCTGATGCCGCGTTCAAACCTTGACTTTAAAAGTCTGGCATTAAAGGAGTTGGGCTAGCATTTGCCCCATAACTTGGCGGCGGATGCTCCCCGTCCGGCGGACAGCCTCGGATCGGCAGACTTGAGGCTCCTCGGGTCGGCCGGACATCAATGCTCGGTTGGCTTCAGGTAATGGATTTCTGCCAGGAGAGGGACGTTCACCCCCTCCATGTCCTCAATCCCATCTCGTAGGGCTTTACCGCCTCCATACCCTTTGCCCGGCAGAAGGGGGGGGTTTATAAAAGAAACTGTAACCGAACTGCTTGATGGAGATGCCATATTCCGCGGCCCGCTTCTCCGCGGCGGATACCTCTTCCGGTTGTCTAGGG
>VGSW01000073.1 GCA_016874915.1 Deltaproteobacteria bacterium
GGAGAGGGAAGAAAGCAAAAACCGTCTCATTACCCCCTCTCCCCCCCCGACGGGGGGAGAGGGCTGGGGTGAGGGGGGTCAGAGAATACGTAATCGTACTTATGAAATTGTGCACTTATACCGTTTTCACATTGACCTGCAACAAACCTCATAATCGGAAAATAGCGTAGGGGCGGTTCGCGAACCGCCCTTACATAAACGTTTGTTGCACGTAAAACGGAAAATGGTATTAGCCACTCATAGGGCGTGCCGTGCACGCCGTTCCCGCCCTACATTTCTACATTTCCTGCCGGAAAGCTGAAAGCTGTTGATATATGCGAATGGGCGGCCATCTGCTTCACACCCGTTTCCCCGCAAATAAAACCCGGGCAAAATCCTCCAGACGCCAGTCCGGACCAAACACCTGCATCCGCAAGGGCGGCGGCGGGGGCAGCCGCACACCCTGCCCCGGCAAGGTAATAAAGAGCGCCAGGGTGGCCGTGGGATAAAGGGCCTGGTTCTCCTGCACAGCCTTCAAGACGCCGGCGGGATCGGCGCCTGACCAGAACAGCAGCGGCGCGGGCCCGCCGGGCGACGGCTGGGAGCGGGGCAGCGCCTCCCACGGTATGGCCGCGGTGTGGGGGGCCAAGGCCTTGAGCGCCCAGCCCGCCGGCTCCGGGTCGCCCCCGTCCTGAAGCCACAGCACCGGCCGGCCCTGGAGGAGACCGGTGAGATTTTTCAGGCCCTCCATATCAGGGGGATCCAGCTCCATTTCCCCCAGAAACCGGGCCAGGGCTCCCGGGAGTTTCCGGAGGAGGTCCACCACCCCTTCCGGCGTCAGGCACAGGGCGCGCAGCAGCTCCGCGGGGGCCGGGGGCAGGCGGGAATGGCCCCCGTCCCCCAGGTTGAGCAGGTGGGCCATGAGGTTCCCCAGGTACAGCGCCCGGCTCAGGGTGGGGGCCGGGGCCTCCGCCGCAGGTCCGTCGGGGTGGTGGTGGGCCTGCACCGCCTGGACGAAGAGAGGAGGCAAGCCCCAGGTTTCCAGCATCCAGGCGCCCACCTGGGCATGGGGCACGGTGAGATAGGCCTTCTCCGCGGCCAGGGGCTCCTGGCCCTCTTCCCTGATCGCGGTGAGGGCCGCCTGCCAGCGCTCCGGAAAGACCTCGGCCCAGAACACCTTGGCGATGTCGTGCAGGAGGCCGATAACGAGGGCCTCCTCCGGCAAGGGATATCCCGCGGCCTGGGCCGCCAGGGAGGTGGCCACCCCGCAGGCCTGGGAGTGGTGCCACAGGGCCTTGCGCCCGAAGCTCAGACCCGAATGGCGGAACAGACCTTCGGCCAGGGAGACGGCCAGGGCCAGGTGTTTGATCTTGTCCAGCCCCAGGAGCATCACCGCCTGGGACACCGTCCCCACCGGCTGGGCCAGACCGTAAAAGGGCGAATTGACCAGCCGGAGCACCCGGGCGGTGAGGGCCTGGTCCCGGAGCACGGTGTCCGCCAGCCGCGACAGGGAGGCGTACGGGTCCTGGGCCGTTTTCAGGAGGGCGTTCACCACCGTGGGCAGCGGCAGGACCTCCTGGACCCGGCGCACCGCGGCGCGCACCAGGGCCGCCTCCAGGACCTCAAAAGCCCCGGACGCCCCCACCTGGCCGGCCCTGTTGTCTCGGTTGACCCTCATGGCTCCCCCCGGCGCGCCTCCTCCCCGGCGGCCGTCGGCTGAAAGGGGCGGGGATGGAGAGTGCGCAACTTCCCCCTCCTGCCATCCGCCGCCTTCCTGGAAGA
Source organism: Deltaproteobacteria bacterium (assembly GCA_016874915.1). Lineage (GTDB taxonomy): Bacteria > Desulfobacterota > Desulfobaccia > Desulfobaccales > 0-14-0-80-60-11 > VGSO01. The sequence continues at coordinate 1,762 of VGSW01000073.1, forward strand.
TATTTCGGCTTTCCATCCCGATTCCTCAAATGCCTCCGGGGCAGATCCAGGCGCCGGTGCCGAATTTTTCTATCTGAGGGGATTCCTCAATGAGACACCTAGGATAAGATAATATGAATCGTTCCCTGGCGCGGTTTTTCCTGGCTGTGCAGCCACAGGGCACAGAGCTGGGCCAACAAAAACGGCCTCTCCACCGCAACCCGGCATGACACCATGGTTCTACCGAAAATCTCCTCCGCGGCCTTCCTCCTCGGCGTCCACCGTCTGGACCAGCTCCCGGCCGGCGGGCTGTTCGAAGTGGCCTTCCTGGGGCGCTCCAACGTAGGGAAATCGTCCCTCATCAACAGTCTGCTGGGGCGGCGGAAACTGGTGCGCACCAGTTCCCGTCCCGGCTGCACCCGGGCCCTCAACTTTTTTCTCATCAATCATGCCTGGCACTTCGTGGATCTGCCGGGCTTCGGCTATGCTGCGGTTTCCCGGGAAGCACAGGCCGGATGGGGCAAACTGGTCATGGGCTATCTGGAAGAGCGGCGCCAACTGGCGGGCGTGGTTTTTCTCCAGGATGGGCGGCGTCTGCCGGGTGACGAAGAACTCTATCTGTGGGAACGGCTGACGGCCCGGGGGCGGCGGGTGATTCCGGTGCTCACCAAGGCGGACAAGGTAAAAAAATCTGAGCGGGCCCGGCGGTTGAAAGAGGTGGCGGAGGTCCTCAGTCCCTGGGGCATGGCCCAGCAGGACTTCATCTGGTTTTCGGCGGTCACCCGCGAAGGCCGGGAGCTGTTGTGGAACCGGCTGCTGGATTGTTTGGAAACAGTCGCGCCGGGGCCTCTGGCCCACCCATAAGAAATGAAAAGATTTTTTGGGGGGAGGACCCGGGGAACACAGTTCCCCCCCCTCCCTTGGCGTTATGGCGGTGCGGAGCCTGATTTCAAGGGGTGTCGGGTACCTCGCACATGGGCGAGAGGCGGAAGACGCCCTCCGGCGTGAGGGTGGCCCGGTAGCCCCAATCCCTGAGCAGGCTCTTGAGGGGTCGGCCCAGGAGCAGTTCCGTGGTGGCGGGGCTCAGCCCCCACTCGTCCACCAGCATCTCCCTGAGATAGTGGTCAAAGTGCAGGGCGGTGAAGAGGTGGTCCCCGGCCTCCTCCTCGCCGGCGGCCACCTGAGCCAAGACCTGGGCCAGCCGTTCCACCCCGCAGCGCTCCTCATGGGCCTGGATGAGCTCCCAGACCTCGGGGACCCGGGTGAAGAGGTGGCGCCGCTGCAAGACCTCCTCGGGGGCCGGCTCCGGGTGCGGCTCCTCCCAGCATTGTTGCCGGCGGCACTGTTCCGGCCGCTGCTCGTAGAGGCGGCAGGCTCGGTCCGCGGCCCGGTAAAACCAGCATTGGCGCGTGCCGGGAACCTCCCGGACTTTGAGGCGCTCCTCCTTCAGGGTAACCACCGCGCCGTCCCGGTCGGTGGCCTTTTCCCCGGCGCGCAGGGTGTAGACTTCCCCGAAGGAAATGGCCTCGCTCTCCAACAGCGCCGTGTCTGCGGTCAAAAGGGTGGGGCTGCTGCGCTCGCAACACTCGCCGCAGCGCACACATTGCCGGCTTCTGGCCTCCAGTTCGGATTTGACGGCCTGGATAAGCCGGCGCCAGGCTGCGGCCCGGTCCTCAGGGGGCAGGTCGTTCCACTCTTCGTAGACCTGGGCGAAGTTTCCCGCCGCTTCGATGGCCTCCCGCAAGACCCGGAAGCGTCCGCTTTTCGGCGAGGCGCCGCAGACCTCCTGCAGATACTCCCGCCAGATGGCGGCCATCACTTCCCGATGCCCCTTGGCCAGAGATTCCCCGGGGTCGGTGCGGATCTTGCCGGAAAAGCCTATTTTCTTTTTCATATTAATCCCTTGAGGTTTGTGAGTCCTGGGACAACAGGCGGATCTGGAGCCGAAAATGAATCCTGGCGCACAGAAGGCACCCCACACAAGAATGAGTGCTGCGATGCCTTGCCTGGCAGAGACTGGCAGGCAATTGGGTTCCCCGGCGGATTTTGGGGATCAGCCAGATGCATGTTTCGGTGTTTCGCTGTCCGAAGCAGGAGCTTCGGGGGCACGTGCGTTCCCAAGCGGGAGCTTGGGAACGAGGATTTGGCTCAACCTCATCGCTGCCGAGACATCCGTGGGCATTGCTCAAGGCCGATGGTGGCGGTGCTTATTGCTACTGCGTTCAGTAGTCCAAAAGTACTTTCATTTTCCCCCCTTTGCTAAAGGGGGGTCAGGGGGGATTTGTCAGTATTTGTTGAGGGTTAATCAATAATTCCACGTAGTAGGATTATGTTCAATAAATATTGACGAGGCTCTTGCAAAACTTCCGGCGCAGCGTCATGGTTTCAAAAATATCAAGGTGCCCGGTGCGCACCCTGCAACTCCTCCAATGTCATGGCCGCCATGTAGGGTATGCACCGCGCACCGAATAAAAGGTCGGAATCCAGGGAGTGTCTTCAAAACAGCCAACCATCTGCCAATAAAGAAAGGAAATTTTGCCAAAGCCCCAATGACGTTATGCATATATAAAGGAAGGGTCCGGGAATCACCGGCGAGACGCCGGCGCCACCGGGCTTTGCCTGGTTTCCGGCCCGGCCCCGCCACCCAAGACTCAAATCCCGCCACCCGCCCGCCAAAACCTGGCGCCTGGCGCCTGGCACTCCCCGCCTCATTCCGCCTGGCGCACAAAATGGGCCAGGCCCAGGGTCAGCTCCACCATGGCTTCCAGGTCCAGGGTCTCCAACTGGTCCCGCTCGGTGTGGTAATTGGGGTTGCGGAAGAAGGCGGTGTCGGTGACCATCACCGCGGGGTAGCCCTCGTCCCAGAAATTGGCGTGGTCGCTCAGCCTGACCTCGGGCATAAGGTGGCCGCCCAGAGGGATGGCCAAGGACTGGACGGGCAGGCGGGCCGCCGCCTTGAGGGCCCCTTCCAGGCCCCGCATCAGGGGACGGGAGCGCCAGTCGCTGACAATGCCGATGAAGTTGCCCGTGGTGGGGTAACCCATGAGGCGCAGAGAAATGGGCAGGGACTGGCTCCCCGGCTCCTGCCGGAAGTACCCCACGCTTTCCAGGCAGATCATCCCCAGGATGCGGTGGCCCTCTTTCTTGGCCCGGCGGGCGTACACCCGGCTTCCCATGTAGGGGGTGAAAAAGGCCGGCGGCTCTTCGGTGGTGAAACCCACAAAGACCCAGGGACGGGGTGGGTTTTCCCCTCTGACCAGGCGGGCCACCTCCAGCAGCACGGCCACGCCGCTGGCGTTGTCGTCGGCGCCGGGACTGCCGGCCACGGTGTCGAAATGGGCCCCCAGAAGGTAATAGCCCGTGTGCCGGGGCTCCCCCGCCACCACGTTGCTCACCTCCTCTCCCTGGCAGATGAAGCTCTGGCGCCGGGGCGCATAGCCCATCTGCGCCAGGGTGTCAAAGACATAGGCCTCCGCGGCCTGGAGATTGGCGGGCCGGTAGATGGAGCGCTCGCCCAGGGTGACGCTGAGGTAAGTCAGATGCTCGAGAAGTCCCTTTTTAACAGCCTCCTGGTCCACGGCGAAGCCTTCCTCCGGCCCCAGGCTCACCAGGCAGGCCAGGGCCAGGAGGAACCGGCCGGGTCTGAAAAGCCGGGAGCGATGCTTCATGGCGCCCTGCAATGGGAGATCAGTTGTGAGGGGGGCCGGGGAAGGCAGGACCTGCGCTCCCGACTTCTCTTGCCTCGCAAGAGCGGTTCGCGAACCGCCCCTACCATAAAGCGCTCAGGGATTGAGGGAGGGGGCAAGGGTCCGACACCCTTGGCCCCCTTCCCCCCATTAAATTTACCAAAACCGCGTTTTCTTGCTTGAGAGTGGAGCTTCATCCCACCGGCAGGCCCAGGTCCTCCTTAAAGCGGTCCAGGCCCACGTCGTCGATGACCCGGCCCAGGCGTTTCTTCTTATCCGCCTGCTTGTACCATTCCAGAATCCGGGCGGTCAGGTCCAGGACCTGGTCGTCGTTCAGATCAGCCGCAATGACGTCGGCCAGACGGGGTTTGAGCCCGGAGACATAGCCCCCGGCCAGAACCCGCCAACCCTTGTTCATGCCCACCAGGCCGATGTCCTTGATGGGGCTTTCCGAACAATTGTTGGGACAACCGGACACGCCGATCTTAAATTTATAAGGGAGCGGCATGCCGTGGTACAGTTCGTCCAGCTTCAGCCCCACGCCCACCGCGTCCTGCATCCCCAGGCGGCAGAAGGTGGTGCCGGGACAGATCTTGATGGAGCGGACGCACAGGCCGATGGCGGCCCCGGCAATGAGGCCCAAATCCTGCCAGACCCGGTCCAGGTCTTCGGCTTTGAGGCCCACCAGGGCAAAGCGTTGCGCGGACGTCAGCTTGATGGCTTTGGCCCCGTATTTGTCGCCCACGTCCGCCATCCTCCGCAACAGGTTGAAATCGGTGATGATGCCGCCGGGAATGTGGGGGGCGATGGCGTAAGTCTCTTTATCGCGCTGCACAATGGCCCCTTTGTCAAGCAGATCTTCAGCCATGCTCAAGCCTCCGTATATCCACAGATTAATCAGGAGCAACCGTCATAGCCTGCCTTCAAGCCAGGAATGAAACGGTCTGCCGCTCCATAGATTTTTTCGCGGCTTCCTGAACAATTTATACTATATGATAATCGTTCCTTGAAAGAGTTGCCAGGGATAATAGGCCGGAAATTTTTCAGGAGCGGCGGTTTTTTTGCTCCTCCTGACGGTCCGCCGGGCCATAGCCCATCCTCCAGTGTTTAAGGCGGCCATCCGGCGCCACCTCCATGGCCAGGACAAAGGGGAAGCTGCGACCCGGCACGGTGAAGCGCAGGTCCAGCCAGGTGAGTAAGAGGTCGCCGCCCTGGAGTGAGCATTTGAGGAGCAGGGGGAAGCGGGCGAAGTGCAGGAAGGATTCCAGGAGCCTGTGGGTGTCTGGGGCGAAGGGGCCGATCGGATAGGGCTCGCCGCGCCAGACCTTCACCTCCAGTGAGTCGGGCGGCTGAAACCGGGCCTCGGGGGCCCGAGGGTTGAAACAGGCTTCCTGGGGGGGAGAAACGTCTGCCGCCGCCACCCGGGCGCCCCACAGGCCCGTCCTGGGCACTTCCAGAAAAGCCTGGCGCACCTCCGCGGGCCACCAGGCAATGAGGTGCCAGCGACGGCAGGAGAAGGGCTGGGGTAGAGCCGCCAGGCGCAACGGCGCCTCCCCGTTGGCGCTGAGGACCTTCCGGGCCGCCACCAGGGCCTGCTGGTGGAAAAAGCCGCACAGCAGCAAGTAAAGCCCCGCCACCGAAAGACAGAGGGCGGCGGCGCGGCGCACCTGGAACCCCAGGAACGCAGCCACCGTACCCGCCAACAGGGGCAGGGTGATGACCGGGTCGATGATGAAAACCCAGTCCAGGCTGAGCTTGGCGGAACTGAAGGGGCTCAGGAGTTTGGTGCCGTAGCTGGTGACCAGGTCCAGCAGCAGGTGGCTGGCCAGGACCGCCAGGCCGGTGAGAAACAGGGGACGGAACCAGGCCCGGCCGCCCCAGGCCCGGCCCACCAGGGCTCCCAGCCAGGCCAGCACGGGCAGGGCGATGAGGCTGTGAGTGATGCCCCGGTGGTGGCGGAGCAGAGCCAGTCGGTCGATAAAGATCAGGATATAGTCGATGTCCGGCAGAAGGCCGAAAATCAGGCCGGCCAGCATCATCCGCTTGCGGTCGGGGCCGGGAATCAGCTGGGAGATGACGACGCCGGCGGTGGCGTGGGTGAGCGGGTCCATGATTACTCCGGGGACTCCTGGCCGTAACGGGGAAAGCGGCGCAGGAGTTCCTCTTTCAGGGCCAGGGCGTTGGGATAGCGCTCTTCCACCTTCTTCTTCAGACAGGTGAGGATGATTTCTTCCAGCGCCGGCGGGATGTCGGGGTTCAATTCCCGGAGCGGCGTGGGCTCCTGCTCCAGAATCTGATCGATGAGGACCTTCTCCAGTTCGCTGTAAAAAGGCAGTTCCCCGGTATAAAAGAGGTACATTAGCACGCCGATGGCCCAGATGTCGCTGCGCCGCTCGCTCTCCCCCATGATCTGCTCCGGGGCCATGAAGGGCCGGGAGCCCACCATGGTGGCGCCGATGTCTTTGTCTTTGAGGATCTTGGCCGCCCCGTAGTCCAACAGCTTGAGGGTGCCGTCCGGCATCAGGATCAGGTTGTTGGGCTTGATGTCCCGGTGGATGATGCGATGCCGGTGGGCGTGGGCCACCACGTCGATGAGCTGCAGGATGATGCGTTCCGCCAGGGGCTGGGGCAGTTCGCCCGTCAGCAGGTCCCCCACGGTGTTGCCGGCCACGTATTCCTGGATGAGGACGACCTTGCCGTCCTCCTCCACCAGGTCCAGCAGGCGGACCACGCCGGGGTGCGGCGACAGCTTCTGGCCGATGGCCGCCTCCTTGCGGAACTTGGCGTTGGCCTTGGGGCTGAAGGGAATCTTGGCCACCATCAGGCGGTCCGGCCCCAGGGCCTCAGTGTCCAGCACCAGCCAGACCTCCCCGTAACTGCCCTGGCCCAGCTTCTTGACCTTCTTGTAGCGGCCGCCCAACAGGGGCGTCAGGTGCAGCAAAGCCAGATAATCCCGGACTGTGGGCAAAAAGGTCTCCACCAGTCCGTAAAGCGCCTTTTTCAGAGGGGAAGGAGTGCCCACCGGCTCCACCTGGAAGCCGACGGCGTCCTTCCCCTGGGCCTGAGCCAGGTCCCGCACCAACACCACCACGGGCTCACCGTTCTGATGGCGCAAGGTCACCTTGAAATCGCCGGCGCCCGCAGGCTGCTGCAGAATTTTCAGAAACCGGCGCCGGTCTTCGTCACCGAAAAATAACCGCTCCGCCGACAGGGGGCCCCCCTGGCGGCCCTCGTCATGCCCCAACAGGCGCGCCAGGGAGGGATTGATTTGGCACATCTCACCCTGCCGGTCGCAGCAGAACAAGGGTTGCGCGCTCTCCTGAAAAAGACGGGTAAAATCCTCCTGGGAAGTGATGAGCAGCATGCGGTCCCGATGCAGCTTGAGGAGCACCTTGATCCGGGCCAGCACCTCCGGCGGAGAGAAGGGCGGCAGCACAAATTCGTCGGCCCCCAACTCCAGAGCCCGGGCGGCCCCGGCGTCGCTGTCGCCCAAGACGCCCACCACCAGGGGAATTTCCCGGAGAGGGGCTGAAGTCCTAAATTCCCGAATCAATCCCGGCTCCCGCAGGGGGTCCGCCAGGAGGAGAACGATATCCGGGACCTTCTCCCGGCAGGCCGAGGCCGCTTCCAGAGGCGGGCGGACCTGCACCGCAAAGCCGGCCTCCTTCAACCGGTACACCATCTCGGCGACGGACGGGTCCCCGCCGCCGGCCACAAGTATCGCTGGGGGTGTCTCTTCAGCCTGGGAAGTCATAACCTTCCGGAATTGCCAACCTTTGTGTCAGGGAAAGGCCCCCTGTCGGGTTGATCTCCCTTTGCGCCTCAAACGGCGCTACGTTCAATTGTCGCCGGAAGACGCCTCTTTGGCAAGGCGTGATTTATCCTTGACAAGGCGCAAGGCGAAAGATAATTAATTAAAGGTTGACGGCGGGGTAGCTCAGTAGGTAGAGCAGCGGACTGAAAATCCGCGTGTCCCCAGTTCGATTCTGGGCCCCGCCACCAGTGATATTAATAAGTTAACTATTCTCAAGCTACTTTCTAACTCCGACAATTTTTTGCCTGACCCACCACAGTCCCACCATTTTCAGGAACCCAAAGAGCTTCTTGCAAAACTTCCGCCGCCACGTCAGGGTTTCCAAAAAATCGAAATATCATGGTGCGCAATGCGCACCTTACAGATCCTCTGATGTTCCGGCCCCCTTGTAGGGTGCGCACCGCGCAACATGAAAGAGATTAGTGCTACTGCGTTCAGTAGTCCAAAAGTCCTTTCATTTTCCCCCCTTTGCTAAAGGGGGGTCAGGGGGGATTTGTCAGTATTTGTTGAGGGTTAATCAATAATTCCACGTAGTAGGATTAGAATCTTGCAGCGCGTTGTCAAAACCGCCGCCCTTTCCCAGGACAAAGGGAGAATTTTGCATGAGGCTCTCTGTTAAAAATATTTCCAGATCGCGTCAGTCATCATCCAGAGATTTCTTCCGCTTCCCCTTCCGGAATTCCCAGGGCGGCGCCGGCCGGGGGTCGGCCCACAGGCCCCGCCGGGCCCGGCGGGCCTCCTGCTCCAGTTGGAGCAGGAGCAGCTCCTTTTTGGCATATTTGCGGTACCACCAGGCATAGCCCGCCCGCAACATCTCCTGGTTGACGTTGACGCCGTCCTCCCGGATGATTTCCGCCACCACCCGCCCGTAGCGGTCCTGGGTGCGCACCCGCACCCTCACCTTTTTCCCGAAGACCAGGTCCGACAGATATTTTCTGGCGGCATTGCTGTAAGGCTGCCGCCTCTCGGGCGCGTCGATGCCGTACAGGCGCACCTTGGCGGACGCGCCGCCCTCGGGATAGACGGTGATGGTGTCCCCGTCCATCACCCCCACCACCCGGCCGGTGAAATCGCCGGCCAGGCCCGGCGCGGCCCCCAGGAGCACACCGCACAGCGCCAGAGCGATAAACAGACTCAACCTCTTGACCATGGGCAAGGCGCTCTCCAGACCCGGAACCTCAATGTAGGGCACCCCCCTCGGGGCATGGGCGCTAACATAAGAAAAAACCAGTTTACATCATAACATACCGATTTTACTTAAAATCCCCCTAAATCCCCCTTTTCCAAAGGGGGACTTCGGGTCACCGACTGCTCATTCCCCCCTTTGGCAAAGGGGGGTAAGGGGGGATTTATCTTGACTGTTCAACAGGTTACCCTTGGCATACCTACTGCTTGCTTAAGTTAGCGCCAATGCCCCCTCGGAGGTCCGGGGTTCAGGGGCTTTTTGCGTCTTATCCTCGTTTTCACGTGCAACTTGGGAACGATTTAAAAAAATGGTTCTGAGATTGATGCGAGTGTTTCTTCCAATAGCAACTTATAAATAATAAACGCTTCATTATGTTCAACATCTATCAACCTGCTATAAAACGATCAAGGCTTTATATCACTTATTCTCAGAATAGGTTTTTCAATGAAATGTATATTGTTCACTTGTAGCCAGTTCACGGGATCAAACTCCGGTGACCTGGAAAAAGGTCTACTCAGTCCTAAACTGAGTATCAAATCACTACTTTTAAGAACATGTTCATTCATTTTCTCAATCAACTGATAATTCGGGGAAAAGTTATCAATATGATACAATCGCAAATCTGTTACCGGGGCATCGCATTCTAATTTTCCGTCGGAAAAGGACATGCGTATTCTCGGTTTATCGAAAGAAGTGTCGATATATATGGATGGTTTTTTTGCTAATCTGAGACATCCCAATGATACCCGACCTTTGCCGGGATAGGCGCCATAGCGTGACTTGCCCACATGCAGCATCTCTTCTCCAAAAATCTCTTGGAGAGTAAACTTGCTGACTTCCGTCAACTTCTTCCAAAAAGCCTCCGGTGGCGCCACCCCTGTTAATGTTATATGCAAACGAGGGACTAACAGATCTTCAGTATGGGGAGGGTCAGGTCTTGAGAAAAACCGCTCTAATTTAATAATACTGCCAATATCGAAAGGCCCGCCGTTGATAACAAGGAATTTTTCGGTTAGGTTGCCGCTACGCAGAATGGGCCGGATGTGCTCTCCTGTGTCTGTATTAATTCCCGCAACGCAAATGAATCCCCTGCTCATCCTGGTGAGATGGTTTATCATGATAAATTTTGGTTTTTTCCTATAAATGTAGTATCGAAACATCCCCCCAGCGCCTCATAAAAAACTCTGCTACCAATCGCCTGTGACATTGATCTGGTCTCGGTTCGCTGCAAAGCAAAACAGTTCTTTTTTTAAAAAATAATTTCTTGATATGTTTCGTTATCTGTCGCTCTTCCATGAGTTTGATAAATTGTGACTCATAATCCTCCCATGATAATTCTCTCTTCCGGTATCCCTCGACCATTTCTCTAGACGGAGCAAGCAGCGGTTCGTATATATACTCGATGCGACAGATTTTCTCCAAAAAATATTGGAGATCAGCCTGTTTGGTAAATCCGGCCAGTTGCGATTGATTGTTGAGACGAATATCAACCAGGCGCTTTATCCCTGCCTGCTTCAGGGTTTCGAAGAATTCCGCCGCACTTTTTTGGGTGAAACCGATCGTGTAGATTTCCACTCTTCGGCCTCCTCCTGGGGAAAAAGGCTCATCTGGCCCTTATTTTTTTGGTAATTTTCCTCGGCCGTCAGTTCCTCTTCACTCTGCAGACGTCCGTCCCCCCTGATGTGCCTGATCCTGACTCCTTGGCCGGTTAAGACCTTCCCGACCAACAAGCGTCGATGACAACGGCTCGGATCCTCCTCTCCACACATAAGAGCCAAACGGTAATTTTGTAATGCCTTCAGAAGGCTGCTGATTCCATCTTGAAAATTTTGTAAACCTGCTATCTCCTGGTAATCAACCTGCCCTTTATTATTATAATGTTCGTCTTTATCCGGGCGCCCTCCTAATCTGTCGCCTAAAAATATGTATTTGATATTCGCCTGACTTAATAACTTATCAACGGATTCTTTATTGAAATGGTTGGCATATTGCGAATAAGGTTGAGACCTGACATCAACAACCCCTTCAATATGATACAACGACAATAAATGTAAAAACTTCTCCCCTGAGTGGTTCGAATGTCCGATTGTATAAATCTCGTTTAAATTATTTTTTATTGCATCCATACGTTAACAACCATTTCCAATTTGTAATCCTGGTTCTCAAGTTGTACTTGGGAACGGTAGGTTCCGCCAAGCTCAGCTTGGCATCTTCGGTCGTTCCCACGCGCAAATTGCGAACGAGTCAGGCCGTATTCTGTGACGGCCCGATGGCGCTTATTTCCCTTCCATGACCTCTGTCAAAGTAGTGCGGCCCCGGTCGGTTCGGTCAAAGTCATGGTCAAAGCTCAGCAGGGCCAGGTCGAACCGTTCGGCGGCCACATATTGATAGGCGTCGTCAAAATCCAGAGAGAATTCCCGGGCCGCCTCGGCCACCCGGCTCATGTCCTCCGGAGTTAAGCGCACCAGACTGAGGTAACCGGAGGCCAGCAGATCATTGACGGCGACGACGGAGACATCGGGCAGCTTCAGACGAATGAGAATGACGCCCAGGGAATAGAGCGAAAATTCAGAGAGATGCAGGAGTTCCGGGGGCGTTTGGCGGAGCCAGCGGGCGACGGGCTCCGCCTGTTCCTGCTCCAGGAGCAGTTCCAGGATGATGTTGGTGTTCAGGAGATACTTCAATCCCCCCACCATTCCTGGGCCTTGTGTTGCAGGTCCACCGAGGTGTAGCGGTCCTTGAGATGCCTCAAGGCTCCCCGCCAGGTGAAGGTGGGGGCGGCCTGCGGTGGCCGGGACTTCCGGGCCAGCAGCAATTCCAGGAAATCCTCCACCTCTCGGTACCGGTCCGGGGGCAGTTCCCGGAGCAACTCTTCCAGCCGGGCCATCTCGTCAGGATGCTTCATAACGCCTCACCGAACCATTGGCTTTATGATGCCATCATAGCAGAAGGACGCGGACTTGACTATGGGGTTTCCAGGTTTCTGGACCGACCGATTTCTCAGTGGCATGGGGGAACCAGGGGAACAAGCGGCTGAAAGTCGTGTTCACGTTTTTGCCAAGCGGGAGCTCGGCGGGCATGGGGGTTCCCAAGCGGGAGCTTGGGAACCAGGGTAAACGTAGCGTTCTGGTGAGATTGTGCGTGAAAGACTTGTTCCCAAATTGCACCTGGGAACGCCCGGAGACGCCAAGCTCAGCTTGGTTGAACCCAACTGCGTTCCCAAGCCCGGACAGGGAACGAGGACAATGGCCTGCGGCTTAGCGGTGCGCCTCCTTGTAGGCCTTGAGCACGGCGTTGATCCGGTTCTGGTAGCCCTTCCCCTGGGCCTTGAACCACTCCAGCACATCGGCGTCAAGTTTCATGGAGACGCTGACTTTCCTGACGGGTTGCCTCACTTCCGCCTCGCGCCAAAAGGCCTCATCGGTGGGTTGAGCATCGGGGTCGGCCAAGGCGTTCCGGACCAGCTCTTCCTCGGTCATCTTCTTCAGCCTTTCCCAATCAGTCTTGGATGGCCTTGACACAAATCTGAGTGTTTTTGAAAACCTCGTACCCAAGGTGCACTTAGAAACTACGGAATAATGTCATCTTTCATTAACTCTTACATAGTCAGGAATATATATTTTCTTGGCAAAAAAGCATTTTGTTTGAGCCCAATAGCCTTCTGCAACAATTTTGATGCCCTTTAATGGAAAATTCCCTTTAAGATCCTTTAGTACTGATGGCATTACATATTTCTGGCCATAAATTATCTTATTTTCTCCTTGAAAAATTATTAATGAATTATCTGAGGGTTGATGAGGCGGGATAACTGGAAGATCAAACCAAACCGATATCTTTTTTCCAGCAAGGTATGCATCAAATTCCCCAACTTTATTACCGTGACCAAGTTGTGTATGTCAAGTTCTGCAAATTGGTATAGGCATACGGTTTTTTAGTGCTCCCGAGCCACCACCGAGCCAAGCCGCGCAGGGCCGCCGAGAATGGGCCCAAATTGAGCTCGTCGGAGGCGGCCCGGAGCGGCGGCTTCACGCGGCCAGGTTCAGCCGCAGTTTCTTGTGCTCTTTGAGCAGCTCCATATTGAGATAGCGGCTCCCCTCCAACCAGCCCTCGTGCGTTTCCACCGCCAGAGCCCGGATCAGCCGCAGACAACTGGCTTCATTGGGGAAGATCCGCACCACCCGGGTCCGCCGTTTGATCTCCTCATTGAGGCGTTCCAGCATATTGGTGGACTTCATATGCTTGTGGTGCTGCAAGGGCAAATGGTAGAAGGTGAAGGTCTCGCCGATATTTTCCTCCACCCACGCGCAGAGCTTCGGATATTTACTCCCCCAGCGGTCCAGCCATTGCCCCAGGTCTTTCTGGGCTTCGGCCAGGTCCCGGCGGTCGTAGAGCCAGCGCAGCTCCTGCAGACAGTCATCCACCGCCTTCCGGGGCAGGTGATCCAGGGCGTTTCTCAGAAAGTGGACCTGGCAGCGCTGCCACACCGCCTCCGGCAGCACCTCGGCAATGGCCCGTTTGAGTCCCGGGTGGTCATCCGACACCACAAATTCCACGCCCCTTAACCCGCGACTCTTCAGTTGCAACAGCACGTCCTGCCAACTCGTCTGGCTCTCCCGATTCGCCAGCTCCACCGCCAGGATTTGCCGCCGGCCCTCCTGGTTGATGCCGATGGCGATCTGCACCGCCTGGCTGCGGATCACCCCGTCTTGCCGGACTTTCTCATAGCGGGCGTCCAGCACCAGGTAGGGATAGGTTTCCTCCAAAGGCCGTTTGGCAAAGCGCTCCAGGCTCTCATCCAGGGTCTTGTTGACCGCGCTGATGGCCGAGGCCGAAAAGGCATGACCGCACAACTCCTCGGTGATGGCCTTCACCTTCCGGGTGGACACCCCCTGGATGTACATCTCGGCCAGGGCGCTCACCAGGGCCTTCTCCGACCGCTGATATCTCTCAAAAATCTGGGTGGAAAAATGTCCCTGGCGATCCTGGGGGATCCTCAGCTCCAGTTTTCCCACCCGGGTCACGAGACCCCGGCTGTAGTAGCCGGAGCGATAACCCAGCCGCCCCGGACTCCGCTCGCCTTTCTCCGCCCCCAGGGCGTCGGTCATCTCCTGCTCCAAGACCTCCTGGAGCACCTCCCGCAGCAGCTCCTTGAGACCATCTTTCTCGGCCCCAAAAACTTCTTGAAGATTGATCCTGCCGACCTTACACTTGTTCTGGGTCATGGCTGTAACCTCCGTTCCCACGGATTTGGGTGATCGTCTCCGATTAACCCGTATGCCATGACCCTCTTTTTATCCGAAATTATGCCGCAGTCTTGGCCACAGCGCTTGAAAAATGGTTTTGGGGACCTCTCTGGCCGAGTAAAATCTCCCGAACGGTCCTCTTCTAAGAGCCAATTCTTCTCTCAGGTGGCAAAGTAGCA
>VGSW01000074.1 GCA_016874915.1 Deltaproteobacteria bacterium
TTTTCACCGAATTATGCCATAAAAAGCGACGCCCGACAAGAAAAAAATACCATAATCTTAAATTATTTCAGATAATTAACAATAAGCGACTTTTTACGAATCCATCAAAGTTCAAAGTTCAAGGTTCAGGCGGTTCGGCGGTTTAGGGTTAGCCAACTGCCAAACCGCCGAACCGCCAAACCGCTAAACCGCTTTTTCACTGCTCACTGCTCACTGACCACTGGCCACTGATCGCTGGCAGTTAAGCCGTGGCGCTCATCCGCCCCAGGTAGGCTTCCAGGACCAGGGGGTTGACCTGGATTTCGTCGGGGGGCCCCTGGGCAATGCGGCAGCCGCCGTCCAGGACCACCACGTGATCGGAGACCCCCATGACCAGGTCCATGTCGTGCTCCACCAGCAGCATGGTTTTGCCGTAAACGCGCATCTGGCGGATGAGGGCCGCGATCTGGGCCGTCTCCTCGGGATTGAGGCCCGCCACCGGTTCGTCCAGCAGGATGAGCACCGGCTGGGAGACAAAGGCCCGGGCCATTTCCACCCGCTTCTTGTCACCGTAGGACAGCGCCCCCGCCGGCCACCCGGCCTTGTCCCCCAGGCCAAAAGAATCCAGAGCTTCCAAGGCCGTGAGTTTCAGACGCCGTTCCCGGTGGCGGAGGCCCGGGGTTCGCAGCAACGCCTCCAACAGGGAACCTCCGGCCTGGACCGTAAGGCCGCAGAGCACGTTGTCCAGGACCGACATGCGGGGAAAAATGCGCAGGTTCTGGAAGGTGCGGGCGATCCCCAGCCGGGCTACCTGGTGGGGCGAAAGCCCCGTGATGTCCCGATCCTGAAAAATGATGGTGCCGGAGTCGGGCTCCAGGACGCCGGAAAGGCAGTTAATCAGGGTGGTCTTGCCCGCGCCGTTGGGGCCGATGAGCGCGGTGACCCGGCCTTCGGCCACCTGGAAACTCACCTGGTCCAGGGCCGGCAACCCCCCGAAATGCCGGGTGAGGCCGGAGATTTGCAGAAGAGGACTGGCCAGACGTTGTTCCATATTGTTAGTTTTCTGTTTTCAGCTTTCAGTAAAACCTAAGATGCGATCCCAAAGTACCTGATATTTTTTGCCGAAAATAACCTGAAATTCCCTCCCCCTTGAGGGGGGAGGGTCAGGGTGGGGGTGAAAGAATTTCCTGCCCATAAACGTTTCCGTAGGGCAGAATAGCCTCTTGCTGTTAAGTTCGCTCTGTGGCTGTCCCCGCCATCCGGCGGCGGGCCAGGCGGATCTTGATTAAATCCACCAATCCGGTGATAAACCCCTGGGGTAGGAACAGGAGAATCACCACCAAAATCAGGCCGTGAATGATGTCCACGTAGGTCTCGAACACCCCCAGGAAATGGGGCAGGGTGGTGATGAAGGCCGCGCCGAAAAGAGTGCCCCAAATGGAGCCCATGCCCCCCACCACCACCATGATGACCAGGTCCAGGGAATGGAAAATGCTGAACGCGTCGGGGTTGATGTAGCCGAAATAGTGGGCGTAAAGGCTCCCGGCCACGGAGGCGAACACCGCGGACAGGACGAAGACCTGAATTTTCGCCCTTTTAACGTCCACCCCCAGGGTGGCCGCGGCCACTTCGTCTTCGGCCAGGGCCGCCAGTCCCCGGCCCAGGCCGCTGCGCACCAAATTAAGACACAGGGTCAGGGCTACCATGGCGAAAGTCCAAACCAGGTAGTGGAATTTAAGGTCGCTATTCATGGGCCATCCCAGGACCGACAGGGATGGTATTCCTGACAGGCCGGCGGGGCCGCCAGTAACGGAGTCCCACTGCACCAGGACCAGGTGCACGATGTAGTTGAACCCCAGGGTGGCCATGGCCAGGTAGTGGCCGTGGAGCCGCAAGGTCGGCACCCCGATGATCAGGGCCACCACCAACAGTCCCGCGGCGGTGATGATCATGGCGGGCCAGGGCGGCAGGCCGCAGGTGGTGGTGAGGATGGCGGAGCCGTAAGCCCCCAGGCCGAAGAACCCGGCGTGACCCAGGGAAATTTGGCCGGCATAGCCGATGAACAGATTTAACCCCAGCACCACGATGACGTGGAGGCCGATGAGGTTCAGGATGCCCAGGGTGTAGGGATTGCGGAGGAATATGGGCATCAGGGCCAGAACCCCGGCCAGCACCCACACCAGGATGCCGGTGCGGTGGCGCAGGATGAAGAATTGGGTTTTTTGCCAGGTGTTCATTTAAAATATTTTTCACCACGAAGGACACCAAGATCACACCAAGAACACCAAGAAAGATTTTATAAATTGGCGCCGAAGCGCCGATTTATAAATAATTTTTAGTGTAGCTTCGTGAATTCTTCGTGCCCTTCGTGGTTTTATTTATTCTACTGCCGTCCCCGCCTGAAAGGCTTGCAGGTTCATTTCCCGGAAACGTTCCGGGGTTTTTTCCCCGATGACTTTTTCCAGCAGGTCCGCCCCGCAGAACAGCCCTCCTTTACCTACGGCATAACCCAGGAGCGCCAGGTTGGCGGCCACGGGGGGAAGATGCAGTTGGGCCGACAGGGCCAGGCCATCCACGTGAAAATAATCGCCGGGGGTGGCGGTATTCACAAAGGCCGCGCCGCCGGGCTTCAAGTAAAAGCGGTGCGCCGGCAGGGTCTTGAGGGTCAGAAACAGGCCCAAGTCCGCGGACCCCGCGGGAATAAGGGGGCCTTTAAACGGCCCCACTTTGACCATGGAGATGACCGCGCCGCCCCGTTGGGCCATGCCGTGGGTCTCCGAGGTGATGACCTCCAGCCCCAGAGCCGCGGCCGCCTCGGCCAGGAGCCGGGTCAAAGTCAAAGCCCCCAGCCCCCCCAGCCCGCTGATGATTATCTGTTGTTTCATAGGTAGGATGCTTTCTTTGGGGGGAGGGCCAGGGGCCGACGGCCCCTGCCCTCCCCCCAAACCCCGCTCCCAACCCCCATAAGGCCTGGGAAGGCGGGGCCTGTGGCCCCGACTTTCCCGGCAATCAATCTCCCTCTTAAGGGATTGGGGGAGGGGGATTGGGCAGATGCCCATTAGCCCCCTCCCCCAAATCAATCTACTCTTTCCTCTTCGCCTCAATGGCCCCTGCCGGGCACACGTGGCTGCACACCCCGCAACCTATGCAGCGGACTCCATCGATGACCACCTGTTCCGTGGCCTCGTTAAGGGTCAGGGCCGGGCACTCGAACTCGTCCAGGCAGTGGCGGCAGCCGCTGCAGTCCTCGGTGACGCACATCTCATAAACCGGCTGGCCGGCCAGGACCTTTTTGTCCAGGATGCAGGGGTGCCTGGCGATGACCACCGCCACCCCCCCTTCCGGGGCCCGGGAGTAATGGTGCGCTTCCTGAAGAATAGACATGAAACCCGGAATATCGTAAGGGTCGCACTCCCTTAAAAATTGCACCCCACAGGCCCGGACCAGGTCGGTGATAAACACCGGGCGGGCCGGCTGGCCCATGGCGGTGACCCCCTGCTCCGGGGTGGGCTGGTGGCCGGTCATGGCGGTGGTGGCGTTGTCCAGGATGACCAAGATGAAGCGGGCCTGATGAATCACCCCGTTCATCAGGGCCGGGACCCCGGCGTGGAAAAAGGTGGAGTCGCCGATGGTGGCCACGATGGGGGGGACCTCATCGCCCCCGGCGGCGTAAGCGTGGTAAAACCCCGCAGCCTGGTTGATGCCGGCGCCCATGCAGTGGCAGGTGTCCACTGCGCCCAGGTTCATGCCCAGGGTATAGCAGCCGATGTCGCTGGGGAAGATGCCGCCGGGAAAGGTCTCCCGGATGGCGTAGAAGGCCGCCCGGTGGCCGCAACCGGCGCACAGGGTGGGGCGCACGCCGCCTCCCGGAGGCGTGGCCGCCGGGGTTTCCGGCAGTCCCAGGAATTTCTCCAGGACTCCCCGAATGACCTCGGGGGTCAGTTCCCCCTGGCCGGGGACGGTCTTGGAGTGCCGCCCCTGGACCTTTTCGCTCTTTAGTTGAAGTTCAATGACCGGATAGGTTTCTTCCAGCACCAGTATCCGCTGATAGTGCAGGGTGAGGCGATGGGCGAAATCCCCATTCAGGGGATAAGGCATGGTCACCTGGTATAAATCCACTCTCCCCAGGAGTCCCAGGTCCTCCAGCAGGTCCCAGGTATGGGCGAAGACCACGCCGGAAGCGACAAGGGCAACACCGGGGAAGGAATCGTCTCCGGCAGTGAGTTGGGGTGAGAAATCCGGCTCCCCGGCGATTTTTTCAATTTTATCGTTTAATTGCTGATGCAGTTCCCGAACAAACTGGGGTGTGGCGCACCAGCGGCCGGGGTTTTTCTCGAACCGGGCGGGGCGGTCCAGGATTTCCGGGGGGGAAAGATTCACGGTCTGCCGGGCGTGGCACACCCGGGTGGTGGGGCGCAGCATTACCGGCAGCTCAAAATTTTCCGAAAGCTCCAAAGCCGTCCGCACCATGTCCTTGGCTTCCCGGGGGCTGGAAGGGTCCAGGACCGGGACCTTGGCGAACATGGCGAAGAATCGGCTGTCCTGCTCCGTCTGGGAGCTGTGGGGGCCGGGGTCGTCCGCGGAAATGACAATGAGCCCGCCCTTGACCCCCAGGTAGGCGGAGCGCAGAAAGGGGTCCGAAGCCACATTGAGTCCCACCTGCTTCATGGACACCGCGGCCCGGCGGCCCGCCATGGCGTTGGCCAGGGCCGTCTCATAGGCCACCTTTTCGTTCACCGACCACTCGGCGTGGATGGAGACGCCGGTCTCTTTGGCAAACGCGGCCACCGCCTGAAGGATTTCCGAAGCCGGAGTGCCGGGATAGGACGCGGCCAGGGTGCAGCCGGCTTCGATGATGCCCCGGGCCATGGCCTCATTGCCCATGAGGATGCGATGTTGATTTTTTTTCACAAGATACCTGGATAATTTCTTTTAAGACCTCATTTATGCAGCGTACCGCAAAATCTCCACTTCCGCGCCGTTTTTCACCGCGGCCTCCGCCCTGGCTAGCAGCTTCTCCGTTACAACCTGGCTTAGATAATACTCCCCGCAATTCTCACAAACGTCTGCGGGCACTTCTTTAAAGATGACGGTGGTCTCTCCACGCTGCAGGGGCACAGTAACCAGGCCCGGGCTGGTTTCTCCTTGCCGACAGATGACACATTTCACGGCTTACTCCTACCCCGCCGAGCCCAACAACCCCTTAGGCCGGATAAACAACACCAGCAACAGCACTACAAAGGCAATGACATCCTTATACGCGCTGCTGATATAGGCCGCGCCCAGGCTTTCCAGCAACCCCAGCAGTAAACCCCCTAATATGGCCCCGGGAAAGGACCCGAACCCTCCCAGGATGGCCGCGGCGAAGCCTTTTAGGCCCAGCAGCACCCCCACGTCGTAGGCCAGGGTGGTGATGGGGGTGACCAGGCAGCCCGCCAGGCCTCCCAAGGCCCCGGCCAGGGCGAAGCTCATGGCCTTGACCCGCCAGACTTTTAGTCCCACCGCCGCGGCCGCGGCTTCGTTGGCCGCCACCCCCCGCATGGCCAGCCCCATGGGGGTCTTGCGGAAAAAGAAGACCAGCCCCACGATGGCCAGGGCGGTTAAGGCCATGATCCACAGGGTCTGGGGCAGGATAGTGGCCCCCAGGAGCTTCACCGGGTCTTCTCCGGACAGGGGCGGCACCGCCATGGAGGTTTTTCCCCAGATGAGCTTCATGCCCCCCCGGAGGATAATGGACAGGCCGATGGTGAGGAAGATGAGCACCAGGTGGCTCTGAGAGCGGGAGGGGCGGATCCCTAAGGCTTCCACCGCCAGGGCGATGAGGGCCACCCCGGCCACTCCGGCCACCAAAGCCGCGGGCATGGGCAGTCCCAGGGCAAAGAGGGCGCTGTAGAGCACCATCCCCCCCAGGGACACGAAGTCCACCTGGGTGAAGTTAACGATGCCCATGGTATTGTGCACCACTCCGAAACCCAGGGCCACCAGGGCGTAGATCGCTCCGGCAGTCAACCCGGCGAAGATAAACTGGATCAAGTCGGAAGTTATATTTAGCCCCTCAGGTAAATCTCCGGTAAATATCGACCCCGCTCACGGTAGGGGACAGGCTCAAGGTTAGAAAATACCAGAAAATTAAAGATATATGAAGGGGAGCGCCTCTGGCAAGGAAAAAGCCGGGGGGGTTTTTATACATAGCGATTAATTTATGCGCATGTGCCTTGCCTTCCTCTAATTTGTCATTCTGAGCCGCCGAAGGCAGCGAAGAATCTCCTCTTTGCAGTAAGTAAAGAGACCCTTCGCCTTCGGTTCAGGGTGACAACCTGCAGCGATACCCTGGAAAGAAGCCCCCATTGAGGCGCAATTATTTATAACCCTATATATAGTTATAGACTGAAGTTTTCGGATTTTCGGCTTTGTTCCCACCCCAGACTTAACCCTGCTTCTCTCTCTCTGATACCTTGCCGCTAAGACTATGTGCCCTTGCGCTTCTGGTTTTAGTTCTTATTTTAGAGCTAAGTCGGGATACCGTTGCCTTGCAAAAACCCATCCTTTACGTACAGCCCGGCTGGAGAATCTGGTTTTGGAGAAAACTGAAATGAAATCCTTACAAGAGAAATTAAGTTTTAAGGCGTTGCTGGCCGGACTGCTGGCAGCTTTCCTGGTGGTTTCGTTAGCTCCGCCGGCCTCCGCGGGCACGGAAGACGTGGCCATGTTCTACGAGGAGCTCTCCCCTTACGGCCAGTGGGTGGATTACGGCAACCACGGACCGGTGTGGGTTCCCACCCGGGTTTCGGAGAACTGGCGGCCCTATCTGGACGGCCGCTGGGTTCCCACCGACGACGGCTGGGTCTTTGAGACCAACGAACCCTGGGGCTGGGCCACCTACCATTACGGCAACTGGATGCCCACCCAGGAACACGGTTGGGCGTGGGTCCCTGGCCGCACCTGGTATCCTTCCACCGCGGCCTGGCGCACCAGCGAGGAACACATCGGCTGGGCTCCCATCCCGCCGCCCAACTACGTGCCGCCTCCGGCTTATGCTCCTCCCGGCGGCTATTCTCCAGGGTCGCCCATATTGGATCTGATCACCGCTCCCTTCTGGATCTTTGCCCAGGCCGCCAATTTTTTACTGGGATTCGGGCAGCCTTACGTCCCTTCCTATTCCTATTATAACTGCGGCTGCCTGGCGCCTTTTCCTTTTATCCCCACCATCTTTCCCCGCACGGTGTTTCTGTCTGACGTCTTTTTTCCGGCCTTTGCGCCCCGGGCCTTTTTCTTTTTCGGCCCCCGCTTCCCCTTTGTCGCCCGGGTCACCCGGATTAATATCGTGCGCATCAACAACTTTGCCAGGGACGTGACTATTATCAAAATCCGCAATGGGCTGCCGCCCAGGTTCGTGCTGGACCGACGGCATTTCATCCGGGACACCATCCCCAGGGAGTTGCGGGAAGGACGGCGCCTGGAGATTCGCCGGGCGGGGGATGTGCGCCGGTTTGAGCGGGAGCTGGCCCGGCCTGACGTGGTGGCCAGCCCCCGGGACCTGCCCCGGGTTCCCAAGATAGACCGGGAGCTCCGGCGGGAGGTCCGGGAACGAGAACGGGTCCGGCCCGAAGTCCGGGAGCGGGAGCGCCGGGAATTTCGTGAACGGGAAGAACGAAGGTTCAGACCGGAAGTGCGAGAACGGGAACGCCGGGAGTTCCGGGAGCGCGATGATCGGTTCCGGGGCATGAGGCTGCCGCCCCAATCTTTGCGGGGCCCCCGGGAGATGCGCGACGATATCCGCCGGGAACGGCAGTTTGAGCGGCGCACTTTGCCCCGGGAAGACCTGCGCCGGTTTCGCCGGGAGGAGTTCCAGATCCGCCGGCAAGACCCCTTCCGGGGTTCCAGGGTCAGGGAGTTCAGGCAACAGCGGATTGAAAGGCCGCAAATGGAGCGCCGGGCCCCGGAATTTCGTCAGCAGCAGCGGCAGACGCCCAGGGGCGGAGGCGGCCCACAACGGGGCCGGGGAGGCGATTCCGGTTCCGGCCGGGGCCGTTAACCCCCTTATTCCCCATTAGACCGTTGGGGGCGCTGGATTCCTGCCAGCGCGCCCCCCTTCTGATTGATTCAGGGCGGTACCGGCTTTAATCCGGCGCCGCCCTTTTGCCGTTATCTGGGGAGCAGCTTTTCAGAAAAAACTGGCGAGTTCAGCCGGACTGGTTTATTTTGAGCCTGAAGAAACATATCCTCCTATGCCGGCAAAGGAGTGGAACATGGACCTGACGATCTTTGAAGGCATGGATGCCTCCGGCTTGCGGCAGTATCTCCGGTTTCTCCTCTGGCACTACCGGGTGGTGGATGCTTTCTGGTATATTTATATTAGTGAACTCTTTGATGAGGCCACCGCCGATAAATTGAATGAAAAAGTCTGGGGCCGGGTTTCGGGTATGGGAGCCCGGGACCTGGTGAAGCGCTTTAACATCCAGGAACGGGGCCTGGAAGGCTTTGTCCAGGCCCTGCGTTTCTGGCCGTGGACCCTCCTGGTGGGCTATCAGATAGAGGCGCATCCCCATGAAGTCATCCTCACCGTGCCCTCCTGCCCCACCCAGGAGGCCCGGCTCAAACGGGGACTACCGGAGTATCGCTGCAAAGAAATGCATCGGGCGGAATTTGAAAAATTCGCCCAAGAAATCGATAAAAATATTCTAACTCAATGCCTGTTTGCGCCGCCGGACCTGCATCCCCCGGATATGTTCTGCAAGTGGCGGTTTTATGTGGGAAACGCCTCTAACTTGTCATCCTGACTATATTTCTCTAATATGATTTATTAACGGAGTGTTATTTTTTCTTTTATTACTCGGAGCGGAAAATGGATTACCTTCACCCCCACCCCAGCCCTCCCCCCTCAAGGGGGAGGGAGCAAAAGGAAGGAACTTCTTTAATGCTCCGAGTAATAACTGAAAACTGAAAACTCAAAACTGAAAACTTTTAAATGTCCTGGCGCTGCGGCATCATCGGGCTTCCCAACGCGGGGAAGAGCACCATTTTCAACGCCCTCACCGGCGCGGGCGCGGAGGTGGCTCCCTACCCCTTTTGCACCATCAACCCCAACACCGGGGTGGTGGCGGTGCCGGATGCCCGCCTGGAGGCCCTGGGGAAGCTCTTCAAACCGGAGAAACTCACCCCCACCGCCATTGAGTTCGTGGACGTGGCCGGGCTCATTGCCGGGGCCTCCAAGGGGGAGGGCCTGGGAATCCAGTTCCTGGCTCACATCCGGGACGTGGACCTGCTGGTCCATGTGGTGCGCTGTTTCACCGCGCCCGATTCCCCCCACCCTTTAAGCGAACTTAACCCGGTTCGGGACGTGGAGGTGGTGGAAACGGAGCTGTTGCTGGCGGATTTGGAAATATTGGGCCGCCAGCGCCAGAAAATCGAAAAAAAGGCCAAGTCCGGGGAAAAGCCGGCGCAGGCCGCCCTGATAGTGCTGGAACGGGTGGAAGCCGGCCTTAATGGCGGGAAATGGGCCAAAGACCTGAAGCTGAGTCTGGAAGATAAAGAGCACCTTAAGGCCACGCCCCTTTTGACTTTAAAGCCGTGCCTGTTCGTGGCCAATGTCAGCGAAGAAGAGCTTCATGGCGGGCCTAATTACCGCGACCTGAAGAAGCTGGCGGCCCGGCGGGAGGTTCCGGTTATCCCCATCGTGGGGGACCTGGAAGCTGAACTGGCGGAGCTGCCCCCGGAGGACCGGGGGGATTTCTTGGCCGGGGTGGGGCTGTCCGAGCCGGGCATCGAGCGCCTCATCCGGGAATCCTACCGGCTGCTGGGGCTGGTCACCTTTTACACCATCGTGGGCACGGAAGTCCGGGCCTGGACCGTGCCCCAGGGCACCCCGGCGCCCAAGGCCGCGGGCCAGGTCCATTCCGACATGGAAAAAGGTTTTATCCGGGCGGAAGTCATGAGCTTCGACGATCTTATAAAATGGGGGTCCCCGGCCAAAGTGAAAGAAGCGGGGCGTCTCCACGTGGAAGGCCGGGATTATCTGGTGAAGGACGGAGAGATTCTTTTATTCCGGTTTCAGCGGTAGCAAGGCCGGGGTCGCTTCCCATTGCCACCAGCATGGCCTGTAACTTGTTGATAATTCATAATAATTATAACCTAAAACTGAAAACCGAAAATCGAAAACGCTATAAGGCCACCAACCGGCGTTGCAATTTATGCACGTATGTGTTATTAAATAATCAGGAGGTGGGATAGATGTTCCGCGAAGGCCAGCTGGCCGTATATCCGGCCCACGGCGTGGGAGTGATCGAGTCGGTGCAGGAACGGAGCGTTTCCGGGTCGACGGAAAAATTCTACATCATGCGCCTGTTGGACAGCGAAATGATCATTATGATTCCCATCGGCAACGCGCGGAATATCGGTCTGCGGAACATCATCGACCTTCCCACGGTAACCAAAGTTTATGAAATCTTGCAGCAGCGGCCGCCCCGCCTGAACAACCAGACCTGGAACCGGCGGTACCGGGACTACATGGACAAGATCAAGACCGGCTCCCCTTTCCGGGTGGCGGAAGTGCTCCGGGACCTGACCCTCCTCAAGTCTGAAAAGGACCTGTCTTTTGGGGAACGGAAGATGTTGGACACGGCAAAAAGTTTGCTGATCAAAGAACTGTCCCTGGTCAACAATACGAAGGAAGAGGAAATAGAATCGCACCTGCAGGAATTGTTGGGAAGCGCTGATTTTCCTTGCCCTGCCCTTAAATGATTGCCTGACATTAAGGCGTCAAATCTTCTATAATATATCTAAAGTTTCCTTGGGGCGGCATCGATTCTCCCGCCGGTTTTCGGCCCGGAATTCAATCCAGGGCCAAGACTTACCGGGGGCGCGGCGCGCCCCTTCGTAACTGCCCGTCATTTATCCAAAGAAAGGAGGTGAGTCGGATTTGCTGAAAAAGGTGGTCATCGGGGCCATCATGGGGGGCATCTGCGCGTTCAGCGGCTATCTCATTGCTTCCCAGATTCCTTCCTTCAGCCACCTGTGGTGGGCCGGCTGGGCAGGGGCCGCGGGCGGTTTGCTCGTGACTTTCCTCACCCTGGCACTGGAAGAAGTAATCAAACGCATCCCCCTGAAAACCATCCTCGGCGGCACCCTGGGACTCTTCATCGGCTTGGGCATCGCCAAGCTGGCCAGTTATCCCTTTGACAAATTCCTGGACCTTCCCAACCTGCAAATTCCTTTATACATCATTTTTTCTGCCATTTTCGGTTATATCGGGCTGGTCCTGGGGGGCAAAAAGATGTCCGAGGTGAGCACCCCCTATTTTCTCGAGTCGCCCAAGCAGACGCGGATGCCCCTGAAAATCCTGGACACCAGTGTTATCATCGACGGCCGCATCGCGGATATCGGAGAGACCGGCTTCCTGGAAGGCACCTTCATCGTGCCCAAGTTTATCCTGGAAGAACTTCAGTACATTGCCGATTCTCCCGACGACCTGCGGCGCACCCGGGGACGCCGGGGACTGGACATCCTGAAGCGCCTCCAGCAGAACAACCGTCTCAAAGTGGAATTTGTGGAGGATGACGTTCCCAAGGCGGGGGTGGACTCCAAGCTGGTGGCCCTGGCTTTGAAGATGCGGGCCAAGATCCTGACCAACGACTTCAACCTGCACAAGGTGGCGGAACTGCAAGGGATTCAGGTCCTTAACATCAACCAGTTGGCCAATGCCATGAAGCCCGCGGTCCTGCCCGGAGAAACGCTGCAGGTGCAGATTCTCCGGGAGGGCAAGTCCCAGGGCCAGGGAGTGGCGTATCTGGACGACGGCACCATGGTGGTCATTGAAAACGCCCGGCGCTTCATCGGCCGGGAGGTGGAAGTCAACGTCACCAGCGTCCTGCAAACCACCGCGGGGCGCATGATTTTCAGTGAAATCAAGGACGCCAGCGAAAAAAGTTTGCGGATAAAAGGTTAAAAGGGAAAAAGGCGAAAAGGGAAAAAAGGCAAAAGGTTTTTACCCCTTTCGCCTTTTTCCCTTTTCCCCCTGAATTTGGGTAATGACAGGCCACAACAACTCCGAAGTCATATCCCTGATCGTAGGAGAAAGCGAATCCGGCCCCCGTCTGGACCAGTACCTGGCCCGGCGCCTGGGCTGGTCAAGAGCCCGTCTGCAGAAATTGCTCAAATCCGGCCTGGTCACCCTGAACGGCCGCCCCGCCGCGGCCTCCCACCGGGTTAGGGCCGGCGAGGCCCTCCAGGTCACCCTGCTGCCGCCGGAACCCAGCAGCCTCATTCCTGAGGCCCTACCCCTGGATGTGGTCTATGAGGACCGGGACCTCATCGTGGTGAACAAGCCCCCGTCTCTGGTGGTCCACCCCGCTCCCGGCCACCGGGGCGGCACCTTGCTCAACGCCCTGCTGGCCCATTGCCCGGAACTGAAAGAAATGGGCGACGTCAGCCGCCCGGGCCTGGTCCACCGCCTGGACAAAGACACCAGCGGGCTTCTGGTGGCCGCCAAGACGGAACTGGCCCACCAAGCTCTGGTGCGGCAGTTTCAGGAACGGGAGGTCCGCAAGCGCTACCTGGCCCTGGTGTGGGGGCGCCTGCCTCAAAAGTCAGGGCGGATCGAGGGGATAGTGGGCCGCCACCCCACCCAGCGGCAAAAGATGTCGGTGCACTCCCGGCGAGGAAAAGAGGCCGTAACCTTATGGCAGGTTGTACGGGAATTTCCGGGGCCATTGACGTTGGTGGAACTCACCCCCCAGACGGGCCGCACCCACCAGCTCAGGGTGCACCTGGCCTCCCTGGGCCACCCGGTATTAGGCGACGCCACCTACGGTGGGGGAGTAAGCCGCCTCAAAGCCGCGCCGCCGCGACTTTCGCCCCTGCGCCCCCTGGTGCGCCGCCAACTCCTTCACGCCTGGCGGTTGGGGTTCACCCATCCTCGGAGCGGGGAGGAGTTAAACTGGGAAGCGCCGCTGCCGGAGGATTTTCAAAACACAGTAGATTTTTTGGAGGGAGTGGATTAAGGTCAGGAACTCTAGGAACGGGCTAAAGCCTGTAGGTACATGAATATAGGGTGCATCTTATGCACCTTTTTTTTGGCATGTAAGACTCCCCGACGAAAAAGATTTTCATATTACTCACCGGACAAAGCCGTTTTCCCAAATCATGGAGTTCTGTTGCTTCTTGTGATATCTTTACCGGCAAAATTACTTTGAGGTCGGGAGCAATGAAACTCGTCACCGCCGCCCAGATGCGGGAGTTGGATCGCCAGGCCATCGAGGACCTGGGCATTCCTTCCCTGGTGCTCATGGAAAATGCCGGCCGCACCACTTACCGGATTCTCAGGCGGGAATTTCCCGCCCTCACCGGGGGAGTGGCGGTGCTGGCCGGGCGGGGGAACAACGGCGGCGACGGCTTTGTGGTGGCCCGCTACCTGGCCAACGCCGGCGAATCAGTGGCCGTTTTTCTCCTGGGCCAGAGGGACGAGGTGCGGGGCGACGCCCGGGTCAACCTGGAGATCATAACCCAGATAGGCGTGGAAGTGATTGAGGTTTTGGATGAATCCCACCTTAATCCCGTGGTGCACCGTCTGGCCTGGGCTGGCCTCATTGTGGACGCCCTGTTGGGCATCGGCCTCAACTCCCCGGTGGCGGGTCTCATGGCCGCGCTCATCGAGAAGGTCAATCACCTGCGGCCTCCGGTCTTGGCGGTGGATATCCCCTCGGGCCTGTGCGCCGACACCGGACGCCCCCTGGGTGCGGCGGTTATGGCCCAGGTCACCGCCACCTACGGCTGGCCCAAGATCGGCCAAGTTCTGCCTCCCGGTCGGGATTACGTGGGGCGCCTGTGGCAGGTGGACATCGGCATTCCTCCGGCTCTGGCCCGGGACCTGACGGTGGAGTGGGCGGAGGCGGAGGACCTGCGGCGGCTCCTTCCGCCCCGGCCTTGGGGGAGCCACAAGGGCAACTTCGGCCACCTCGCGGTGGTGGCCGGGTCCGAAGGCAAGACTGGGGCCGCGGCCCTGACCGCGGCAGGGGGCTTAAGGGCCGGAGCCGGGCTGGTGACCCTGGGCATCCCCGCCAGCCTCAATGACATCCTGGAAGCGGAGGTCACTGAGGCCATGACCCTGCCGTTGCCCGAGGCCCCGGGGGTTCGGGCTTTGGGGGCGCAGGCCTTGGCGGCGCTGCGGGAATTCCTCACGGGCAAGACCGCGGTGGCCTTGGGCCCGGGTTTGGGGACTCACGAGGAAACCCGGGGACTGGTGCGACAGTTGGCCCGCCATCTGCCTTTGCCCATGGTCATTGACGCCGATGGGGTCAACGCCCTGGCCCCAAACCCGGACTGGCTCAAAGACGCCCCGGGGCCGCGCATTCTTACCCCCCACCCGGGGGAGATGGCCCGGCTGACAGGCTTGAGCGCCCAGGAAATCCAGGCGGACCGGATTCAGGCCGCCCGGGAGGCCGCGGCGCGCTATGGCGCGGTGATAGTGCTCAAGGGGGCCCAGACGGTGGTGGCGGATCCGGAAGGAAGAGTTAGCCTCAATGGCACGGGCAACCCGGCCCTGGCCAGCGGCGGCACCGGGGACGTGCTCACCGGGCTTATCGGCGGCTTTTTGGCCCAGAAGATGACTCCCTGGGACGCGGCCCGCCTGGGGGTCTATCTCCACGGCCTGGCCGCGGATTACCTGGCCGGGGGCCTGGATCGGGGCCTCATCGCCGGGGACCTGCTGGCCGGGTTTCAGGAAATGCTGGGGGAATTTCTGTCCGGGCGCATTCCTCTGGAGGAAGAAGATGTCGGCTTCAGAAGATTGATGATGTAACGGGCAGTGGTTATCGCAGGACCTGACTTAACCCGTTGGTTGAACTCGTCCTGTTAACCGTAAACCGAAAACCGTGAACCGTAAACCATATTACACCCGGTGATGCAGGTCCAGGCGCACCGGGGTGTCGCCGCAAACCTCTTTAACGATTTCCTGGATGATATGCAGTTCTTTGGGGGTGTGAATGATACCCGAGACGGTTATGGTTCCCTCCTGAAAGCCCACTTCCAGGGTGGGGACCAGCACCCGGGGGTTGGTGGCCACTCGGGCTTTCAAGCGATAGGCCAGGGCTATGCCCGCCAGGTTCGCCCGGGCTTCGGGAGTGGCCAGGCGGTCCCGGTCCGTCAGGGCGGCGGCCAAGGCCCAGCCCGCCCAGATCAAAGTGGCTCAGTTCCGGGACGGCAAAGCCGCCAAGGCCAAGCTGGCGGAACTGCAGAAGAAGGGGGCGCTTTACACCATTTATAAGCAAGCCCCGCCCAAACCCGCGGATGGTCAGAAACTGGCCAAAAAGAGCGCTAAGTCCGAGAAGAAAAAGTCCAAGCCCCAGTCCTGGGATAATTGATGGTTTTCGGTCTTCGGTTTTTGGGACAGGATGACCGCGCGGGCTTTCAGCCGATAACCCGGGGCAGAACGTGGGTGTGGAGTTTGACCCGGGGAATCTGCCGGGCAATCAGGGGCGGCAAAAGGCTGAAACAATTTTTCGACTTGCCTGACTCAATTAGTCATTCAGAATCTACCCTGCCATCCTATTCCCTTACGCCATTTTCCTTCTCAGGAACGCCTTCATAACTTCCATGGAGATGAATACGACCACCCCGAAGCCGAGTATCATCCCCAAATCAGAGATGGAGGGCATTTGTATGCCAAAGGCCTGGCGGACTGTGGGAAACTGGACCAATATGGCCACCAATGCCAGCTCCCAGGCAATGGCCAGGAGGAGCCATT
>VGSW01000075.1 GCA_016874915.1 Deltaproteobacteria bacterium
GTTCGTGGCGATGTCCGGGTCAGACTGCCCTGCGAGCTCAAAGCATCACTGAACTACGACCTTCAGCCATCGTCGGCAAAATCAGATTAGCATGTCTCTAAAACTTTTCATAATTTATGGGTGAGCCGGCGGCTCATGAATGACTGCCTTGAAAATGTAGCCGCAGGCTTCAGCCTGCGCTGGGGCGCCCTGCCGGGGCACTCTGCTGGGTGGAGCGGGCCTCTGTGCCCGCCAAACTTTGCCGCCCGGAATAAGTTTGCTAAGCCTGACATCCAACTGGGTACCCAAGAACAGCCGGGGGCGGCTGTTTTACATTTCCATGGTTTATGGGTGAGCCGAAGGCTCATGTTCAATTGCTTTGCAATTAAGCACATACCTGATAATGGAAAAATTTTTGGTTTTTAATCCGGTTGTGATATTTTGTAAATAAGATTTGATGGATTCGTAAAAAGACAATCTTAGTTAATTATTTGAAATAATTTGAGATTATGGTATTTTAATCTTGCCGGCTGGTAGTCTTTATGGCATATTTAGCTGAAAAATCAAAGGGTTAATCAAAAATCATGATTCGCCGTCATGACCCCCGCCAAGGCCGCTTCCCGGGCAGCAAATCCCGCTTTTCTTGGCTTATTTCTCGTGTCAAAGAGCGGCGTTCGGCAACGCGATCAATTATTTTTTCGTCCCGGTGGCATTTTGCGACCCAGTTGAGTTAAAAATGGCCGCCTGACTTTTTACCGGGGCATCAGTTTTCAGTGTAAAAAAGTCTCCATATCGAAACGGCTAAATACGATTAAATGGCGGTATCTTTTTTGCTCTTAATAACTTTAAGTTATTCAAGAAAACTGAAAACTATAAATAAAAACTGGAGTTCCCCATGTCCGAACCCATCGGCTACTTCACCTTTGTGCTCCATTCCCATCTTCCTTACGTCATCGGCCACGGACGGTGGCCCCACGGCATGGATTGGCTCAACGAGGCCGCGGCCGAGTCTTACATTCCGCTGCTCCAGGCATTCAACCGCCTGGCTGCGGAAGGCCGCCCCTCGGGGGTCACCTTGGGCATCACCCCCATCCTGGCGGAGATGCTGGCCTCCCCCGTGTTCCGACAGGAGTTCAAGGACTACCTAAACAATAAAATCGACGCGGCCCAGGAGGACCTGGCCACTTTCCGCAAGCTGGGGGAAACCCATTTCGTCGGGGTGGCCCAGATGTGGAAAGACCACCATGAGGGGCTTAAACAGGCGTTCGTGGAAGACTTTAAGGAAGACCTGTTGGGCGCGTTTCGGCGTCTCATGGAGGCCGGGATGCTGGAGGTCATCACTTCCGCCGCCACCCACGGCTACCTCCCCCTGCTGGGCCGGGACACCGCGGTGCAGGCTCAGGTGAAGCAGGGGGTGGCTGCCTACCGGCGCCACTTCGGCCGGGACCCCCGGGGTTTCTGGGTGCCGGAGTGCGCTTACCGCCCCCGGTATATGTGGGCCGCGCCCCTAGCCGATATGCCCGGGCCTCCCGTCCTGCGCAAGGGCGTGGAGGAGTTCCTGTCGGAAAACGGTCTTAGCTATTTCATCATTGACTCCCACCTCTTAAAAGGGGGCAAGGCCATTGGCGTTTATAAAGACCGCTTCGAGGCCCTGGAGCGTCTCTGGGCCCGGTTTGCGGCCCAATACCAGGAACGGCCCGAAGAGGAGGAGAAATCCCCCTACCAGATTTACCTGGTAAGTTCGGCTCCGGAGACCAAACGCCCGGTGGCCGTGTTCACCCGGGACCCCAAAACCGGCCTCCAGGTCTGGAGCGGCGAATGGGGTTACCCCGGCGAGGGCAATTATCTGGATTTTCACAAGAAACGCTTTCCCGGGGGCCTGCGCTACTGGCGGGTCACCTCCGCCAAGGCCGACCTGGCGGACAAGGCCCCCTACCACCCTCAATGGGTGCCGGAGCGAATCAACGCTCAGGCGGACCACTTTGTTTCCCTGGTAGCCGGCCTCCTGGCCGACTTCCGGGCCGCCCAGGGCCGGCCCGGCCTGGTGGTGGCCCCTTACGACACCGAACTCCTGGGCCACTGGTGGTTCGAAGGCCCCGAGTGGCTCTATCAGGTCCTGCACCGCATGCACACCCACACCCAGGTCCGCCCGGCCAGCGGCAGCCAGCTCCTGGAAACCTTCACCCCCCAGGCGGTCATCTCCCTGCCCGAAGGCTCCTGGGGCGAAGGAGGCTACCACTGGATCTGGCTCAATGAAATGAACGACTGGACCTGGCGCCACATCTACCCCGCGGAAAAGGAGATGGAAGACCTGGCCCGGAGTTACGCCGGAGACCCGGACCCCCGTCTCCAGGACCTCCTCAAACAGTGCGGCCGGTCGCTCTTCCTCCTGGAAGCCTCGGACTGGCAGTTTCTCATCAGCACCTTCAGCGCCCGGGATTACGCCGAGTTGCGGTTGGTGGTCCATTATGACGACTTCCGGCGCTTGTCGGACATGGCCCGGCGTTACGCCGCGGACCGGAACCTGCCGCCGGAGGACTGGAATTTCCTGGAATTCTGTCAGGAGCGAGACCACATCTTCCCCGATTTGGACCCCCATTGGTGGGCCGGGGTGCAGTACCCGCCCCGGGAGGTGGAATAATTCTTAAGGTAAAAGGCCGTAAGGGGCTGAAGCCATCCAAGAAAATGTAGCCGCAGGCTTCAGCCTGCGCCTTACACCGGCGGCAGGCCCCCGTTGGGTTGGTGGGGCGGCCTCCCGTGCCCGCCAAGCTATGCCTTACTGAATAAGCCGCTAAGATGGTGCCGTGGGCACCGACATTAATTGGCAATTTCACCACAATGTCAGGCAATTTGTGGCTTTTTTGCCACAGTTTGGACTTGTCAACCAGGCATCAATTTTGATAGTATGAAAAAACTCAACCACCCCAAGGAGTTAGCAACTCCGCCCATTGTTTATCTAACTCGATAGCCTGGTATAGGCTTTGCAAGGTAAGTACCAAATGTGGCAAAAAACTCTAGCCCAGCCCCTTCATTTTGAAGGCATCGGCCTCCACGGCGGCAAGCCCGTCAAGGTGGTCATTTATCCGGCGCCGGCCAACCAGGGCCTGAGATTCGTCCGGGCCGACCTGCCGGGTAAGCCCCAGATCAAGGCCCACTACACCCGGGTGACGGACACCACCCGGGCCACCACCCTGGCCCAAGGGGAAGCCACCATCACCACCGTGGAACACTTCCTGGCCGCCTTGGGGGGCCTGGGGGTGGACAATGCCCTGATCGCCGTGGAAGGGCCGGAGATGCCCATCATGGATGGCAGCGCCGCGCCCCTGACCCGGCTCCTCGCCGAAACCGGGCTGCGAACCCTCCCCTGGCCCCGGGCCTATTTCTTAATTCAGCGGGCGGTGGAGCTCCGGGAGGGGGACCGGTGGATGCGGGTATCTCCGGGAGAGCCCCGCATCACTTACTCCATCGATTTTCCCCACCCCCTGATCCGGACCCAGAAGTTCACGGTGGCCCTTCGGGCCGAGAGTTTCCGGGGCGAGATCGCCCCGGCCCGGACCTTCGGGTTTCTCCAGGAAGTGGAGTACCTCCAGTCCAGGGGCCTGGCCCTGGGCGGCTCCCTGGACAACGCGGTGGTCCTGGACGATAACCGCGTTTTGAACCCCGAAGGCTTTCGGTTCCCCGAAGAGTGCGTGCGCCACAAGATCCTGGACGCGGTGGGCGACCTGGCTCTCCTGGGCCTGCCCTTGTTGGGCCGGGTGGAAGTGGCCCTGGGCAGCCACGCCTTCCATTTGCGCTTCCTGGAACACCTGGTAGGCCAGGAGAAGGCCTGGAGGGTCTGGGTCCCTTCTCCGCGAGACAAGGAAAAACCCCACTCCTGGTTCCAATCCTTCCTCTGGGAACCCGCCGCGGCTTAAAAGCGGTTTTCGGTTTCCGTTTGCCTTGGAGATTTTAGTGGAACGCGGTGGAGGCTTGTGCCGAAGTTTCTGGAGGGGCGCCCCGGCGGATCCCCCGGAAGTTGCGTGGACCGGCGAGCCATCGGGGCGCTTTTATGAGAAAAGCGGCAATGTTCATGCCAGTGTATTGCATGGGGCCAAAGTTTGACAGGCACGAAGGCCCGCCCCACCATCTGAATCTTTGCACCGAAAACCGTCTTTTCAGGCCGCGGGCTCCAGGTACAGCACTTGGCTGGAGTCGTCGTAGGAGATGATTTCCGCGTAACGGCCCCAGTCAATGGCGGTGTCCAACTGGCGCTCGGCCTCTTCCTCGTGGAACTCCAGTTCCAGGGCGGTTTGCACCACGTCCCATTCCAACTGCTTTTTATCCGTGGCTTTGAGCAGGGCCGTGAGCCATTTGAACAGGGGCAGGCGGCGGATGCGCGCGGCAAAGATGCCCTTGCGGCCCAGGATTCCGGCTTCCGCAAAGGTCTCCCCCAGCACCGTGAGGTAGATGTCGCCGTGGGCGATGGTGGAGAACCCCAAAAGCTCCGCGGCCTCGATGAGGCTCAGGAGGTAGTCGGAGTTGATTTTGAGCTCATCCACCAGCCGGTAAATGTCGGCCCGGTGGGCCGGCATGTCGTTCAAGTGCTCCAGCATGCCGGTCAAATCGTTGATGGTGATGTGGGGCAGTCCCCGGGTTCGCCCCGGTTCGCCCGGCGCGGTGCCCAGTTCCACGTGCTCCGGCTGGGTCTGTCCGGCTAAGATGGCATAGACCCGGTCCACCACCTCCAGGAACTGGGAATGCTTGCGCTGCCGGGGGTGGGGGAGCTCCACTTTAAGGTCCAATATCACCCGGCCCGGGTCCTTTTCCATGACTACGATGCGGTCGGCCATGAACACCGCTTCTTCGATGTTGTGGGTGACTATGAGGATGGCCCGGGTGGGGATTTTGCCGTGGGTCCACAGCTCCAGCAGCTCCCCTCGCAGGGCCTCGGCGCTGAGGACGTCTAGGGCGGAGAAAGGCTCATCCAGGCACAGCAACTCCGGCTCCACCGCCATGGCCCGGGCAAAGCCCACTTTCTGCAGCATGCCCCCGGAAAGTTCCCGGGGGTAGGCGGTTTCAAAGCCGTCCAGCCCCACCCGGTCCAGTAGGTCCAGAGCCCGGGCCGACCGGACCTTGGCGGGCACCCCCCGGGCCCGCAGGGCCACTTCCACGTTTTCCTGCACCGTCAGCCAGGGAAACAGGGCAAAGGTCTGGAACACGATGGTGGCGTGGGGATTGACTCCCGACAGATTCTTACCCCGATACAACACCCGGCCGGAAGTGGGGGGTTGGAGACCGGTGATGATGCGCAAGAGGGTGCTCTTGCCGCAGCCGGTGGGCCCTAAAAGCGCGGCGAACTCCCCTTCGCTCAAGGTGAAGTTGAAGTCCTTGATGGCGGTGAAGCGGCGGTCGCCACTCCCGTAAACCTGGCTGACATTCTTGAGTTCCATCAAATAGCTGTTTTCAGACATAACTAAAACCGGTAGCGTTCTTCGGCTAAGTTATAAAGACGGCGCCACACCAGGCGGTTCAGGGTGCACACCGTGACAATGAGGGCCAGGGTGGCCGCCAGCACCTGGGGATAGTCGCCCTCCGCGGTGGCCTGGGCAATAATGGCGCCGATGCCGGTGGTGGTGAGGACCCGGCCGCCGAACTGGGTGTATTCCGAGACAATGCTGGCGTTCCAAGCGCCTCCGGCCGCGGCGATGGCGCCGGTGACCGCATAAGGGAACAGGGCCGGCAGGAATAGAGTCTTCCAGCGTTCCCAGCGGCCTAATTGTAACAGGGCGGTGGTATATTTCAAGTCCTGGGGAATGGCCGAGGCCCCGGCAATGATGTTGAACAAAAGGTACCACTGGGTGCCCAGGAGCATCAAGAGGACCGCGGCCAGGTCCAATTCCCCCGGCAGGTGCACCACCAGGAGGAGGAGCACTGGAAACAGGGCGGTGGCGGGGATGGACGCCGTCACCTGCACCAGGGGCTGCAGCCAGTTGGCCAGCCGGGGGCTGGTGCCGATGAGCACTCCCGCCGGGATGGTCCAGGCCAGGGCGATGAGGAGGGCGGCCAGCACCCGGAGTTGAGTGGCCACCAGGCCGATGCCGATATCGCCCCACTGGCCTAAGGACACCCCCATCAGCAGCCGCCCTCCCTGGTAGGCTTCATACAGCAGCACCGCCAGGGCCAGCAGGGCCGCGGCAGCCAGCAAATATCGAGGCCACGCTCGGGCGCGGCGCTCCCCCAAGGGGTATTCCAGCCCCGGGGAAAGACGCAGCAGCATTGGGTCCAGTTTAATGGAGACGGGCTTCAGAATATTTTCGTAAATCGCGGCAAACATGCGGGAACTGCGCAACGCGTTGTAAAACCATGAGGTGGGGGGATTCTCACTTTCCACAAACTGCATCTTAAAGCGGTCGGACCAGGCCAGGAGCGGTCGCCAGATGAACTGGTCCAGGGCTAAAATAGTCAGCACCAAAGCTCCCAATCCATACATAACGGCCTGCAGGTTCCCTTGATTGGCCGCTTCCTGCAAATAGGAGCCCAACCCCGGCAGCCGGAAATTGCGCTCTCCCGCGGTGAACATCTCCGAGGCCATGAGAAAGAACCAGCCCCCGGCCCAACTGGCCATGCTGTTCCAGATGAGGGTGATGGCGGCAAAGGGCAGTTCCAGGGTTTTGAACCGCAGCCAGGTGGAAAACCGGAACATGGTGCTGGTGAGGCGCAGTTCCCGGGGGATGGTGGTTAGGGACTGGTACCAGGCAAACGCGATATTCCAGGCCTGGCTGGTAAAGATGAGCACGATGGACGACAACTCCAGCGCTAGGTGCAAGGGCAGGACCGCGGCAGTGCTCAGGAACACCACCGGCAAAAAGGAAAGAAGCGGCACGCTCTGCAGAACGTCCAGCAAGGGTAAGAGAAACTTCTCCGCGGTTTGATTCTTGGCGGCTAAGTAACCGAATACCATGGAAAAGACCATGGACAGCACATAAGCACAAAACATGCGGCCCAGGGAAAGACCCACGTAATAGGGCAGCACCCCGGGAGAGAGGTTAATCTCCGGCCCTTGAATCACCTCCGGCGCGCCCATGCCCAAGCGGATGGCCAGATAAAGGAGGGTCCCCAACCCTAAAAAGACCACCACATCACCCCAGGCCGGGGGCCGGAGCAGGGGTTGGGCGATTTTAAAGAGGCGGGACGGCTCTTTCATGGGTTGGCACGGCCTGGGAGCCTGGACGCCTTGAGTTTAATTTTCCTGTCGGACCAAGGCGCCCAAGCGCAAAGTTCAATATATGAATCTACTCAACTTGAAGTAAAAAACAAGGATATAGTTTTTATGTTAGACTATTTGGCATTTCTATTTTCTGAAATGGTGGCACATCGCGGCCTGAGGCCGCAACCAAACTGAAAAAATGATCTGATTCCTCTGTTAAATAAGTAGCTTGAAAGCAAAATCTTGGTCAAAAAACAAGAAACTCAAATTCAATAGCACAGGATGGAAAGCCTGTGCCACCAATACTTCTTTCTTGTTCCCAAGTTAAACTTGGGAACTTAGAAGCGCGGGGGCGAATCCGCCAAGTCGCCCTTATAGGCACTGCCCGCCAGTCCTGGCAATAACCGATAATCGAAAACTGCTTTGGCGTGCTGAAGGTCCATGAATGACAGCTAGGCTGAAAGGTTGATGGAGGATAAATGTTCGCGTTGAAGGTCCTGCAAATCTCCATCCTGGGCGGCCTGCTGCTCCTGGGGGCCGTTTCTGGGCCGGCCCCGGCCCAGGACAAGCCGGGGGAGGAGAAGATCGCCTCTCCGGTGGCCTCTCCCGACGTCCTGCCCCGGGTTCTGGCCGAGGGGGCTGCGGCCCAGCCTGGGCGAAATTTAGAACAGCCGCCCTGGGCGGTTCAATATTTGCACCCCGGGCAAGGCCCCGGGGCTGCTTGTCAGAGCTTCAAATTGCCCCCAAAAGTAGGGGCAGGGTTTCCCCGCCCGTAAGATATGGGGCCTTCTTTATATGACACTCATATTCGGGCGGGGAGACCCCGTCCCTATGGTCCAAGGCAATATTAGCTGTTTGACCCAACTTGAGACCTGCGAAAACCGCCAACTTTTCCTGAAGAGAAAAGCAAATTACCATTACCCGAGTGGCACAGGCTTCCAGCCTGTGGGGAAGTCACTTGGGAAAACATATCGGCCCACAGGCCAGAGGCCTGTGCCACTAAAATTTTATAGGGTTGGCGGCGCTTTTAGGGAATTTGAAGAGGTCTTAATTTGGGTGATGCAGGTCTGCTCCCTAATCTTCCTAATCCACGGGTCTGGAAGCCCGGAGCTTGGATTTGGAAGACCGTACCTCGATAATCTTGGGCCGGGGACGGGGTTTGGCCGCGGCCTCTTCCGCAGTGCCGGCTTTGACGGCCACCTGGCGGGTGAGCTGGTTGGGGGATTTTACCCCTTTCCCGTTGGCGGTGGCTTTCTTTTGCGGGCGCAGTTGCCCATTCCACTGCACCCCCCCCGAATAACTGCCCAGGACGTTGTGGACGAAGGTCTGGGTCTCGGCATAGGGAGGAACAGTCCCGTAACGGGCCACGCTTTCCGGGCCGGCGTTATAGGCCGCCACCGCTAAGGGAACATTATGTCCAAAACGGTCCAGGCAACGGCGCAAATATCCCACCCCTCCGGCGATGTTCTGCTCCGGGTCCAAGGGGTTGTTAACCCCCATCAGGGCCGCGGTGCCGGGCATAAGCTGCATCAGGCCCTGGGCGCCTTTGGGGGACACCGCGTTGGCGTTGAACCCGGACTCATGGCGCATCACCGCCTGCACCAGGGAGGGGTCCACCCCATGGTGTCCGGCGTACTTCTTAATCAGGGCCTCCAGTTGGGGATGGGGGATGGGTCTCCAGGGGCCGGGTTTCCAGGAACGGTAGGAATACTTCCCGGAATAAATCACCTGGGGCCAGACCCGGGTCTTGCTGTTGAAAATAAAGACCTGAACTTCCTGGGAGAGAAGATCATGGAGGGTGTCGCTGGATTTGGCCTTGGAGGAACTGCCACCCTCCAATACCAGGGTGCCGTCCGAAGCGGTCCGGGGTGAGGCCTGGACCGCCGCGGGCAACAGGAGCAAGCTCAGCATAAACCATGTATAAACGAAATTTCCCCGCATACCTGGGAATTTAAGGAAATTATCACCGGGTTGTCAAGATTAATTTCCCTTTTACTTGCAAGTGTTTCATAATGCCATCAGGAATTTTCGGTTTTTTCTTGCGGTTTTTCCTGAAAAAATCTTTTCAGGCGGATGAAAAGCTGACTGCTAAACCCTGATTTCCACCCCTCCCATGACAAGGACGTCACTGGAGATTCGCCCCCTATTGGCCCGGCCCTTGGCCCCGGCGACACTGGCCCTGGCGGCCGGCATCGCCGCCCCCGCCTGGGGCTTCACCCTTCCCCTCCCCTGGCTGCTAGGCGGGCTTATGGCGCTGCTGGCCGCTATGCTCCTGATCTTTGCGGTGCGGCGGCCGGCGCGGCTACTGCCGCTTTTGTTTTTCTGGCTGTTGGGAATGGCCCTTTACCAGCAGGCCCGGCACCCGGTTTTCCCCCCGCATCATGTTTCCAACCTCCCCCAGGATGAGGTCCTCACCCTGAGTGGCTACCTCTACCACCCCAGCAAAACGGGGGGGGCCCGGGTGCAGCTTTATCTGGAAGCCGAGGCCTGGCGCCGTGGCCGGGACTGGCAGCCGGTGACGGGCAAAGTCCTGGTGCTGACCCCGCCCATGGAGCCCCCTACCGCCGGTGCCCAGTTGGTGTTGCAGGGAAGGCTCCGGGAGCCGGTGGTGCTCAAAAACCCCGGAACCTTTGACCGGGCCCGTTTCCTGGCCGCGGACGGCATCTTTCGGGAGGTGCGCCTCAGGGATGCCGATGACCTGGTGTTCCTGGCAGCCAGCCGGCCGCCTTTGCGGGAGCGCCTCCGGGGGGGCGTCCGCCGCCTCTTGAAAGAACTGCCGCCGGACCTGGGGGCCATTTACCTGGCCATGCTCCTGGGGGACCAGGGGGAGATCACCCCGGAGATCCGCCAGGCCTTGGCCCGGACCGGCACCTCCCACCTCCTGGTGGTCAATGGGCTCCACTTGAGCATGGTGGCCGCGGTGGTTTACTTCCTGGTGTTCTGGGCTTTGCGACGTTTCCCCTGGCTGCTGCTGCGCCTCAATGCCATGAAGGCGGCCACCCTGGCGGCCGCGGCCTCCGTGGCGGCCTATGCCTGGTTGGCGGGTGGGTCGCCCTCCACCCAGCGGGCCGAGATCATGGTCCTGGCCTATCTGCTGGTGGTCTTTCTGGGAAGGCCCCGGGAGATTTGGAGCGCCCTGGCCCTGGCCGCGCTGGTGATCCTGGCCCTGTCCCCGCTGCGGCTCTTCTCCATTTCTTTTCAACTCTCCTTTGCTGCAGTGGCGGCCATCGTTTATCTGGTGCCCCGGTGGGTGGGGAGGGATGCCGCGGAGAGAGGCCAGTTTACGTGGTATTCCCGGGTCTGGTTCCGGCTGAAGGAATGGTTGGGGGCCTCCGCGGCCGCGTCCCTGGCCACCGCGCCCCTGGTGGCCGCCTACTTTCAGGTGGTGTCCATCCTGGGCATCCTGGTCAACGTGGCGGCCATCCCTCTGGTGTTGCTCCTGGCCCTGCCCCTGGGGGAGGCCGCGGTCTTTGCCCAGGCATTTTCCCTGACGTGGGTGGCCCAGACGCTGCTGACCGTGGGGAAATACCCCTTGTGGCTGGGTTATACCGCGGTCTCCAGCGCGGCCCGCCTGCCGGGCGCCGCGATCATCGCGCCGGCGCCCACCTGGGTCCAGATATGCCTTTTTTACCTGACGGTGTTTCTGATATTTCATCCCCGGCGGAGCTATCTTACCTGGACCGGAGCAGGGATTGGGGCCCTGGTTCTAACGGCGACGGTGGCCCTTCCCCTGATGCGGCCGTCCCAGGCCCTGGAAGTCACCTGTCTGGATACCCGACGCGGTTTGGCGGGCATCGCGGTGGCCCCTTCGGGCGAACGCCTGGTTTTCAGCGCGCCGGAGCCTTCCTGGCGAGGAAAAAGCGGCAGCGGCCGGGGGGCCTTGCCGGCTTACGGCCACTGGCGCCAGTTCCGCCATCTGGACCAGGTGGCGGCCCTGGGCCTTTCCCAGGAGAATGCCGGGGAACTCCTCACCCTGGCCCGGCAGTTCCGGGTGGATGGGTGGTGGTGCGGCCGCCGGGGGGCGCCGGGACCGGCTTATTGGGAGTTGTGGAATTTCCTGGGGGACCGGGGGCAGGCTCCCCGGTCCCTGGAGCGGGGCAAGCCTCCGGCGGCATTGGGGGAGGCGGGGTTAAATTTTCTTTCCCTGGGCCAGGAAAAGGGCATTGTCTTGCTTCTGACCTATCAGGGCCGCCAGGTGCTGGTTATTCCCCCCTTAAGGCATTGGGAGGACCGGGACGGGGCGGGACTGCCTAGAAGGGCGGAGGTCTTGATCATCCCCGGAATCTTACCGGATTCGGCCCGGGACGCCCTGTTGGACCGGTTTAAACCGGACCAGGCGGTGGTTTACGGAAACCCCCGGCAGGCCCCGGCAGAGGCCGGGAGACGGCCGGCCAGGGCTCCTCTCCATTTTACCCGGGACGGCGCGGTGAGCGTTTATCTGACCCCCACGGGGGTCAAGGTGCGGCAGGGGCCTTGAAGTTTGAGAAAGGGAGATGGGGGGCGGCGGCGGCGTCTCCCAACCCGTGGGAACCCTGCCCCTCCCCCCAACCCTTTAAGGGAATATTTTTTACAAAAACTGGAGATTGAAAAATTGAGGCTGTTGCAAAAGTTCGCCAAATGGGAATAGTAGGTTATTTTTTGTCATTCTGAGCCACCGTAGGTGGAGAGGAATCTAGACCCTTCGCTTCGCTCAGGGTGACAATTTGGGATAATTCGGGTAATTGCAACAGTCTCAAATTAATCGATTTTACTTTAATTCCGGAAGAGCCCTTTGCAAAGGGGTCTGCTTCTTGTTGAAATGAAAAACAAAAGATAATGGCATGAGTGGCACAGGCTTCCAGCCTGTGGCAAAGTTGCTTGGGAGAACAAACGCGCCCACAGGCCAGAGGCCTGTGCCACAAATTTTTTAGTTGACGATTTCGAAGTAGAGAGATTTTTCTCTATTCTAAGCTCTCAGGGCTTCCCTTTTCGGAGCAAAGGCAATAATCGAAAAAACTAAGTCCCCTCTGGCAATGGGGATTTAAGGAGGTTTGGGCGATGATCTTAAGATTTCCGGGCCCTGATGCTCCGCTGCCTGGGTTGTCAACTTTTGCGGGAAGTTTTGGCCGTGAAGGAGGTAAGCTGCTGCTTGACTTCGTGGGAACTGCACTTCGGGCAGGTGACCTTGCCCGTTTCATATTCTTTCAGACTGATGATCAGGGTAAACTCTTCTCCGCATTTGTCACACTGAAAGACATAGGTAGGCATAGTCTACCTCCTGAGGTGTAGGGTTAAATTTAGGTGTCAGTAATTATAATAATGTTTTTAAGTTCTTGCAAGAGTTAACTCCTCACTTATCCGCGGCCCTCTTTTCTAGGAAAAAACCTCTCATCAGCTTCGGGGCAAAAGCGCCGGGGGTGGCATCAGGCTCCGGGCCATCAGGAGATTGTGCCAGTCGTCCGCCCGGTGGCGCCGGGGGGTTTCCATGATGGCGGCTTCCACCTGGAGGGCGGGGTGCCGGAAAAATTGGGCCAGACCCTCCAGGCCGATGGCGCCCCGGCCCAAATGCCAGTGGCGGTCCCGCCCGGAACCCAGGGGCGCCTTGGAGTCATTGAGGTGGAGCATCTTGAGAGCGCTTAATCCCGGACCCGCGGCGATTTCGGCCAGCAGGCGGGAGGCCCCCCCGGGATGGGCCAGGTCGTAGCCCGCGCCAAAGGCGTGGGCCGTGTCCAGGCATAGACCCAGAGGGACGCCGCTCAGGTCCATGATCCGCTGGAGTTGGGCCGGCTGCCGGCCCAGCTCCCGGCCCTGCCCCGCGGTATTTTCCAGGAGCACCAGGGGCCGGGGCCCCACTTGGGCGACTGCCTGGGCCAGGGCCTGGGCCACCCGCAGGAAACTTTCCGGCTCCAGGGGGCCGTGGCCGGGGTGGGCCACCAGGTAATCGGCTTCCAGGTCCCGGGCCAGGGCCAGTTCCTGAGTGAACCGCTGGACGGAACGCCGGTAAAGCAGGGGATCGGCCGCGGCCAAATTGGGCAGGTAACTCAAGTGCACCACCAATGGCCCCACCCCGGCTTGGCGCCGGGCCTGGACAAAGTTCCGGACCTCTTCCCGGGAAACCTCCCGCCACCTCCAGGACCGGGGGTTTTGGACGAAGATCTGGAGGGCCTGGCAACCCAGGAGGCGGGCCTCAGTGATGGCCCGGGTCAAGGACCCGGCGATGGAGAGGTGGAAACCCAAACGCATTTAAAAGACCGTTTGCGGTTTTCAGTTTTCAGTTTTCGGTTTTTTGCTTTCGGTTTTTGGGTTCCGGTCAAGGTTCAACGCCGCGCGGTTTTTCCCGCCTATTTTGGCCTTTCTCCCAAATCGTTTAATTAAAGTGAAAGGCAAGGGATTTTTTGATATAGACATGATATCCGCCCATGACTCATTTCCAAGTATTAAAAGGGTAATCCAAACATTCAGCAGCCCAGGGCGACCTGAAAATTCTATATGAAAAGACCGAAAATCGAAAATCGAAAACCGGAAACCATCTAAATGGAGACCGCCCCTTATCTTCGCCCCCGCATTCTTCAGGCTTACCTGGCCCGGGAGTTTGCCAAGCTCCTGAGCTTCAGCCTGATAGCCTTTGTTTCCCTCTTTGTCATCGTGGACTTTTTCGAGCGCATCGACCGCCTGGTCCGGGCCGAACTGGGCATGTTGGATTTTTTGCGTTATGTTTCGTTCAAGGTGCCCTTTGCGGTGAGCCAGGTTCTTCCCGCCGCGGTGATGCTGGGGATTATGCTGGCCCTGGGGATCATGTCCCGCCGCCATGAAACCATGGCCATTCGCACCTCCGGGCTGGATATTCTGCGGCTGTCCCGATCTGTCTATCTCATCACCGCAGGGGTGGCCGTGACGGTGTTGGCCCTCAATTTCTACCTGGTCCCCTGGAGCCAGGGAGGGCTCGCCTTTTTCTGGCAGACCAAGATTAACAAGAGGCCGCCCCCCAGCCTGCACAAAATGCAGCACTTCTGGTACAAAGGCGACCAGGCCATTTACAACATCGTGTTATTTCAAAAAGATATTCAGACTATGGAAGGGGTCAAGATCTACCTCTTCGACCGGAGCTTCCAACTGGTGCAGATCATTTCCGCGGCCCGGGCCC
Organism: Deltaproteobacteria bacterium; assembly: GCA_016874915.1. Lineage (GTDB taxonomy): Bacteria > Desulfobacterota > Desulfobaccia > Desulfobaccales > 0-14-0-80-60-11 > VGSO01. Next base: position 14,289 of record VGSW01000075.1, read on the forward strand.
AGTGGCAGGGCGGCCATTGGCGGTTTTATCAGGGGATGATCCACACTTTCAGCACCGGAGGCGAAGAGACGGGAGAGCGGTTCCAGGAGCGGGATATTGTACTCACCGAACGCCCCGGGGACTTTGCGGAACTGGAAAAAAAGGTGACGGAGATGGACGTGGGGGAACTTTACCGTTATGTGCAGCGCCTGGAGCGGGACGGATACAAATCCACCCCCTACCGTCTGGACCTCTATAACCGTCTTTCCCAGGCCTTTGCCCCCTTTATCTTGATCACCCTGGGCCTGGCCCTGGCCCTGCGCCATGAGGATATCCACATCTCCGCCATGGTGGCCATGGGGGTGGCCCTGATGTTCGTGTACTGGCTCTTTTACGGTTTCTGCCTCTCTTTTGGGCAGGCCGGGCATCTGCCGATGGCGGTGGCGGTCATCTTGCCTCACCTGGTGTTTGGAGGCCTGGCCGTAAAAATGGTGCGCCGGATAACCAAATAAACTTGGTTGCGGTTTTTCGTTTCAGTCGCCGCCGGAGATGGCTCCCAAAAATCCGCCAAAATCTGATAGCCAGGGAAAAGACCAAAATAATCCGGAAAAATAAAGAGTTAAAAAAACCGGTTCTCTGGTTGGCTGCCATTAGAGAGATTCTCTAAATAAAACTTAATCAGGATAAGGCTCAAGCCAATATTTTTTATTGTCATGCCTTGGGCAATTGTGCTATCAAGGGATTGGCGCTGATTTGGAGAGTGACCGGCTTTGTTGGCCAAGGTTTTCAAATAATGGGTGAGGGGGGGTGGTCAAGCGGAGTTACGCGATTTCGGCATTTGCGGTAGTATTGCAGGGGACAGGAAGCTAACAGTTAACCAGGAGAAATGGAGAAAAGGCTATGACCAAAGCAGAACTCATTGCGCAGGTGGCGGGAGAGGCCCAGATCAGAAAAGTGGATGCGGAAAAGGCGGTTAACAGCCTGGTTCGCATTGTATCTGAGACCTTGAAAGGCCAGGGTCGTCTGGCACTGGCGGGCTTTGGCACCTTCGTGGTGGCGGAACGGAAAGCCCGGGAAGGCCGGAACCCTCAGACCGGCAAGCCCATTAAAATCCCCGCCACCAAGGTAGTCAAATTTAAGCCGGGGAAACAACTCAAAGACCTGGTGAAATAAAGCAGCATTGCCAGCGGCTGCCTATTAGCCGCGGGACCCCCTTTGAAAAAATCGAGCCTCGGGAGAGGAGGGAGGCCCAATAAACTACCCGCTCTTGGGGGCCAATTACTGATTCATTAAGACTCGATGAGCCTCTTGCAAAAGTCCATTTTTAGGGGTGGTTTCTTAAAAATATAAGCTTCATAGGCGTTCTCGTGCTAAGGTGATTTTGGGAAAAAACACACCAAACATG
>VGSW01000076.1 GCA_016874915.1 Deltaproteobacteria bacterium
GTCCAACCTTCTTTTTCTATTTTTTTGATGTATTCGCTCATTAGGCTCATTTTTTTCTCCTAAATGAGTAATAACAATCCAGCGCAATTAAGACATTTGTCAATATACTCATATAGTTATATGCCATCAGGGGGGTTAATTGTTGTGGTAGCGCAATTTATGCACTTCTGCGAATTAAACACCTACAAATAACCTTGGTTGTCAGATTCGGAGGAAATGCCTTTATTAAATTTTTTTAAAAAGATAATAAATCAGCCCAAATCATCGGTCAAGTTTTCAATTAGGATTGAAAGCCATAGAATGCTCTTTTTTCAATTTTTTTCTATAGCTCAACCAACCGGTTCTGGATGGCGAAGCGGGAGAGTTCGGCGTTGTTGCGCAGGTTGAGTTTTTTGAGCAGCCTAAAGCGGTAAGTGTCCACGGTCTTGGTGCTGATGTGGTAGGCCTGGGCGATCTCCCGCACCGTGTGGCCCAGGGCCAGGTGGCGCAGCACCTGGATCTCCCGGGTGGAGAGCGAATCAAGGGGGGAGCGGCTTTTGGGGCTGGCCATGTGCAGGGCCAGGGTTTCGGCCGCGGTGTCGCTCAAGTAGCGTCCCCCGGCATAAACCTTGCGAATGGCCTTCACCAACTGCTCCGGGGCGGAGCGCTTGGTGATGTAACCCCTGGCCCCGGCGGAGATGGCCCGGATGACGTACTGCTCTTCCTCATGCATGCTGAGGATGAGGATGGGCAGCTGGGGGTAGTAATGGTGAAGCTGGCTGATGACTTCCAGGCCGTCCAGGCCCGGCATGGAGATGTCGATGACGGCCACGTCGGGCATGGTGTTGTGAGTCTGCTGGATGGCTTCCCGGCCGTCGGCGGCTTCGGCCACCACCTCGATGTCGCCGGATTCTTCCACCACCCGGCGCAACCCGGCCCGCACAATCCTATGGTCGTCGGCTAACAAGACCCGAATCACCAGGGTGCTCCTTTACCAGGGTTAATTTGTCCATGGGCAGCCGGAAACTCACCAGGGTGCCCCGCCAGGGGTTGGAATGGATTTCCAGGACGCCGCCCAGGAGGCTAGCCCGCTCCCGCATCCCCGCCAGTCCCAAAGATTCCGATTCCCGCAAGTCTCGGGTGTTGAAGCCCCGGCCATTGTCCGCCACCGCCAGAATCAGCATGCTCTCCTGCCCCTCCAGGGTGACGTTCACCTGGGTGGCGAAGGAGTGCCGGGCCACGTTGGTGAGAGCTTCCTGGGCGATGCGGTAGGCCGCGGTGGCCACCACGCCGTCCACCTCGGGCACGTTGGCGTGGTTGAAGTTACAGGTGATGCCGGTGCGCTTGGAATATTCCTTGATATACCAGCCCAGGGCCTCAATGAGGCCGAAGTCGTCCAGCACGCCGGGGCGCAGCCGGGTGGCCAGACCCCGCACCTCGTCAATGGTTTTATCAATGAGGTCGCACATGGTCAAGGCGCGGTCCGCACCCCTGGGGTCCCGGTCTTTGAGGCGCTCGCTGAGCCATACCGCGTCCAGCCGGAGCGCAGTGAGCACCTGTCCCAGCTCATCATGGAGCTCCCGGGCGATGGCGGTGCGCTCCTTCTCCTGGCTGGCCATAATGCTCCCCGAAAGCAGGCGCAACTGGTTCTGGGCCTTCTTAAGTTCGGTGATGTCCGTGGAAATGCCGCACACCCCGGAGGCGTTGCCCTGATCGTCATACAGGGGAAATTTGACAGAAAGATAGGTGTGGATGCCATCCTCCTGATAAATAGGCTCTTCCACCTTGAGGGGGCGCTTTTCCTTCAGCACCTGGAGGTCGTTGTCCCGGAAGCGGTCGGCCACTTCCAGGGGGAAAATTTCGTAGTCGGTTTTCTCTCGAATTTTATCATTAGCAATGCCGAACAGTTCCTCGAACCGGGAGTTGACCAGTTTGTAGCGGCCGTCCTGATCCTTGATGTACACCACCGCGGGGGTATAGCGGAGGATGCCGGCGATCTGGCTGGTGCGTTCCCGGATCTGGCGCTCCAGGTCCTTGGAGTAGCGGCTCAGTTCCTCCTGGGCCTCCTTCAGTTTCCGCTCCGTCTTCCGGCGTTCGGATATGTCCCGGGCCACGCAGACGCTGCCGATGGTGCGGCCCTGCTCGTCTTTGAGCAGGCTGATGGAGATGTCCATGGGGACGATGGAGCCGTCCCGCTTTTTCATCTGGATTTCATATTCCCGTACTACCCCGTCCTGGCGCAGCCGGGTAAGCATGCGCTCCAGTTCCTGGGGGTCGGCGTAAAGCTCGAAGGCCCGCTTGCCTTCCAGCTCGTGAAACCGGTAGCCATAGATTTCCGCGGCCCGGCGGTTCCAGAGGAGGAAGCGCCCCTGGCGGTCCACGATGCCGATGGCGTCCACGGAGTTGTCGATGACGTTTTCCAGATATTCCTTGGTGCGGCTGAGTTCGTGTTCGGCCCACCTGCGGTCTTCGATCTCCTGCTTGAGCTTCTCGTTGGCTTTCAGAAGTTCCGCAGTGCGCTCCGCCATTCGCCGTTCCAGCTCGCCGTGGACCTGTTGCCGGGCCTCCTCAGCGCGGCGGACCGCCTCGGCCTGGGCTTCCAGGCGGGCCACCCGCCGCCGCAGGGCCGTTAGCTCTTCCAGGAGCTGCTTTTTGGTTTTGTCCGCGTCGCTCATATGCAGGGTGGGCACGGCTCACCATTTTGGGCTGTGGGGTGAGATTGGGGCACTATCCTTGCCAGTTCAAGTATATCTTTACAAAAGGATAATCACAAGATAGGGAATATCTGGGGCATTTACAGGTTAAAAATGGTGGGGCGGGCCTCCGTGCCCGCCAAGACAGACATATGAGAAAAGTCAGCCATTAGCCGGAGCGCGGTGCGCACCCTACGGGTCCAGCGCGCCAGCCCATCGCCCTATAGGAGACGCATTGGAGGATGTTAGACAGGGCAGTCACGGAGGCCTGCCCCACCCTGAAATGCCTTAATTGGGGCGCGGGGCGCACCCTAAACACTGCTCACTGCTCACTGCTCACCGGCCACTGGCCACTGGCAACTGACCTCGGTTCTTGCCGTTGCCCTTGAGCTTCCCCAGGGCCTTGGTGAGTTCCAGCATCACCGCGATGCCCTCCCGGGTCTCCTTGCGGTTCAGGGAACTTAGGAGGCCCAGGGTGCTGACGGGCTTTACCTCTTCCAGGTGCAGCTCCAGGGGAATGTCCATGAGCCGGTTGAGAAATTCCACCATGCCGGGGTGGGAGAGCTTTTTCAAGATCCCCAGGATGGAGACGAAGCCCTCGCCCATGGCCGCAATCTCCTCCGTTTTATAAGCCGTGGCCACCTTGGCCCGGACTTCCAGCATGGCGGCATAGGTGCGGAACACCCCCCGGCGCTCCAGGTTGTCAAAATAGTTGATGAGATTAGGCACCGTGCTTTTAAGGAGCGGCTCCATGCATTGCCACAGCTCGATCAAGTTTTCCATGGACTCCAGGGCGTAGGCGATATTGCGCATGCTGCGCAGGGTCCGTTTCAGCATGATAAACAGGTCTTCCAACTGGAAGCCCGTTTCCACATCGCCCAATTCCTGCATGAGGATGCGGAAGGCTTGACCGATGAGGGGGGTCATATCTTCCCGGAGTTCATCCCGGATCGCCTGGGCCTTGGCGAGCATGTTCACTTTTTCTTCCATACGTTCCAGGCGTTCCAGGATCAGGTCTTCCTTGGACGGCGCTTTTTTGGCCATGGCTCACCCTCCCTTAGCCGTACACGTGGTAGACATGGCTGAGCATCTTGCCGGCCATGAACATCTGGGGCTCCAGGGGCAGTTCCTGGCCCTTGAGCATCATGTTGTAGTAAACCCACTTGAACATCATCTTGCCCCAGTAGTTGAAGTAAGACTCGCCCAGGAGAGTGAAGGGCCCCAGCCCCGGAAAGGGATATTTGCCGGGAAGCGGCTCCACCGTGTAATTGAAGTCGATGAGACTGGCCTTTTCGTAACCGGTGACGATGAAGCAGGTGGAGTGGCCGTCGTAGTCGGGTTTGGGCTCCTGGCCGTCGATTTCCCGCACCAGGTTCTCCACGATGATGTCCGATTCGTAGTGGGCCACCGCCCCGGCCTTGGAAGTGGGCACGTTGGTGGCGTCCCCCACCACGTAGATGTTGGGGTAGTCCTTGGCCTTCAAGGTGTAGGGATCGGTATTGACGTAGCCCATGGGGTCCCCCAGGCCGCTGTCCAGGACCACCTGGGCGCCGAAGTTGGGGGGAACGGCCACCAGCAGATCATAGTCCACCTCTTCCCCCTTGTGGGACTCGATGGTCTTTTTGCCCGCGTTGACGTGGGAAATGTCGAAGTTGGGGGTGATCTTGATGTTTTTTTGCTCACAAAGCTTGCCCAGCATGGCGGAGGCTACAGGCTTGGTGAAGGCCCCGGCTAAAGGCGTCACCAACTCCAGCTCCACATGGTCCCTAACGCCGTTCACCGTAAAAAACCAGTCGGCCATGAAGATGAACTCCAGGGGGGCCACCGGGCACTTGATGGGCATCTCCGCGATGTTGAGCACCACCCGGCCTTTGTTGAAATACTTCCATTTCTTATACAGGGCCACCGCGCCGTCGGGGGTGTAGAAGTCATGGATATTGCCCCGCCAATCTTCGGTCATGCCCTCCACTTCCCCGGGCATGATGCGACAGCCGGTGCCGATGACCAGCCAGTCGTAGTGGTACTGGCCCTTTTTGGTTTTGACCTGCTGCTTTGCGGGGTCGATTTCGGTGACTTCATCCATCACCAGGTTGACCCCTTTGGGGACAAAATCCGCCTTGGGCTTGATGCAGTCCTCCAGGGTGTAAATGCCAAAGGGGATAAAGAGCCAGCCCGGCTGATAATGGTGCTGCCAGTCCCGGTCGATGACGGTGATCCGCCATTGGGACTCGTCCAGTTTTTTGCGGATCTTGGTGGCCACCATGGTGCCGCCGGCCCCATGACCCAGAATCACCAGGTGCTTCATCGCGCTCACCTCTCGTAAAGACAGTTTTTAGTTTTCAGTTTTTGGTTTTTAGTTGGGGTAACCTCACAGGCCCTGGCAGGGTTTTGGAGCACAGATACACAGGCATTTTCCATCTGTGCCACCATTATTCATCCAGTAATAGAAACCAGAATCTTCAGTAGCGGACCCAACTTTTCCTTTAAAATAAGTATTGCTGGCGCCGGGATGCCACCCCGCCCTGGAATAAGCCTTGGTGCCCCAGGCGTCTCGCCTGTGCTCTTACAAAGCCTTGCACCCACCGCGGTCCCCAAGCCAGGCTTGGAAACCGGGATAAAAGGAGGTCATTGATTTACTCGATTTCACTATGACAGAAGGGAAGAAACTGAAAATAAGACAATTTCTGATTTTTATGTCAAATTTTTTCTTACAATAATTGTATAGATAAATTTGCTTAGCTATTAGAAAAAAATAACCCTTCCGATATTGGCAACGCACCGGAAGGGTTATTTTATGAGGGATTGATATTCGGGGTTTAACCCGCGGCTTCCACCGCGAGATCGTCGGCCGCGGCGTCTTCCAGGGCCGCGATCTCGGCCATCACCTGCTCATCCCGGTTGTGCATGAGCTGGATGGCCTTGTGGGGGCATTCAGCCACGCAGACGCCGCAGCCATGGCACTTGGCCGGGTCGATGTAAGCGGCATGGGAGTGGTAATCGATAACCGGCACCCCGTAAGGGCAGGCGCGCACGCAGGTGAGACATTCGGCGCAGCGGCTTTTGACCACCCGGGCCACCGCGCCCCCCACCATGATTTCCTGTTGGGCCAGGATTCTCAAGGCCCGGGCGGCGGCCCCATTGGCCTGGGACACGCTTTCCTCGGCGTACTTGGGACCGTGGGCCAGGCCGCACAGGAAGATGCCGTCGGAAGCAAAATCCAGGGGCCGCAACTTTATATGGGCCTCCATGAAAAAGCCGTCGGCCTCCAGGGGCAGCTTGAAGATGCGGTGGATCTCCTGACTCCCGGGGTGGGGCCGCACCGCGGCGGAGAGCACCAGGTAATCCGCGGTCAGGCTGACGGGGGCATTCAGGTTCCGATCTTGAACCGACACCTCCAGGCGTTCCCCCGCCGGCTCCACCTGGGGCTTCCGGTCAATTTCATAACGGATGAACTGGACTCCCAGTTCCCGGGCTTGTTTGTAATAACATTCCTTAAACGCGAAGGTGCGAATGTCCTGATACAATATGAAAACTTTGGCCCGGGGGCGCAGTTCCTTGATCTTCAAGGCGTTTTTAATGGCGCTGCCGCAGCAGAGGCGGCTGCAATAAGGATGTTCCGGCTCCCGGCACCCCACGCATTGGATCATGGCCACCACGGGTTCTTCCGGGAGCATATTGGCTTCCTGAACCAGGAAGTTTTCCATCTCCAGTTGGGTGAAGACCCGGGAGTGCTGGCCGTAAAGGTATTCCGTAGGCCGGTATTCCATGCCGCCAGTGGCGATAATTACGGCGCCGTACTCGATCTCCTGTTCGCCTTCCGGACCTGCCAGGGTGCTGCGAAACCTCCCCACGTGGCCGGAGAAGCTTTTCACTTGAGTATTTTTCAGGACCTTGATGCGAGGCCGGTTTTCCACCTGGTCGATAAGGTACTCCAGGTAAGGTTGCACCTCATAGCCCTCTAAAGTGTAGTGCACCTGGCGGGCCATTCCTCCCAATTCGGCCTCTTTTTCCACCAGGTACACGTCATAACCGGCATAGTATATGGTTTGGGCGGCGGTCATACCGGCCAGCCCGCCCCCCACCACCAGGGCCTTTTGCACCACCGGAATGGGGATTTCGTTCAGGGATTCCACCAGGGCCGCCCGGGCCACCTTCATCTTCACCAGTTCCTTGGCTTTTTGGGTGGCCAGTTCCGGATTATCCCGGTGTACCCAGGAAACCTGATGTCGTAGGTTGGCCATGCGGAAGAGATACTTGTTGAGCCCGGCCTGGCGCAGATTGTCTTTGAAGAGGTCCTCGTGGGTCCGGGGAGTGCAGGCGGCCACCACCACCCGGTTGAGTCTGGCCTCCTTGATCACCTGGCGCATCCGGTCCAGGGAGTCGCCGGAGCAGACGAAGGTGAAATGGTCGGCAAAGACTACGTGGGGGAGGGCGCGGGTATATTCCGTCACCGCGGCCACGTCGATCACCCCGGCGATATTGATGCCGCAGTGGCAGATAAAGACGCCGATGCGCGGCTCTTCCCCATAGACGTCCTTCTCCGGGGGGTATTCCGGCCTGGTGATCATGGTTCCCCGGACTTCCGCCAGCCAGGTGGACGCGGCCGCGGCGGCGCCGGAGGCCTGGGCCACGGTCTCCGGGATATCTTTGGGAGCCTGAAAGACCCCGCAGGTGAAAATCCCCTCCCGATTGGTGTAGATCTGTTCAAACTCGGGGCTTTCCGCGAATCCCCACTGATTGGTGGCAATTCCCAGGGTCTTGGCTGCCTCCAGGGCGGAGGGACTGGGGATCAGGCCCACGGAGAGCACGACCAGGTCGAATTCCTCCGTCTGTACCCGGTCTTGGCTGTCCACATAGGTGAGTTCCAGGTTGTCGGTGCGGGGGTTCTGGGCCACCCGGGAGATCATGGCGCGGAGATAGCGGACTCCGTAATCTTCCCGGGCCTGCTCGTAAAAGCGGTCGAAACCCTTGCCCTGGGCCCGGAGGTCGATGTAAAAGATGGTGGGCTCCACCCGGCCATCGTGCTCCTTGGCCACTATGGCCTGCTTGGTGGCATACATGCAGCACACCGAAGAGCAGTATTCCCGGCCGGAGGCGGGGTCCCGGGAGCCGACACACTGGATCCAGGCGATTTTCTTCGGCTCCAAATGGTCACTGGGCCGGAGGACGTGGCCGGCATGGGGCCCGGTGGCGGACAGCAACCGCTCAAATTCCAATGAAGTGATAACGTTGGGATAACGTCCATATCCATATTCCGGCTTCTGGCGGGCATCAAAAATTTTGAATCCCGGGGCCAGGACCACCGCTCCCACTTCCACCTGCCGTTCCGTGTCGGTCTGGCAGAAATCGATGATCTGGCCGAAGCAATAGTTCTCGCAGGCTCGGCACTTGCCCCCCTTTTGGAAATAGATGCAATGATCCCGGTCGATGGTGTATTGCAGGGGCACCCCCTGGGGATAACGGACATAAATGGCCTTGCGGAAGCTCAGCCCCTCGTTGAATTCGTCCTTCACTTTTTTGGGGCACTTCTCCGCGCAATAGCCGCAACCCATGCAGCGTTTGCCGTCCAGATAACGAGCCTTTTCCCTGACCGTCACCGAAAAATGGCCCGGCAACCCGGAGATCCCCACCACCTGGGCCGGGGCCACAATCTCAATGTTCCGGTGCCGGCCGCACTCCACCAGCTTGGGAGACAGGATGCACATGGAGCAGTCATTGGTGGGGAAGGTCTTGTCCAGTTGGGCCATGACCCCGCCGATGCAGGGGTCCTTTTCCACCAGGTAGACAAAATAGCCGGCCTCGGCCAGGTCCAGAGAGGCCTGGATGCCGGCGACGCCGCCGCCCACCACCATCACCGCGCCGATTTTTTTACTTTCACCAGTAGTCATGGGAGATACTCGGGCCTGGCCCTATTCCCTATCGTTTAGTTATAAATTAGCCAGGTATAAATGAAAATCTTTACAAATTTATTTTTGCCACACCAATATGACGCGTTTATTCTCCGTGATTAAATCAGGCCCTTTTTTTTAAGAAGGGGAATGGGGTCCACCAGATGCCGCGCCAGCCAGTCCTTGACCTGGGGGTGGCCCAGGGCCAGGCCCATAAGCTCGGTGAAATAAAAGACGGGGAGATAGAAGTTGTTGCCGAACTTTTTGGAGATGCGTTCCTGGGTCAGGTCCAGGTTGGCCTGGCACATCTGGCAGGAGACCACGAAGCATTCGGCCCCCGCGGCCAAAGCCCGTTCGTACAGGCGCTGCACCAGGGTGTCAATGATGTCCGGGCGGGCCACCGCCAGCCCGGCGCCACAGCAGTCAGTTTTGAAAGACCAGTCTAAGGGCGTGGCCCCCAGGACTTTTAAGAGGTTTTCCAGATTCTGAGGATTTTCATAATCCTTTTTATTAGTCACCGCCGGGGGCCGGGCCATGAGACAGCCGTAATAGCCCACGGCCTTCAGGTCCTTAAGAGGCTGGACCATTTTTTTTGACAAGGCGCCCAGATAGGAATCCTGGGTCATAAATTCCAGCAGATCCCAGACCTTGATGTCTTTGAGCCCGCCCCGGGCCTTTTCCGCCACCTTGAGACGGTTATAGCACAAGGCGCAGGGGGCCACCAGGTCCCGTCCGGCCCGTTGGGCCAGGTCCAGGTTCCGGGCCGGGAGATCCAGGGCCAGGGCATGGCTGATACTGTGGGCCGCAGTGGCGCCGCAGCAGTTCCATTCCTCCAGCTCCATCAGTTCCACATTCACCAGAGGCGCCACCCCGGCGATGGACGCGGCGTAGTCCAGAGCGATGCCTTCCAGGGAACAGCCGGGATAATAGGAGACTTTCATGATTTGAACCCCGACCGGTTAAAGATATTTTCCACTTCCCGCCGGGCCTCGGCCTTGAGTTTGGGCCCGCCCTGGAGCTTCAAACGGCCCCGCTTGAAAAGTTGATAACCCAGTTTGGCGTTAGCCCAATGTTCTTTAAAGTTAAAACCGCGCCGCAGCTTGAACAGGGTGAAATTCCCTAGCAAACGGGTTTCGGACAGGCGGCCGCCCCCGGCCCGGATGTTGTCCAGGAATAAGCGTTGGAACGCCGCCACCTCCGGTTGGGGCGTGGTTAAGCCCCGCTTCAGAGCCTCCTCTTTCAGCCAGTCCATGACCGCGGCGATGTCGATGCCGTTGGAGCAGCGAGTGGTGCAGGTCTCGCAGGAGGAGCAGACCCAGATGGTGCGGCAGTTCAACACCAGGTCCTCCTGCCCCAGCAGGGCCAACCGGATCACCCTATCCGGCAGCAGGTCCATGGCAAAGGTCAAGGGGCAACCCCCGGAGCACTTGCGGCACTGATAACAGGCGGACACCTGGAGATGGTACTGCCTCAGCCGTTCCGGCAGGGCATAAGCCGGGCGAATATTAGAGATTGGAGGCGCCCCGTCGTTCATGATTTATTCACCTCCAGTCACTTTCACTGATTAACATTAACTAACTAATTAACAGTTGTTAATCAGGTTAAAACCCCTAAAATCCTTTTGGTGTACGGTAGGCTTTGGAATGACGCGCCGGAGAAAGTACTCGCGGCCGCCCGAAAACCCGAAACCTTCCCATCGCCCTCCTATCTGCAAATGCATATCGCGTGCCGGGGACCTGGCAGGCTTTTGAAAAAGAGGCGGACAGTTTTTCGAGTACGGTTGGTCAGGCAAACCCTATTTGGCGATGGTCCTCGGTGCACATATGTGATTTTTGAACAAATGTGCAATATTTTAACCGAGTTGTCAATCAAAATATGAAAAAAGCTAGGATTGTCCCCGCTGACAAAGCAAATAAGGTTACCGGACCGGCAACTTCAACGTCAGCCTTAACGGAGCCGATCTAAACCAGCGTGGAATCCTGGCCCATCTTCAGAAGAAAAACAATTCTTTATTATGCCAAAAGCAGGGCACCGCCTATGTGCCCAGGTTGATTAATGGGGCTCTGGCTGATGCTTATGGTTTATTTCCTTTTTCTTTCTTGGATTAGAGCATTAGTCGATAGATCAATTCGTTACTCTTCGCTCCCGGTCCCGGACGGCCGCCGGGAGATGGGGGTTTCGGGAATCTGTTCGTAAGAGCCCACCGCGGCTTTGAAGAACTCCCGGTTCAGGCGGGCGATGTTGCCGATGGTGATGCCCTTGGGGCACTCCACTTCGCATTCCCGGTGGTTGGTGCAGTTGCCGAAGCCCAGGGCGTCCATCTCCGCCACCATGGACAAGGCCCGCCGGGCGGCTTCGGGGCTGCCCTGGGGCAGCAAGGCCAGGTGCGAGACCTTGGCGCTGACAAAGAGCATAGCCGAAGCATTGGGGCAGGCGGCCACGCACGCCGCGCAGCCGATACAGGCCGCCGCGTCCATAGCCCGCTCCACGTCGTCCCGGCCCGCGGGCAGAGAATTGGCCTCCGGGGCCTGGCCGGTGTTCACTGACACAAAGCCCCCGGCCTGGATGAGGAAGTCCAGGGCGCCCCGGTCCACTACCAGGTCTTTGATCACCGGGACGGCCCGGGCCCGGTAAGGCTCGATGGTCAGGGTGGCGCCGTCGGGAAACCGCCGCATGTGAAGCTGGCACAGGGTGGTTTCCTTATCCGGCCCGTGGGGGCGGCCATCCACCACGCAGCCGCACATACCGCAGATGCCTTCCCGGCAGTCGTGGTCGAACGCGATGGGTTCTTTCCCCTCCACCGCCAGTTGCTCGTTGATAATATCCAGCATCTCCAGAAAGGAGGCGTCGGTGGAAATGTTTTCCGCCCGGCAAGTTTCAAAATGTCCTTTATCTTCGGGGCCTTTCTGGCGCCAGACTTTAAGGGTCAGGTTGAGGCTCTTGCCGCTCATTTGTAACTCCTTACCGCCAACTTGACATTCTCATACACCAGGGGCTCTGTATGCAAGACAGGTTCCTTGCCTTCCCCGGCGTATTCCCACACCCCCACGTGGCACATGTTTACGTCGTCCCGCATGGGCTCGCCGTCCTCGTACTGGAAGGCCTCGTTGAAGTGGCCGCCGCAGGATTCCCGCCGGGCCAGGGCGTCGATGGCCAGCAATTCCGCGAACTCCAAGAAATCCGCTACCCGGCCGGCTCGCTCCAGATTCTGATTGAGCTCCTTGTCCGTGCCCGGGATGAGGAGGTTTTCCCAGAACTCGCCCCGCAGTTCCTGGATGAGGCGCCGGGCCTTCATGAGTCCCGCGTCGTTGCGGCCCATGCCCACGTATTCCCACATGATCAGCCCCAGGTCCCGGTGAAAGCTGGCCGCGGTGCGTTTTCCTCTGATGCTCAGGAGCTCTTCCGTCCGGGTCTTGACTTCGGCCTCGGCCTCCTTGAAGGCCGGATGGGAGGTGTTGACCTCCGGAAACGAGGCCCCGGCCAAATAGCCCCCCATGGTGTAAGGGATGACGAAATAGCCGTCGGCCAGGCCCTGCATCAGGGCGCTGGCCCCCAGCCGGTTGGCCCCGTGGTCGGAGAAGTTGGCCTCCCCCAGGACAAAAAGCCCGGGGATGGTGCTCATCAGATTGTAGTCCACCCACAGGCCGCCCATGGTATAGTGAACCGCCGGGAAGATCATCATGGGGACCTCGTAGGGATCCTGGTCCACGATCTTGTGGTACATCTGGAAGAGATTGCCGTAGCGGCTTTCGATTTCTTTGCGGCCCAGCCGCTTGATGGCGTCGGAAAAATCCAGGTAAACCGCCAGCCCTGTGGGGCCGACGCCCTTCCCTTCGTCGCACATGCGCTTGGCGGCCCGGGAGGAGATGTCCCGGGGGGCCAGGTTGCCGAAGCTGGGGTAGATGCGCTCCAGGTAGTAGTCCCGCTCCGACTCGGGAATTTCGTTGGGCGGCCGCGTATCCCCCGGCTGCTTGGGGACCCAGACCCGGCCGTCGTTTCTAAGACTCTCGCTCATCAGGGTGAGCTTGGACTGGTAGGCGCCGTGCACCGGGATGCAGGTGGGGTGGATCTGGGTGAAGCAGGGGTTGGCGAACCCGGCGCCTTTCTTGTAAGCCCGCCAGGCCGCGCCCACGTTGCCGCCGGTTCCATTGGTGGACAGGTAAAAGACATTGCCGTAGCCCCCGGTGGCGAAAACCACCGCGTGGGCCGCGTGGCTTTCCATGGCGCCGGTCAGGAGGTTTCGCACCACGAGGCCCCGGGCTTGGCCGTTCACCAGCACCAACTCCAGCACTTCCCGGCGGGGAAACATCCTGATCTGACCCGCGGCCGCCTGGCGCATCATGCCCTGGTAGCAGCAGAGCAGGAGCTGCTGGCCCGTCTGCCCCCGGGCGTAAAAGGTCCGGGCGACCTGGGCCCCGCCGAAGGAGCGGTTGGCCAGCAGGCCCCCGTATTCCCGGGCGAAGGGAATCCCCTGGGCCACGCAGTGGTCGATGATGAGGTTGCTCACCTGGGCCAGGCGGTGAACATTGGCCTCCCGGGCCCGGAAATCGCCGCCTTTGATGGTGTCATAAAAGAGCCGCCAGATGCTGTCCCCGTCATTGGGGTAGTTCTTGGCCGCGTTGATGCCGCCCTGGGCCGCGATGGAGTGGGCCCGCCGGGGGCTGTCCTGGAGGCAGAAGGCTTTGACGTTGTAACCCAGTTCCGCCAGCGCGGCGCAGGCCGAGCCGCCGGCCAGGCCGGTGCCCACCACGATGATGTCGTATTTGCGCTTGTTGGCCGGGTTGACCAGTTTCAGGTCGAAGCGGTGGTGGTCCCACTTGGTCTCCAGCGGCCCCCCCGGGATTTGGCTGTCCAGTTTCATTCTTGGCATCTCCTCACGACATAAAGCGGATCACTATGGGCAGCAGGCCGAACCCCACCCCCACTAGGATAGCATAGGCCAGGCTCAGCCCCCGGATGAAAGGCATATACTTGGGGTGGTTGAGGCCGATGGACTGGAAGGCGCTCCACAGGCCGTGGCGCACGTGCAGGGCCACCACGATCATGGAAAAGACATAAAATATGAGACCCAGGGGGCTGGCGAAAATGCTGCTGGCGATCTGGAAAATGGTGCGGCGGGACTGGTCCACGATATGGTGGGAAAACCCGGCCAGATGCACGATGACGAACACCAGGATGAGCAGCCCGGTGT
The DNA here is from genome assembly GCA_016874915.1 of Deltaproteobacteria bacterium. GTDB lineage: Bacteria > Desulfobacterota > Desulfobaccia > Desulfobaccales > 0-14-0-80-60-11 > VGSO01. Next base: position 13,752 of record VGSW01000076.1, read on the forward strand.
AGGGCATGGTCACGGAGGAGAGGGTGCGGCCGTTGCCGCCGCTTTTGTCCACTGCGTATTTTACCGGCCGTGCCCGGCGGTTTTCCAAGAACAATAACACCGCCAGAAAAACATGAATCACCAGGCACACCACCAAGCCGATTTCCGCCACCACCAGGATTTTCCCCAGTTGGTGCAGGCCATGGGCATAGGCGTTGAAGGCCTCTTTGCCTCCATAAATGCTCAGGTTGCCCAGCAGGTGGGTTCCCAGGAACACCAGAAACAGCATGCCGGTCACCGCCATGAGCTGCTTTTTGCCCACCGAGGTGCTGAACGCACGCACAAGCCAGTTCATCTAACTCTCCATTCTTGCCCTAAATAAGTTTAAGGAATGCCAGTGCCAAGGTGGGGGCACAGCATGTGAAAATTTTAATTATACTTCCATTTCGGGAAAAAAGGGAGGCAAAAGACTTACCCTAAAGATACTATGGCAGGAGGGGAGGGAACTAAAAATAGGACAATTTCTGATTTTAATGTCAAAATTTTTCTTACAATGGTTCACAGAGCAGGTTTTAGGTGTCAGGTTTTAGGTGTCAGGTGTCAGCAAAAAACATCCCTACTCTGAAACCTGAAACCCGAAACCTGAAACCTAAAACCTTTCTCTTACATCCCCAGCAAATCCCGGGTCTTGGCCACGGCGTCGGCGGAATTTTTCAGCTTGGCCTCTTCCGCCTTGCTCAGCTTCACGGTGATGATCTTTTCCACGCCGCTGGACCCCAAAATCACCGGCACCCCGAAGAAGATGTCATTGAGACCGTATTGGCCGGTGAGGTAGGCCGACACCGGCACCACCCGCTTCTGGTTTTTCAAGATGGCTTCCGCCATCTGCACCGCGCCGGCCGCGGGCGCATAGTATGCGGAACCGGTCTTCAGCAGGGCCACGATCTCGCCCCCCCCCTTGGCGGTGCGCTGCACCAGGGCTTCAATCTTCTTCTTGGACATCAATTCCGTCAGCGGCACGCCAGACACGGTGGTCATGCTCACCAGGGGCACCATCTCGTCGCCGTGGCCCCCCAAAACCATGGCCTGGATTTCGTCCACCGCCACCTTGAGCTCCATGGCGATGAAGCAGCGGTACCGGGCGGTGTCCAGAATGCCGGCCATGCCCATGACCCGCTTCTTGGGGAAGCCGCTCACCTTGTACGCCACGTAACACATGGCGTCCAGGGGATTGCTGACGATGATGAGAAAGGCATTGGGCGACCGGGACACCACTTCCTTGGTCACCGTGGCCACGATGTTTTTGTTGGTGTTGATCAAATCCTCCCGGCTCATCCCGGGCTTGCGGGGGATGCCGGCAGTGATGATGACCACCTGGGAGCCTTTGGTGGCGTCATAGTCGTTGGCCCCCACCACGTCCACGTTGAACCCGAAAATGGGCCGGGCCTGCATCAAATCCAGAGATTTTCCCTGGGGCATGCCTTCCACGATGTCCACTAACACCACATCGGCCAACTCCCGAGCCGCTATCCAATGGGCGGCGGTAGCTCCCACATTGCCCGCGCCCACAACCGTAATCTTAGGCCGCGCCATGTTTTCCTCCCTTTAGCGGTTTAGCGGTTTGGCGGTTCAGCGGTTTGGCTTTTAGGCATTTAACCGCTAACCCGTTGACCTACTAATCCGCTCATTATATTCAAGTGTTTGGCGGTTCGGCATTTAGTGTCTAACCCGCTAACCCGCCAGACCGCTAAACCGCTATCACTGCACCAAGGCCGCCACTTTCTGGGCGGCGTCCCGCATATCGGTGGCCACGGTGAAGGTGAAGCCGGACTCGGCCAGGAGTTTTCGCCCTTCCTCCACGTTGGTGCCTTCCAGGCGGATGATGATGGGCACCTGGACTTTAACTTCTTTGACCGCGGCGATGACGCCCTCGGCCAGG
>VGSW01000077.1 GCA_016874915.1 Deltaproteobacteria bacterium
GCCTGGATAGTAGGCCCATCCGCCAGCGGGTCGGAGAAGGGAATGCCCAACTCCAGCAGGTCCGCGCCCCGGGCGGCCATCTCCAGGGCCAACGCCCGGGTGGTATCCAGGTCCGGGTCGCCGCAGGTGATATAAGGAATGAGGGCTTTTTCGCCCCGTTGTTTCAGTTTTCGAAATAACGCGTCAATGCGGTTCACTATTCGCCCCCGTTATTCAGTAATCAGTGATCAGTGATCGGTTTCAGTAGTTAGCTACTGGACTTTGAACCTTGAACTTTGAACTTGACACCTGAAACCTAAAACCTAAAACCTAACACCTGAAACCTGCCTCAATCCGCGCCGCCGGACACCGCCAACGCCTGGGCCACCGCGTCCACGTCTTTGTCGCCCCGGCCGGAAAGATTGACAATCAGGATATCGTCCCGGGAGTATTGGGGCGCCAGAGTCTTGAGATAGGCCACGGCATGGGCGCTCTCCAAGGCCGGCAAGATACCCTCGGTGCGGGACAGGAGCTTGAAGCCCTCCAGGGCCTCCTCATCGGTCACCGACACATACTCCGCCCGGCCCGATTCTTTAAAGAAGCTGTGCTCCGGACCCACCCCGGGGTAGTCCAGGCCCGGGGCCAGGGAGTGGGCTTCCAGGATATTGCCCCAGGCGTCTTGCAAAAGATAACTGTAGGCTCCATGCAAGACCCCCGGCGTCCCGGCCACCAGGGTGGCGGAGTGGAAGCCGCTTCCCAGGCCGTGGCCTGCGGCCTCCACCCCCACGAACCGCACCGGGTCGTCAAGGAAAGGATGAAAAAGCCCCATGGCGTTGCTGCCGCCGCCCACGCAGGCCACCAGGCATTGGGGCAGCTTACCTTCCTGGCGTTTGACCTGCGCCCTGGCCTCCCGGCCGATAACCGACTGGAAGTCCCGGACGATCATGGGATAGGGATGCGGCCCGGCCACCGAGCCGATGACGTAATGGGTGTGGCGCACATGGGTGACCCAATCCCGGATGGCTTCGTTCATGGCGTCCTTCAAGGTGCAGCTTCCCGACTCCACCGGGATCACCCGGGCCCCCAGCAACCTCATGCGGATGACGTTGAGGCGCTGGCGGCGGATGTCTTCCGTGCCCATGAAGATGTCGCACTCCAGGCCCAGGAGCGCGGCCACCGTGGCGGTGGCCACGCCGTGCTGGCCGGCGCCCGTCTCCGCGATGAGCCGGGCCTTGCCCATGCGCCGGGCCAACAGCCCTTGCCCCAAGGTGTTGTTGATTTTGTGGGCGCCGGTGTGGGCCAGGTCCTCCCGCTTGAGATAAATCTTGGGGCCGCCCAACTCCTCCGTCAGATGCCGGGCAAAATAGAGGGATGTGGGCCGGCCCACGTACTCTTTCAAATACCAGGCCAGCTCCCGGCGGAACTCCCGGTCCCGGCTGATCTGGCGGTAAGCCGCCTCCAACTCCAACAGCGCGGGCATCAAGGTCTCGGGCACAAATTGGCCGCCGTACTGTCCGTATCTGCCGTGTTTGTTTGGTAACAAGAAATTTTCCTCCTAGTTTTGTTGACTCTCCTTTGCATGTCCAAGGAGAACGTCAAAAAGTGGTTCCACTCTTAACTTCAACTTTGATGCCGACTCCTGCAAAGGAGGCTCATCGAATATATCTGGAGAAATGACTCCCCGAATCCAATTATCGTAGTAGTACGCAATTTTGAGAGCAACATCGAAATTTGGGATAGGCTTGTTAAAATTAAGTTCACGATGTGCCGCGTATTTGTTACGGAATTCTATCATTTTCTCCCAATATTGGTGGTACTCATGTAAAGTTAAGCCAGTGTTGGCTGGGAGTCCATTACGGAAACTTGTTTTAAGCTCATCATAATTGGATTTTGACAGATTTTTCCAGTGAGTAGGATTGCATCCATCAGAACCGAACACCATACACCAGAGTATTGCTGCTTGAAGAAGATGAGCGTCTATAGTATGGGTCCAGAATTCACATTGCAACTTGTGTTTATTATAGACTTTATAAATTTCTCTATAGTAGACTAAATGATAGATGAACCTCTTTACTATCGGAAACTGACTCATAAATACTTTGTCATTATATTGCATTTTATAAATCCTTATTCAAATACATCGAAATTCTCTCAATGCTTCAAAGAATTTTCTTAGTTTCTCCGGATCCTTCTTCCCCGGCCCGGCCTCCACCCCGCTGCCCACGTCCACCGCCTGGGGTCGGGCGGTGCGGATGGCCTGGGCCACGTTGTCCGGGGTCAGGCCCCCGGCCAGGATAATAGGGCCGTAATGTTGGGCCTGGCGGGCCAGATCCCAGTTAAAGGTTTCGCCGGTGCCGCCCACCTGGCCCGGTTTATAAGCATCCAGGAGCAAAGCCTGGACCGAGTTGCGGTATTTTTCCATTTCGGACAGGGAAGACTCATCCCGGACGCGAAAAGCCTTAATGACCCGGCGCTCCAGACTGAGGCAGTAATCCGGCGGCTCGCTGCCGTGCAGCTGAATCCAGTCCAGGCCCACCCCCGCGGCCAAATCCCGAACCGCGGCCAACTCTTCGTCCACAAAAACGCCCACGGTTAAGACAAAGGGGGGCAATTGGACAATAATTTGACGGGCCGTGTCCGGGACCACCTTCCGGGGGCTTTTAGGATAAAAGATAAACCCCAGGGCGTGGGCGCCCAGTTCCGCCGCCAGCAAAGCATCCTCTAAATTCGTGATACCGCAGATTTTGATTCGTACCATAACTATCTTCTTGGAATGAAGGCCGGAAAATATTTTCACCACTAAGCCACTAAGAACACCAAGATTCACAAAGATATTTCTTTTAGTGGCGGGTCACCCGCCACTAAAATATTTTCTGGGTGCACCTTTGTGTCTTAGTGTCTTGGTGGTAAATCTTTTGCCCTTCGCCCTCCTTCAAAATCCTCGCAACTCCCGCAACTTCGCGGCAGGATCGTCAGCCACGACCAACGTTTCGCCGATGAGAAACCCCTTGATGCCCGCGGCTAGGAGTCGCTCCATATCGGCCCGGGTCTTCAGTCCCGAGGCGGCCACCAGGGTCACGTCCGGGGGGGCCAGGGGGGCCAGTTCCAGAGCCCGGTCCGGGTACATCTTAAACGTGGTCAAGTCCCGGGAATTGATGCAGATGACCCTGGCGCCCGCGGCCAGGGCATTTTTCATTTCCGCTTCGGTGTGGACCTCCACCAGGGCTTCCAGACCCAGGGAACGGCTCAGCAGCAGCAAGGCCCGGAGTTTGCTCATCTCCAGGAGATGGACGATGAGCAGCAGGGCGTCGGCCCCCAGGGCCGCGGTTTCATAGACCTGCACCGGCTCCAGGATAAAGTCCTTGCGCAGGATGGGAACCTGGATCACCGGCCGCATCCGCCGGATGAAATCCGGGTCTCCTTTAAAATAGTGCGGCTCGGTGAGCACGGAAATGGCCGCGGCGCCATTGTCCTGGTAGAGGCAGGCCAACTCCACCGGGTCCCAATGCATGGCGAATTCGCCCTTGGATGGCGAAGCCCGCTTCACCTCGGCGATGATGGCCGGACCGGGCGCGCCGTCCAGGGCGGCCTTGAGACTCAGGGGCGCCGGCCGCCGGGCCAGGGCGGCCTTGAAGTCCTCGATGACTCCCGCTTCAAACAACCGCCGTGAGTCTTCCAGCTTTTTCGCCACAATTTTGGCCAGGAAATTCATAGAAGTTTTTTCTTCCCGCGGGCCATGCCCCGTCCTAATTTCCCTTGAAACCTAAAACCTGAAACCTGAAACCTTTACTCCTTGGCCCCGAAGCTCTTGCTCTTGGCAATCAATGCTTCCAGCTTGGCCAGGGCCTTGCCGGAGCGGATAACTTCCCGGGCCAGGGATATGCCCCCGGGAAAATCCGGCGCCAGGCCCGCGGCAACGAAAGCCGCGGCCGCGTTCAGGGCCACCATGTCCTCCCGGGGGCCCCCCTCCCCTTCCAGCACTTTGCGCACGATCTTGGCGTTCTCAAAGACGTCACCGCCCTTGATGTCTGCCAGCGTCGCCCGGTTCAACCCAAAATCCTCCGGCCGGATGGAAAAGGTGCGCACCTTACCATCCTTAAGTTGGCTCATCCGGGTGGGGCCGGTGATGCTGATTTCGTCGAAGGAGCCTTCCCCGAAGACCACGAACGCGCTCTTGCCCCCCAGGTTTTTAAGCACGTGGGCCAGAGGCTCCGTGAGGTTGGCGTCGTAAACTCCCAGCACCTGAACGTTGGCCCCTGCGGGGTTGGTCAGCGGCCCCAGGACATTGAAGATGGTGCGGATGCCGATCTCCCGCCGGGGGCCGATGGCAAAGCGCATGGCCCCGTGAAGCTGGGGCGCGAAGAGAAAGCCGATGCCCACTTCCAGGATGCACCAGGCCACTTGATCCGGCGTCAGAGAAAGATTAATCCCCAGGGCCTCGATGACGTCCGCGGAGCCGCAGCGGGATGAGACCGCCCGGTTGCCGTGCTTGGCCACCTTTAGCCCCGCGCCGGCCACCACGAACGCGGTGGTGGTGGACACGTTAAAGGTCTGGGTGGCGTCGCCGCCGGTGCCGCAGGTGTCCACCACGGTTTCCCAGTCCACGTTGATTTCATCCCGATCGAGGTCGATAAGCCCGTCGCCGATGGGAATGCGGGTGGCCTTGGCCCGCATTACCTTGGCCGCGGCGGTGATCTCCGCCACCGTCTCCCCCTTCATCCTAAGCGCCGTGATAAACGCCCCGATCTGGGCCTCGGTGGCCTCCCCGGTCATAATAATCTCCATGGCCCGGACCATTTCCTCTTCCATCAAATCCTGCCGGGTGACGACTTTGTAGATGGCTTCTTTTAACATGCCACCACTCCTTTGTTAATTACGCGATAGGAAGCCGCAGGCTTCAGCCTGCGCAAGCTACAGCTTGCGACTACATGGTGGACGTTGCCCCCCCTACTTTTTGATCCCTTTCCAATCTTTGGTCTTAGCTGACTGCTGACTGCTTTTACTTAAACTGCGTATACACCGCCGCCAAGGCTCCGCCCTGAAACTCGGTCTTATTGAAGGAGGCGTCGCTTTCCACCTTCATGCCGTTAAACAGGGCCATGCTTTCGACTTTGGAGCCGTCCAGGGACAGGGATTTTTTAAACAGGGCGTAACTGAAATCCAGGCCGGCGGGAAAGCGGCAGGCATGGAGCTCCACCGCCAGGGGGACTTCCGCGGACTTCAGGTTGACGTAATCGGCGATGACCGCGTTTTTGACGGACACTCCCCGGCGGTGGGCCTTGAACCCGGACAGTTCCCCGGTGAGTAGGGCTTCCAGAAAGTGGCCCCGCAATTGGCGGGACTTCTCCTCCGGCCCGAATCCTTCCTGAAGGTCTGCGGTGAGGCCCGCGGCCGCCTGCTGCAGCACCCAGGTCTCCTGGGGGCTCAGCCCCTGGGCCAGGGCAGTCCCGCCCGTCAACCGGCCCAGAAACAATATTATCATTATCAGTATTTGTGTCAGTTTGCCCACGGCATCGCTTTCAGGCCGACCTTTTACTTCTCCTCGGGGCCGGTCCCACCGGTAAGAAACAGCCTAATCCATGGAAAATTTTTGCTTCACAAATCCTTCCCGGCGTTTCTTTTCCCCCGCCATCTTTAAGGCATACAGGCTGTCGCTGTACCAGTCCCGGCTGGCCTCCAGATACCGGCACAATACCGGGCTCCAGGCGAACATGTCGATGGTGTTGGCTTCCCAACCCTTCTTTTCATGAATCCACAGGTGAGGATAATGTTTCAACTGCTTCTCCAGGGAATCATAACAATCCAGAAGATATTCCGCGGCGCCCATGACCTTGTGGTACAGGGGATCGTCCGGACTTAAGTCCTTGCCGTGGTAAAAATAGGGGCGCATTTCCGGATTCTTGATAAAAAGTTCATCCTGGGCCAGGACCTGGCTCATTACCGTGCCATAGACGTTGCCCTCCAATGATTCCAGGGACAACTTGGTCTGCATGGTGATATTGCGATTCTGAATGATTAACAGAATCAGGGTGACGCAGACGGTGATGAAATAGCAGATGGAGATAATCAGAGATATGAGTTCATGGACCTTGATGGCTTCCAAAGCCATCGCCTGGGGCTTGGTTCTTCTCAGGAATATCACGCACGCGGCGATAAAGGCAAAAAGGGTAATGGCGATGATTATGATAATGAGGGCCAGTTCCTGCAGTCCGATTGGCGCTATAGACATCGGTCATTATTCTCCTGGTATGAGCTGTTTCTTTGCTTTACGCATGAGGCGGCGGGCCGCGTCGACTCCGGCCTGCAGGGCTTTTTGGTTCAACTCCCGGGTATGGGGCGGCACCCGGCCCAGAACCGCGGCCTCCAGGCTTTTGAGGGACACCGCTTTAGTCAGGGCCGCCAAGGCCCCCAGGGCCACGATGTTGGCCACCACTTCCCGGCCCAATTCCTGGCGGGCAATCTGGGTGAAAGGAATGGCCACGGCCCCGGTGACGGGAACCTCCTGGACCAAAGTGCCGTCCACGATGAGGAGGCCTTCCGGTTTAAGATCATGAAGATAGATGTCCAGGGACTTCTGGTTCATGGCCAGGAGCACGTCAGGCCGCATGGCCTGGGGATAATCGATTTCCTCGTCGCTGATCACCACTTCGGCCTTGGACGCCCCACCTCGGGCCGCGGGGCCGTAGCTCTGGGTCTGACAGACGTGCTTGCCGTCATAAATGCCCGCGGCCTCGGCCAATATCACCCCTGCCAGGATCAAGCCCTGGCCGCCTGACCCGGCTAATCGGATTTCGTAGCGATATGGCATTGTTGCTCCTGGTTGATTTGGGGGGAGGGGGTAAGGGCGGGCGCCCTTAGCCCCCTCCCCCAAATTCTTATCTTACCCTCCTCCCATTGCCGCCTTGGCCGCGTCCCGGATGCGCCGGTATTCCTGGGTATAGATGGGCAGTTCCCGGTCGGTCAAGACCCCGATGGTGATTTTATCCTTCAGTTCTTCCGGGGTCATGGTCTTGGCCTTTTCCACCCTGACGGCCATTTCCTTTTGCATCTGCATCATTTCCACCGGCCCGCCCATCTTGTTTTTCAAGCCGAACTGGGTGTGGCAGTGGCTGATGACCTCCACCACGGAGAAGCCCCGCTTATGGATGGCCGCCTCCATGAGTTGATCCAGGAGCGTGGCATGATAGACCGTGCCCCGCCCCACCCACGCGGCCCCCGCGGTTACTGCCAATTCGGCGATGGAGAAGGGCTGCTCGATGTGGCCGTAGAGAGATGTGGTGGTGCGGGCCCCATAGGGGGTGGTGGGGGAATACTGGCCCCCGGTCATGCCATAGACGTTGTTATTAATGATGATGGCCGTGAGGTTGAGGTTGCGCCGGGCCGCGTGGATGAAATGGTTGCCCCCGATGGCGGTGGCGTCGCCGTCCCCCATGACCACGATGACCTGGAGCTTGGGGTTGGCTAATTTGACCCCGGTGGCGAAGGTCAAGGCCCGGCCGTGGGTGGTGTGGAGGGTGTTGAAGTCCACGTACACGCTCATGCGCCCCGAACAGCCGATGCCCGAGACCATGACAATGTCGTCCTTGGTGAAGCCGGTGCGGTCAATGGCCCTAATGAGCGCCCCCAGGACGATGCCGTTGCCGCACCCCGGACACCAGACGTGGGGGAACTTTTTCTCATGGCGCAGGTATTTGTAGATGAGTTGGGTCACTTCGGGCATTTAAAGTCCTGTTTTCTGTTTTCGGTTTTCGGTTTTCGGTGGGGCGGGCCTCCGCGCCCGCCGATATTTTTAACCGCCGATGAACGCCGATAAACGCAGATTAATAAAGATTAACCTATCCTCGTTCCCAAGCTCCAGCTTGGGAACGAGAGAAACTTAGAGTTATTTACGAATAGGCCCTCCATTTCTAACTATGTCCCAGATCGGTGAGTATTTTATTTATTTGCTCTTTGAATGGGGGTAAATCAATATTTATGTTGTCCCAAATTTGCTCAAGATCTATGGAAAGATAATCGTGCACCAGGACATTTCTGAATCTGGCAATGTCCGCCCATGGAACATGAGGATAAGTGTCTTTCAAACGGCTGGATAGACGCTGGGTTGACTCCGACAGCGTATGCAGGTTGCGCAAGACGCCATCCTGAATGAGGTGCGAAGCCAAAAAAGCATCTTTCCCATTCGCGGTATATTCCTCGACGCGCGCGATGCATTCCTTGATATAGATAAGATAGAAACGGTCCTGCTTCACAACGGCACCGCCTCTTCGAGAACCTGATCCCGGACATACCAGTGCAGGGCTTTTTCGGTGACCACATCTACCTTACAGCCCAATAACTCTTCCAGGTCACCGATTAAGCCGGCGGGAAACCAGGGGGAACGGGGGCCTCCGACATCCACAAGAAAATCCACGTCACTGGCCGGCCCCGCTTCCCCCCGGGCTACGGAACCGAAAATCCGGACATTGATGGCGCCGTGCTTGGCCGCCAACCGCAAAATCTCTTTCCGCTTGGCCTTGATAAGTTCGGAAAGTTCCATCTCAGTCCCTCATAGCTTAACCAACTTCTCCAAAATCTCCCCCGGCGTAATCAGATTCCCATCAATCCGGTTCAAGGTCTCTATCCGAGTCATCCCCTGGTTCACCCGTTTTACTTCCCGGGACATTTGGCCCATGTTCATTTCCGGAACCAGCGCCGCCCGCACCTTCCGCAGATGCGGCTCCACCAGGGGCCGGGGGAAGGGCCACAGGGTGACTAGTTGCAGCAGACCCGCCTTGACGCCCCGGCCCCGTGCCTCCTTTACCGCCCGTTTGGCGGACCGGGCCACGGAGCCGTAGGCGATGACCAGCACTTCCGCGTCCTCGGCGAGTTCTTCCTCCACCATCATGATATCCTCGAAGTGTTGGTTGATCTTGCGGAACAGCCGGTTCAGGAAAGGCGCGATCTCATCAGGACGCTCCGTGGGAAAGCCCCGGACGTCGTGGATGAGGCCGGTGACGTGGTAGCGGTAGCCGTCCCCGAAGGTGCCCATGGCCGGAACGCCGGAGGCGGTGTCCTCGTAAGGGATGTACCAGTCCGGGGGCACGGTGGGCTTGAGGCGGTCCACCACCCGGATCTCCTGGGCCGGAGGCAAAATGATCTTCTCCCGGGTGTGGCCCACCACTTCATCCAGCAGGAGAATGACCGGGGTGCGGTATCTCTCCGAGAAGTTAAATGCCTTCACCGTGAGGTGGAAGCAGTCCAGGGTGGTGGCCGCGGCCAGGACAATGACGGGGTGGTCGCCGTGGGTGCCCCACCGGGCCTGCTGCACGTCCCCCTGGCTCACCGCGGTGGGCTGGCCCGTGCTGGGCCCCCCCCGCATGACGTTAACAATGACGCAGGGCACTTCCGCCACCACTGCAAAACCCAGGTTTTCCTGCATCAGGGAAAAGCCCGGGCCGCTGGTGGCGGTCATGGACTTGACCCCGGCCAACGACGCGCCGATGACCGCGCCCAGGCTGGCGATTTCGTCTTCCATCTGGATGAAGGTCCCATCCACCCCGGGCAGGCGCCAGGACATGGCTTCGCTGATCTCCGTGGCCGGGGTGATGGGGTAGCCCGCGAAAAAGCGGCAGCCCGCGGCCAGGGCGCCTTCCACCACGGCCTCGTTGCCTTGCAGTAAACGGGGTTGTCCGATAGATGTCATAGCATTGCCTTTTAAAGATTTACCACCAAGACACAGAGACACCTAAGGTTCACTAAGAAATTCCTTCATGGTCTCTTGCTGAAACAGCAAGAGACCATGGAAAAATCTTGGTGTATCTTTGTGCCTTAGTGCCTTAGTGCCTTAGTGGTTAATCTTTTCATCTCAGTCCGCTTCCTCAGGCTTGCCTTCTTTGCTCACCAGTTCCTTCACGCAAATGGCAAAGTCCGGGCAATGGAGTTCGCACCAGCGGCAGCCGGTGCAACGCTCCCGGTCGGCGATCACCGGCCGGCCTTCCGCGTCTTGGGTGATGCACTGCCGGGGGCAGAACGCCGCACAGATGCCGCAGGCCTTGCACCAGTCCGGGAAAATGTCGATTTCGTATTGCTTTTTCTCCCCGGGGGGCTCTTCGGTCTCCATCCCCGCCTGAGCGCCTGGTTGGGCCGGATTGTCATCGGAAACTTTGGGGTCCATCAATTCTTGCTCTTTCCCTGAAAAATTTTCTGCTTGTGCCGCGGGGTTATCACCCCTTTGCCATTATGCTCAGGAAAATATAAGCCGCATAAAGAAAAGCCATGAAAAACGCCCCGGCGCTCATCCACCGTAACAGCTTTTTATGAGGCCGGTACACCAGTTCCGCGCCGGCTATTCCGGTCATGATAATCGCCAGCACCCCCGTGGCGGCATGTTCCGGGGCCACCGCTTGCAATAATGGGCCTGGGAAATAAAGGACATCCATTAATCCCAGGATGGCGAGATTAATGAGATTGCTGCCGAAAAGGTTGCCCACGGCCAGGTCCAAGGCCCCTAATCTCAAAGCTCCCACGGTGACCGCCAATTCCGGCAGAGTGGTAGCCGCGGCCACGAAAATAGTGCCTACCAGGGAAAGGTTCCACCCCATGAGGCCGGCCAGGCCTTCGGCCACCCGGGGCAGCCAGGCGCCCGCGGCCACCACCACCAGGGCATTTATTCCAAACTTTAATGACGCCCTGGAAAAACTTATATGGTCATAAATCCGCTTTTCTTCTTCTTCGGCTAAAAATGCCGCCCGCTCCCGCCGCTGATAGCGAAAGATGGATCTCATGGCCACCAGGTAACAGAACCACAGCACCGGGGCGCTAAGGCCTACGTGCACCAAGGCGAGGCGAGATACCGGGGAGGGCGGCGGCAGCAGCCCCATAACGGTAACTCCCAGCATAATAATTCCAAATGAGACTCCGAGAAGGTGGCCGCGATCCGTCGCGGTGAGCGCCGGACCGGGAGGATGAAGCAGGTCCACCCCCGCCAGGATTAACAAATTGAAAACACAGGCTCCCAGGAGGTCGCCCACCGTGATGTCGGGGACGTGCACCCACAGCACCGCGCTGATGCCGGTGGACAATTCCGGCAGGGAAGTCACCGCAGCCAAAACCACCAGCCCCAGCCAGGTTCTTCCCATGCCCGTCTTCTCCGCCAGGATATCCCCGTATCGGGACAATTGGGCCCCCGAGTACGCGATGGCTCCCGCCAACAGCAGAAATTGGCCCCAAATAGACCATCCCGACAAAATCTTTTCCTTCCTGGTGATTAAAATCCCGGAGCTTACTTTTTATCATCTTATGCCATGATAACCGGCAGATTTGCCCCGTTAATTGGAAAGATAATTCAGCATTAGTCGAAAACCACCAATAATCAACTGAAAACCGAAGACCGAAAAGCGAAAACCGGCATTTCTTCAACCCCGCTGGCGCATGAGAAAATTCCTCAAGATGTTGATGCCTTCGGCGGTGAGGATGGATTCAGGGTGGAACTGCACCCCGTAAACCGCAAACTGCTTGTGCCTTAGGCCCATGATTTCCCCCACCGCGGTCTGGGCCGAAACCTGGAGGCAATCGGGCAAGGTTTCCCGCTCCACTATGAGGGAATGATAGCGGGTGGCTTCAAAGGGGGAGGGAATTCCCTGAAAAATGTCCCGGCCGTCGTGGTAGATGAGGGAGGTCTTGCCGTGCATCAGGCGGGGCGCCCGAATGACCCGGCCCCCGAAGGCCGCGCCCAGGGCCTGGTGGCCCAGACAGACCCCCAGGATGGGCAACCTCCCGGCGAAATGCTGAATCGCGGCCACGGAAATTCCCGCCTCGTTGGGAGAGCAGGGGCCGGGGGAAATGACCAGCCTGGTGGGTTTCAGTCTTTCCATCCCTTCCAGGTCTATCTGGTCGTTGCGGAAGACCTGGACTTCCACTCCCAGTTGGCCGAAATATTGGACCAGGTTGTAGGTGAAAGAGTCGTAATTATCTATCATTACTAACATATTTGCTCCTTGGGAGCAGCAATCAGCCATCAGCTTTCAGCTATCAGCAAAAGATTGGACAAAACTTTTTTGCTTGAAGTTTAAGCATTTCCCAAAATATTCAATAGCATTAAAAGATGCTAATCACCAAGCATTAATAGCTGAAAGCTGACCGCGGAAAGCTGACAGCTTATTCACTCCAACCCTTCCTCCGCCCGCTCCAGAGCCCGCATCAAAGCTTTCCCCTTACTCACCGTTTCCTCGTATTCCCGGTAGGGGTCCGAGTCGGCCACGATGCCGGCTCCCACCTGGAGGTACACCTGCCCCTCGTGGATGGTGAAGCTGCGGATGGTGATGCAGAAGTCCAGATTGCCGGTGAAGCTCAGGTAGCCCACCGCGCCGGCGTACGGCCCCCGGCGGGTGGGTTCCAGCTCTTCGATGATTTCCATGGCCCGCACCTTGGGCGCGCCGGCCACCGTGCCCGCGGGGAAAGTGGACTTGAGGAGGTCCAGGCCGTCCAGGCCCGGGGCCAGCCGCCCTTCCACCTGGGAGACGATGTGCATGACGTGGGAGTAGCGCTCGGTGGTGAACAACTCCGGCACCCGGACGCTGCCGATTTGGGCCACCCGGCCCACGTCGTTGCGGCCCAAGTCCACCAGCATGAGGTGTTCGGCCCGTTCCTTGGGATCGGCCAGGAGTTCCGCCTCCAGGGCCAGGTCTTCTTCCGGGGTGGCCCCCCGGGGCCGGGTCCCGGCGATGGGGCGGTAGGTGATTTCGCCTTCCTCCAGGCGCACCAGGATTTCCGGGGACGCGCCCACCAGCGTCACGTCTGCCAGGTCCAGGTAAAACATGTAGGGCGAGGGGTTGATGGTGCGCAGGGCCCGGTACAGGTCGAAGGAATCATGGCTCAGGGGCGCCCGGAAACACTGGGACAGCACCACCTGGATGACGTCCCCCGCGGCGATGTATTCCTTGGCCCAGCGCACCATGTCTTCGAAGCGTTCCTGGGTGACGTTACTGGTGAGGGAGAGCTTACCCGCGGCGGATTGGGCCTCGACCACGGGCACCGGCTGGCGCAGCCGCCCGATGAGGGCGTTGATGGACTCCACCGCCCGGTCGTATCGGTCCCTTAATGGCGTTTCCGGGTTCAGGTGCGCCAGGGCCACCACCTTGATGGTGTGGCGCAGGTTGTCGAAGATGAGCAAAGTGTCCGCCAGGAGCAGGCGGGCCTCGGGGATGGCGGTGGGCCGGGTCAGCTCCGGCAGGCGCTCGATGTAGCGCACCATGTCGTAGCCCAGGTAGCCCACCAGGCCGCCCCAGAACCGGGGCAGCCCCGGCGTGGCCACCGCCTGGAAATCGGCCAGAAGCTCGCGCAGATGGGAAAAAGGGTCGGTCCCGGCCTCCCAGGTCTGGGTCTCTCCCCGGCGCTGTAGGGTGATGCGGCCCCCCTGAACCTGGAACATGAGCGACGGGTTGAGCCCCAGGAAGCTGAAACGGCCCCATTTTTCGCCGCCTTCCACGCTTTCCAGGAGGAACGAGCAGCCGTCGCCCCGGAGCTTTTTGTAGGCCGCCACCGGGGTCTCCAGGTCCCCCAGGATTTCCCGATAGACGGGGATGAGGTTGCCCTGCCGGGCCATGTCGGTAAAGGTGGCAAAGTCGGGATAAACCATGTTCTGCTCCGAAAGAAAACCCAAGATTAATATTTAACCGCAGATTAACGCAGATAGACGCAGATAAAAATATATTTGTCTTTTATCCGTGTTCATCGGCGGTCATCGGCGGTTAAATTTTTTTCTGCGGATAAAAAAAACCGCGACTCCTTTTCTCTGAGCCGCGGTTTTTCTCTACCAAAAAACCGGGGCCCCTGCCGTGAGGGGCCCCGAAATTATTCTACAAGCCGGTGGGCGCACCTCACGGGTTGGACGAGCGCCACCAGAGCCAGGAGATTTTTGAATGAAAAATTTTCATGCCGTTTTCTTCCTGGAATCATTGTATAATCCAATCAGGAATGATTGTCAATATTTTCGCGGCATATTTATTTTAACCAGGGAGACAACATAGTGAAGTTTTTCGTTACGATATTTCAGGATGAAGACGGCAGTGGCTGAATGCCCATCCATCCCCGGCTGCGTCAGCCAGGGGCAGACAGAAGCCGAGGCGGAAAAGAATATTCAGGAAGCCATTAAAGCGTGCCTGGAAGTCCGCGCTGAGAAAGGATTGCCTTTGACCGTTTCCACGCGCCAGATCGAGATGAAGGTTGAATGGCGGCAATCCCGATTTTAAAGCCAAAGGGTGTCGTAAAGGCATTTGAAAGACTGGGATGGGAAGTTGATCGCCAGCGTTGTAGCCATATAGTTCCTTATTCGGGTTATTCGGAATTAAAGGAGCAATTTGGGAATGAATATCCGAAAGATAATAACGATTTTTTTGGTCTTATTTTTCCTTTTAACCATTGAAGGGTTTGGACAAGATAAACCTGGGGGTAAGTTTAAATCTGGGTCTGAGCCAGAAGGATTCAGAGGTATAAAGTGGGGAACACATATCTCCGCATTATCCGATATGAAATGCGTGCAACATAATATGAAATATGATGAACACGAAAGCAAGGGTTCTTGTGATTTTTATTATAAAATTGAAGATAAACTCAAACTGGGTGATGCAAATTTAACAAGCATTAAATATGGGTTCAATGAAAAAGGTGACTTTGAATTCATAGAGATCGAGATGGAAGGTAAAGATAATTTTAATAGAATAATGAATACATTTTTTGGGATTTTTGGCCCGGTAAACCCTATTGATCAATCCTATCATTATGTTTGGAGAGGTAGCAAAACTATAATACTCGTGACATATTATGACTATACCTATGATAAAAACACAACGGTCTCCATGTGGTCATCAAAGTCTGAGGCAGAACGTGAACGCAAAGAACAAGAGAAGGAAAAACGCAAATTAAAAGAGGCACAGGACAAATTGAAGGAGGCACAGAAAGAATTTAAATAACTTATTTTAACAATTCAAGGTGATAATCAGATGGCAAGACGATTATTTGTAATATTATCAATTTGTTCCTGCTTACTATCCCTTCCTGCTATGCCATGAAAAAAATAGCTTAAAATTAATTTCCTTATGAAAAAAAGGGAGCCCCACCACCCAATACTCTGTAAGCTCCTATTCATCTTGCTATTTTTTGGAGGCGAAAGATGATTTTTCACCTCCAAATCCCTTCAACTTCTCCCTTCATTTTTTCAATTTTGACAACAACTGTTCATGCAAGACTCCATTACTCGCCAAAATATTCGGCGAATAAATATCATAATCCCCGCCGCTAAAAGTCGTTATCCTCCCCCCCGCCTCCTCAATCAACAAGCACCCCGCCGCGGTGTCCCAGGGCTTTAAATTTTCCTCCCAGAAGCCGTCGAGGCGGCCGCAGGCCACGTAGGCCATGTCCAGGGCCGCGGACCCGGCCCGGCGCACCCCCTGGGCCACGCCCAACATCCGGCCCAACCGGGCCAGGGTTTCGGGGAGGCGCTCCCGGATGTCGTAGGGGAAACCCGTGGCCAATAACGCCCGGTCCAGGCGGTCCGTGGTGGATACCCTAATGGGGTGGCCGTTCATGGTGGCCCCCTGCCCTTTCACGGCCTCAAAAAGTTCATCCCTTAAGGGATCGTAAACCACCCCGTATTTT
>VGSW01000078.1 GCA_016874915.1 Deltaproteobacteria bacterium
CGCGCACAAAGCCATGCTTGACAAACGAGGTGCTGCCACATCTCTTGCACGAAAGTTCCATGAGATTACCTCCTGGATAGTTTCAGGAGGTATTATAGCATAAAATGTATCTAATGTTAACACTCTCCAAAATAAATACTCCAAAAATTATTATTATAATTGAAAAAACCTGACCAATAGTCACAGGGTTATAAAAATAAATGAAAATAGTCGATACTTTGCCAGGCTCGGCACTTATCATGTGGGAGATAAAATTTAAGGATATGATTTGAATATCCGATTCGGCTACCAGCTTAGGGCCGGGTAGCCCAGGAAGCGGTTGATTTCGCCAGCCAGGCCGTCGGAAGGAGTGAGGTTCTGTTCCTGGGGCAAAGCCAGGACGGCTTCTTCCTGTGGACGCTACTGGAGAAGTGCTTATTTTTCGAACATTTAAAGGCGGGAGGTTGAACGTCCGGTGGAAATGATTAATTTTTTAAATCAATGGATGAAATCCTCGAGAAGGAAGAGAAACGATGCCCCACCCGCGAACCGGGCTTTCCCGCATCATTACTTACCTTGTTCTGATTCTTTTGCCCCTGGTCATAGTAACCGTTTATAATCTTCCTCCCCCGGACTTGTTTGCTTATAATCTGGGCCGCGGCTTCGCACTCCTGGCTTTAACCATCATGGTGCTGCAGGTGGTCCTGGCCGCCCGGCTCAAGTGGGTGGAGGCGCCCTTCGGCCTGAACCTCACCTTCCCCTTTCACCGACGCATGGGGGTGTTTGCCGCGGCGCTGCTCCTGACCCATCCCTTCCTCATGGTTCTGGGAGGGGGAGGCTGGAAATTGCTCCTGGGAGACAACACCTGGTATATCTGGGTGGGACGGATAGCCTTGCTGACCCTCCTGATCAACGTGGCGCTGAGCGTCTGGCGGATTCCCCTGGGGCTGAGCTTCGAAAAATGGCGCCTGGGCCACAACATCTCCGGGCCGGTGATCCTGGTGTTGGGGTTTGTCCATAGCTGGTACGCCAGCGTGGATTTTACCCTGGGTTTGATGCAGGCCCTGTGGGTGGCGCTGCTGGTCGTGGCGGTGGGTCTTTACTGCCATCACCGTTTCTATACCCCTTCGCGGCTGCGCCGGCGCCCTTACCAGGTGGTGGACGTACGGCAGGAGGCTCCCAACGTCTGGACCTTGAAGTTCGCCCCTCCTCCGGGGCAGGCGCGGTTCGATTTCCTGCCGGGGCAATTTCAGTTTGTCACCCTGCTTCGGCGGCGGGGACTGCCGGAGGAAGAGCATCACTTTACCATTTCCTCCAGCCCCGCGGAAACCGGGTTCCATACTTCCACCATCAAAGCATCCGGCGATTTCACCGCCACCATCGGCCAGACCCGGCCGGGGGATTTGGCCGTTATCCAGGCGCCCTTCGGGCGCTTCTCCTATATTCTCCATCCGGAGGCGAGGGACCTGGTTTTTATCGCCGGCGGCATCGGCATCACTCCTTTTATGAGCAACCTGCGCCACATGCGGGACGTCCAGGCGGACCGGCGGGTCCTGCTGCTGTTCGCCAACAAGACGGAAGGGGACATTGTCTTCCGGGAGGAACTGGCGAGCATGGAAGCGGCAGGCGCTCGCCCGGAACTCCAGGTCTTTCATGTCCTGAGCCGGCCGGGGGAAACCTGGACCGGGGAGAGGGGCCACCTGGACCGGGAAATGGTTCAACGTCTGTGCGGCGACCGGGTGCAAAGCAGCATGTTCTTCTTGTGCTGCCCTCCGCCGATGACCGAGAGCCTCCGGCAAATCCTGCGGGACCTGGGAGTGCCCGACTCCCGCATTTCTTTTGAATATTTTTCCCTATAAAGCGGAGCACGACGATGGAATTCAAGAGACTGCAACAGGTTACCATCCTGGTGATCACCGTGGCCCTAACCGCGGCCTTCATCGGCGCGACCTGGCGGACCTTCCTGGTTCCTTGAACAATTGGGGGAGGGGGCAGGGGCGGGTGCCCCTGACCCCCACACCCCATAAGCGCTAACTTAACATTAAATCGAATGAATTATGGCAATTGATGTCATTCTGAGCGAAGCGAAGAATCTCTAATTTATCAGGCAATTACGAGATTCTTCACTTCGCTTCGCTCCGTTCAGAATGACAAAAAAACTAACCATTTTTTAAGAATTATCTGTCAAAATTTACTAAGTTAGCGCTTATGCCCCCACACCCCCTCCCCTCAAATTTTCCTCCTTTCATCCTACAGCGACAGCGCCGGGTAGCCCAGGAGGCGGTTGACTTCGCTGGCCAGGTCGTCGGAGGGAGTGAGGTTCAGTTCCGGGGGCAGGGCCAGGACGGCTTCTTCCTGTTTGGGGGCGAGGAAATGGAGAAACCCGGGGATGGGGCCGGGGTGCCGGGCTAAAATGTCTTTCAGGGCCAGGAGGGTTTCCCGGTTGAGGGCGGCCGCCTGGAGGCGGAAATCCAAGCGCTCCGGCCACTTGGGGAGGGCCGCTTCCAATGGCGCGATTTCCCGGGCCACCAACTTGGGGCCTTTTTCTTCCTGGACCACCTCTGCCTTGACCCACAGCGGCATGCTGGGCTGACGGAGCAGGGCCGCGGTTTTATCGTAGAGGTCGCCGAAGACCAGCATTTCCACGCTGCCCGCCAGGTCTTCCACCGTGACCACGGCCAGGCGCCCGCCTTTTTTGCCCACCTTTTCCTTCAGCGCGGTGACCACCACTCCCAAGGCCACCTCAAAGGTGTCGGGAACGTCAGCCAGGTCCGCGGTGGTGATGGCAACCCGGGTTTTGAGCGCCGCCCGGCAGGAGTCCAAGGGATGGCCGGAGAGATAGACTCCCAGGGCTTCTTTTTCCTTGGCCAGTTTCACCGACTCCTCCCAAGGGGGGGCGTCGGGCAGCCAGTCATCCCCGGTGGGGGCGGCCAGGCCCCCGAACATGGACATTTGCTTGGTGGCCTGAAGGCGCTTCAGGTTTTGAGTCTTTTCCAGGGCGCTTTCCAGCCCCGCCAGGAGCCGGGCCCGGTGGGGCAGGAGGCCGTCAAAGGCCCCGGCCTGAATGAGGGCTTCCAGGACCTTGCGGTTGACCCGGGTCAGACTGATCCTTTCCAGGAAGTCCCGGAAGCTTTCAAACCTCCCCGGCCCCCGGGCCTCCAGGATTTCCTGGATGGCCCCGCCGCCCACGTTTTTTACCCCGGCCAGGCCGAACCGCACTTTATCGCCTTCCACGGTGAAGTCCCGCTGGCTCTGGTTGATGTCCGGGGGCAAGAGGGCGATGCCCTGCTCCCGGGCCTCCATGATGTGTTTGGCCAGGGCCGCGGTGTGGTTGATTTCGCTGTTCAGCAGGGCCGCCAGGAATTCTAGGGGGTAATGGGCCTTGAGGTACGCGGTCTGGTAGGCGATGAGGGCGTAAGCGGCGCTGTGGGACTTGTTGAAGCCGTAGCCGGCGAATTTTTCAATGAGGTTGAAGAGGGCCTTGGCCTTTTCCCGGGGAATGTCCTGTGCCGCCGCGCCCTTTAAGAACCGTTCCCGCTGGGCCGCCATCACCGCGGGCTCTTTCTTGCCCATGGCCCTTCTTAAGATGTCGGCCTCGGCCAGGGAATAGCCGGACACCGCCGCGGCGATCTGCATCACCTGCTCCTGATAGAGGATGATGCCGTAGGTCTCCTTCAGGATGGGGGTCAGCTGGGGCAGCATGTATTCCACCGGGGTTTCCCCGTGCTTGCGCCGGACGAAGTCCTCCAGCATGCCGCTTTCCATGGGGCCGGGGCGGTACAGGGCCACCAGGGCCACGATGTCCTCAAACGCGGTGGGCTTGAGGCGGACCATGAGGGCCCGCATCCCCGGGCTTTCCAATTGGAAGACTCCCGCGGTGTTGGCCGCCTGGAGGAGGGCGAAGGTCTGGGGGTCGTCCAGGGGGACGGTATGGATGTCGAAGTCCGGCTGGTAGCTGCGGCGCACCAGCCGCATGGTGCGGTCGATGACCGTCAGGGTGCGCAGGCCCAGGAAGTCGAACTTCACCAGGCCCACCTTCTCCACCCCTTTCATGTCGAACTGGGTCACCAGTTCGCCCTTGTTGCCTTTGTACAGGGGCAGGTGCTCGATCAAGGGGCGGTCGGCGATGACCACCGCGGAGGCGTGGGTGGAGGCGTGGCGGGGCAGGCCCTCCAGGCCCGCAGCAATGGTGAGCACTTCCTGGACCACGGGGTTGGAGTCCCGGAGTTCCCGGAGGCGAGGCTCCATCTGCAGGGCCTGGTCCAGAGTGATGTTAAGCTTCTCCGGCACCAGCTTGGCGATTTTGTCCACCTCGGGGTAGGGCACTTCCAAGGCCCGGCCCACGTCCCGGATGACCTGCCGGGTCTTCATGGAGCCGAAGGTGGTGATGTGGGCCACGTTTTGCCAGCCGTAGGTGCGGGCCACGTAGTCGATGATTTCCCCCCGGCGCTCGAAACAGAAATCCACGTCAATGTCCGGGGGGCTGATGCGCTCGGGATTGAGGAAGCGCTCGAAAAAGAGGCCGTAAGCCAGGGGGTCCAGGTCGGTGATCCCCAGGGCGTAGGCCACCAAGCTGCCCGCGGCGGAACCCCGCCCCGGCCCCACCGGGATGCGCTGGTGGCGGGCGTAGTTGATAATGTCCGCCACCACCAGGAAGTAGCCGGCGAAGCCCATGCGGTTAAGCAGGTCCAACTCGTAGTCCAGGCGCTGCCAGTACTGCTCTTCGGTGTGGGCGGAGGGGAGCCGGGCCGCCAGCCGGGCTTTCAGGCCTTCCCGGGCCTGGCGGGCCAGGAGCGACTCCATGGATTCTCCTGTCGCTCCGGTGTACACCGGGAAATGGAGGGCGCCCAGGTCCAGAGTGACGTTGCAGCGGGAGGCGATTTCCCCCGACGCGGCCAGCACCTCGGGATAAGGGAAGGCCCGGGCCATTTCCTCCGGGCTTTTGAAATAAAGCTGGTCGGTTTTGAACTGCATGCGGCCCGAGGTGTTGACGGTCTTCCCCGTCTGGATGCACAGGAGCACGTCATGGGCCTTGGCGTCCCCGGGCCGGAGGTAATGCACGTCGTTGGTGGCCACCACCGGCAGGCCCCAGCGGGGGGCCAGCTCCAGCAACGCGGCGTTGACTTTAAGCTGCTCCGGCAGGTCGTTGGCCTGGACTTCCAGGTAATAGCGGCCGGGGAAGATTTCGGCGTACTCCCGGGCGGCAATTTCCGCGGCCTTGGGGTCGTCATGGAGCAGGTGCCGGGCCACTTCGCCGTGGAGGCAGGAGGACAGCGCGATGAGCCCTTCGTTCAACTCCTTAAGCAGTTCTTTGTCCACCCGGGGGCGGTAGTAAAACCCTTCCAGGTTGGCCCGGGTCACCAACTGGATGAGATTTTGATATCCCTGGTTGTTTTCCGCCAATACCAGGAGATGGTGAGTGTCGCCCTTGCCCTTTTTTTCGTGGCGACCGCCTGGGGCCACGTAAAGCTCGCAGCCGATAAGGGGCTTGATCCCCGCGGCCCGGGCCTTTTCATAAAAGTCCACCGCGCCGAAGAGCGACCCGTGGTCGGTCATGGCCACCGCGGGCATCTCGTAGGTTTGGGCCAAGGCAAACAAGTCCTTCAGGCGCACCGCGCCGTCCAGGAGGCTGTAAGCCGTGTGCACGTGGAGGTGGACGAATTGGGATTCGGGCATAAGTGTCTTCGAAAGGTTTAATGCCTGAAAAACATCTTACCCGGAACCGGGCTGAAGGGCAAGGTGGAAGAAAAGGTTCCTCGCGCCTAGGGAGGGGTTAAAATCAGAGGTTAAATAATAAGCGGCCGTTGCCCGACATTCTGTGGTAATCTTTGTAATCTGTGGATCGAAGAGTCTTTATTTCTTTTGCCTTCTCCTCCCCAGCGCCACCAGGGCCATCAACCCGGTAATCATCAGGAAAAGAGTGGAGGGCAGGGGGACGAGTAGCAGGAAGGCCCGGTTGTCGCTATCGTAACCGACGATGGCGCCCTGGTCGTTGATGTCCCGGGCCGACTGGAGATAAACCCCTTCAGGCAGGCCCTGCACCAGGTCATTGAGGTCCAACATCGCGGCCCCGGAATATAAAAAGGCATGATAATCGCCGGAGGAGGTGAGGGAAATCCCCACCACCTGGCCCAGGTTATTGATCCCCAGGGCATAGCTGTCGCTTCCGCCCAGGGCGCCCAGGTCCTGGAGGCCGGGAGTCCCGGCCGCGGCCCGAAAGGCGCGGATACCGTCTGCGGTCTCCGCCTCGCCCACCACTTGACCGTAGGCATTCACCGCATAAGCGAAACTGGAATACTCATCCCCCCAACTGCCCAGGTCGTTGACGCCGGAGGCCGGGGTCCACCAGAAGGCGCGGCAAAAACCCGATTCGTTGGTCAGGGTTCCCACCACCAGGCCGGCGGCATTGATGGCCGCGGCTTCACTGGGCGGATTGGCCCCCAACAGGGTGTAGCCGCCAGCCGGGGGAAGGAGCGCGGCCTTCATGTTAATGTCCTCCCCCGTGCGCCCGGCGACTTGCCCGCTAGAGTTGATGCCGAAGGCGAAACTCTCCACCCCGGAATCCCCCAGGGGTTTCATTTCTCCCAACTCATAAAGGAAGGCCCGGACGGGGCCGGAACTTCCCGTGGCCGCGCCCACGATCTGGCCCTGGTCGTTGATATCGTAAGCCCGGCTGAAGCTCCCTCCCAGGGTGCCCAAATTCTGCATGCCCCCGCCCGCGGTCCATAAAAAGGCGCGGGTTTGGCCCCCGGTGGTTTGGGACTCTCCCACCACCTGCCCGGAAGCATTGATTCCGAAGGCATAACTGGTGCCGCCGCCCAGGGTGCCCAGGGCATAGTAAAGATATGGCTGGGCCGGTAAGCTTCCCGCTGCCCCTAAAGCCAGTGCCAGGGACAGAATCAGTGGCAGTCCGAAGATTTTTTTCATGGGAGCAGACTCGTGGACTTAAGTTTTCGGTTAAAAGAACCAGGAATAATTTCCCTGGGCCAAGGAATTGCATGACTGTCCCTTGGCGGGGGAATAATCCCCATGGTTATTTATTGTTCGGCATTTAAATGGATATCTTAAAAAAGTTTTATCAAAAGATGGTTTGGTTGAGAGTGCTCTAGTCGCGCCACAGGCGGATTCGGGCAAAAGGTCCCCGGCTCACCGGGGCCTCCAGGGCCTGGGCCACCCACAGGGTCAGCTCCCCCGGGTCAAAAACGGTGCAGATGGCGGTGCCGGGATTGGCGATGCGGGGGTCCCCCAGGATGATCTGGATCTCCTCCGGCCCCAACTTCCGGCCGGCGGCCAGCTCTTGCAGCCGCCGGTTCCGGGACCGACTGTAGGCTTCGGTGAAATGATAGGCGGATAGGGGCGAATGGGGCGGCCGGGGCGGAAACTTGCCCATCAACGGGGCCATGGCCGGACTCTGATAATGGTTGGTGACGGTGATGAGGCCCTCCCGGGGCAGGCGCAAGAACCCGCGGCAGGCCGACAGTTCCAGAACCGCGGCCTCGCCCGGCGCACAGAGCATCAGGTTGTTGCCGATGGTCCCCCGGGTGGCCAAAATCCGGGCGGCCACCCCCGTGAGGGTAGCCTCAGTTTCCAGGGCCTGGCGGAAGCGCAGGGCCGCGGGCACTCCCCGTAGGGTTCGGTCTCGGCTCATGGACGCCAGTTGGGCCAGGGCCACCCCGGCTTTATTGATGCCGGTGCAGACCCCCACGTATCCCGGCCAGGCCAGGGAGGCCAGGGGAAGGCCCTGATCCGGCTCCATGAGGAACAGGGTCTGGAATCGGATCATCTCTTTGATGAACAGGGGATAATCCAGGTTGCGGCCCATGAGCCAGCGGCCCTGGGCGGTGCGTTCGCCCCCCGCGGCCAGGGCCGAACACCGGGGGCTGTTGTTCCCCAGGTCGTCGATGACGTTGATGAGAAGGACCGTTCCCAGGCCCACGCGGGCGCCCGCGGCCACCCCCCGCATCTCTTCCTGAAGCCGGGGAGGAATAAAGGGCCAAAACCCCCGGGCCAGAAAGGTGAGAAGCCCAAAAAGAGGCAGGCCCCCGCCGTAGAAGCTGAGGCGGGCCAGATAATGGAGCAACCCCCGGCGCAGCCGGCGGAGATCTTGGGCTGCCGCCTGGCCGTGTTGCCGGCCCCGTTCCCCGGGGCTGCCGGATAATTCGATGGTGCGCATTTTCGATAAGCGGTTTGGCGGTTTAGCGGTTTGGCTGAACCGCTGAACCGCTATTTCGCCAGTTCCGCCAATTTTTTCAGGTCCAGTACCTTGGCCGCGGCGTGCACCGCCTCAGTGCCGTCAACGCCCTCGCTGTCCAGTTTCACCCAGAACCGGTCCGCCACGCTGATGCTCAATTCCGCTTCCTTTTCCTGGGGCCGGAAGGTTTCCAGGGCCTTGAAGCCCTGCACCTGAGTGGTTTTGAGCCGTTCGTGACTGCTTTCCATCTCCACCTGCGGCATGGCGCTTAAGAAGGGGATGGCTTGACCCCAAAAATCCATGATGACGATTTCCAGGCGCTTGTCGCCGGCGTGAAAAGAGGCCTTGACTTCGCTCATCTGGTGCTTTTCATGCTTGATGGTGCTGCCGGTGGGCTTATCGTCCAATTCCCAGCCGGGGATTTTAACGTCCACGAAGGGGAGGAGCTGTTTGAAATGAACCGCTGCCGCCTGAGCCGCCACGGTGAGGCTCAACGCCAAAATTACGAAGCCGCAACCCTTAACCCACAATGACATTATCCGGAAAGCGTTTTTCATTATTATTCCTCCTTGAGTGGACAAGTTATCCTTCCCGGGCGGCCTTTAACCAGAAAGCGGTGGCCAGGCCCCAGATAAAGCCGAAGAATGTGATTAGCGCCGGGGTGGCGGCGCCTAATCCCAGGGCCAGAAAGCCTTTGCCCATGCTGGGGAACATGACCAGCAAGGCCACCAGAGTTTGGCCCAGGCTGTAAATCACCCCCAGACTGTAGTAAGACCAGCCCCGGACCGGCAGAAGAAAGAGCAAGGCCCAGATGCCGCCCCAGACCACGTGGGAATAGACCCATTGACCGGTCAATTGGGGCGCGAACTGGCTTCCCAACATGGCGTTGAGGCCCATGACTCCGAAAAGCCAGGCGCAGAGGCCCTTCACCAGGCCCCCGAAACCCCCGGCGGCAAATATCAAACTGAGGTTTTTGAAGAAATTGTTCATTAAGCAATTCCGGTGGACGGCATCGTCTCCTTTGCGAATTTGGGTTGTTATGGCGGCCCTTAATTATAGGAAAAATTTACCGGGACGGGAAGGAGGGGAATGAGGGGATACGAAGTTAAGACCTCTGCAAAATGTAGAACAGCCGCCCCCGGCTGTTCTTATAAGGGGACAGCGTGCCGTGCCCATAGCCAAGTGGAGCTTGGCGCCAGCAAAGGCGTTCCCAAGCGGGAGCTTGGGAACGAGCAAAAGGGACACTTGAGACTCCTATGGACTTTTTCACGGTGGCCAGAAAACAGAACTACTCTTTGTCCATAGCCAGATGGAGCCACAATCCCGCGGCCAGGCCCCAGACGGCATTGTAAAAAATGACGAAGCCCGGGGTTAGATAACCCAATTGCAAGCCCATCACCCCTTTTTGCGCCTGGTAGGGAAAGACCACGAAGAGCTGCCCCAGAGTTGGGGCCAGGCTGTAAACCAGGCCCCGCCAGGGATAAGTCAGTTTCTTCAGGGGCAGGAGGAATAACAGACCCCACAGCCCGCCCCAGACCAGGCGTTGATAAAGCCAGGGCCCGCTCAAAGCCGGGGCCAGCTTCACCCCCAGGGCCTGGGGAATCCCGATGATTCCGAAAGTCCAAACGCCTAGGCTGTTAATCAGGCCCCCCAGCGCCCCTGCGGAAAAAACCAGGGAAAGGTTAGTAAAAGTCAGCCTCATTTTGGTGCTTGTACCGGTTTTCCGTTCGGAAAAGCTAAAAGCGCCGGTTCCATTAGCCGAAAACCGAAAACTGTATCAACCGCCTCAATGGGCGCCGAACATGGCGTAAACGTATTCCACCCCCTGGCCGTAAGCCCCGGCATGTTCCCGGACGACATCCAGCACCGCCTGGTAGGTCTCCTGCCTCGCCCAATCCCGCTGGAACTCCAGGAGCACGGTGAGCCAGTTGAGAGGGATCACTCCGGCCTGCGTCATGCGGATCAAGGCCATTTGTTCCACCAGGGCCGAGGTGCTGCCCGAGGCGTCGATGACCGCGTAAACGTCATAGCCCGCGTCCCGGGCGGAAATGGCCGGGTAAGCCAGGCAGACTTCGGTCCACAGGCCGGCCATGGCCAGCTTTTTCCGCCCGGTTTTGGTCACCGCGGCCACCACCCGCTCATCTTCCCAGGCGTTCATGTTGGTCCGGTCAATGACCGGTTCCTGGGGAAAAACCTCCTGCAACTGTTTAAGAAGGGGGCCGCTAAAAGTCTTGGCCGCGATGGTGGAGATAATCACGGGGACCTTAAAAATTTTGGCGGCCTTGGCCAGCCCCACCACGTTGTTGATAATGGCCTGGCGATCCTGGGATTGGACCCCGAAAAACATCTGGGGCTGGTGGTCCACGAGCATCACCGCGCAATTGTCCGGGGTGAGCAAACTCTGAGCGGGTTTATGAAGCATGGTCAGGTCCTCATGGGTTGGAAAGTTCAAAGTTCAAAGTTCAAGGTTAATGGGGCCTATGGGGTTTTTCATGATTTACGGGTGAACCAAGATCCATGGGTTGCTGCTCTAAAAATGCAGCCGCAGGCTTCAGCCTGCGCCGGGCGACCCGCCGGGTCGCCCGTAAGGAACAAGGCCCACCGTGCTCCTACGGAGAACGGCCCAGGGCGCTGTTCCATATTTTCATGGTCTTGTGGCGACCCCAAAACTCAGGGGCGAACATCATCGCCGGAACCGGAACTCTTCCGGCACGATGACCAGGTTTATCATCTCCCTTTCCCGCAACACCTTAAGGGAAGAGCTTTTCCCGATTTTTTCCTCGGTGAGCAGCCGGTGCAGGTCGTCAATCTCCGCCACCGCATGGCCGTCGAATCCTACTACCACGTCTCCCACCCGCAGGCCGGCTTTTTGTCCGGGACCGCCGGCCTCCAGGGTGATTACCAGGACTCCCTGGGTCACGGCCAGTTTATGCAGCCGCACCAGGCGCCGAGGCAAAGGCATGTTCTGGCCGCCCAGCCCGATGTAACTGCGCCTGATCTTGCCCTCTTTGATGAGCAGCCCGGCCACGTACTTGGCAGTATTGATGGGAATGGCGAAGCACAACCCCTGGGCGCCCATGATGACCGCGGTGTTGACGCCCACCACCTCACCCCGGGAGTTGACCAGCGGCCCGCCGGAGTTGCCGGGGTTGAGAGCCGCATCCGTCTGGATGACCTGGTTGATGAGGCGGCCGGACATGGACCGGAGCGACCGCCCCAGGGCGCTCACCACCCCCGCGGTGACGGTGGTTTGAAATCCCAGGGGGTTGCCGATGGCGATGACCAGTTGCCCTACTCTAAGGGCGCTGGAATCCCCCAGGCGGGCGCTCTGGAGATTGGCGGCGTGAATCCTGAGCACCGCCAGGTCGCTGTCCGGATCCTCTCCTAACAGTTCCGCCGGGAAGCGCCGGCCGTCGGCCAGGGTGACGGCGATCTGGCGGGCCTGGTGCACTACATGGCTGTTGGTGAGGATAAAGCCGTCAGGGGTGAAGATCAAGCCCGAACCGGTGCCGGCGACTTCCTGAGGTCGGCCGCCCCGCTCCCCGGAGCGGGCCTCGATGTTCACCACCGCGGGACTGACTTTCTCCACCGCATTAATAACGGCCCGGGAATAGGCGTCCAAAAGGGCTTCATCGGCAGGAGCCGGTTCGGGGTTAAGCGCTTCAGCCCTGCCCGTGCTGGCCCCCGAAGTTAAGCGTAATCTCTTCTTCATAGGAATCCTGGGGGAAAAGGTTAAAAGATTAAAAGGGAATTCGATTATTGCCTTTGCTCCGGAAAAGAACCAAAACTCAGATTTATCAATGCTCAAGGGTGAACAAACTCTCCCTCCCCCTGGAGGGGGGAGGGCTGGGGTGGGGGTGGCGAAATTATTCAAGGTGGTGGATGCATATTTTCACCACCTTCCCCCAAACCCCCTCCCCTCAAGGTAGGGGGCTTTTTCAATAGTCCATGGCTTAATCCCGTTTGATAGGTATCGGTCTGATTTCAAAAACCGGAGCTAAAGCGATAACCAATAACGGGAAAAGGGCAAGGAATTAAAAACCTTAAAAAGTAATTCTCCCATCTTCCCCTTTTAACCTTTCCCCTAAATCAAAAGCACATCCACCAGCAACAGTTCCGCGTCTGCCGGGGCCTTAACCGAAAATCCAGGCTCATCCGTAATTTTGGCCGCGGCCAGAGCGGGCATTTGATGGCCGTTTAATTCCACCGGCCCGCCTTCCAGAACATAAAGGTAGGCGCCCCGGCCCGGCTCCAGGGAGTGTCCTACGCCGCGGCCGGCCAGCAAGAAACAGGAAAAGACCCGGGCGTCGGAAAGAATCCGCAAGGCCCCGGGGTGGACGTTGGAGACCAGGGGCAAAAACCGGTTGGCGCGTTGGGCTTGCTCCACCGCCATCTGTTCCACGGAAGGCTCGGCCTCGGGCTTTTCGGGGAGAAACCACATCTGGATGAACCGCATAGGCTCATCGGCGTGATTATTGATCTCCGAGTGCCACATGCCCCGGCCGATGGTGGTGTGCTGCACCCAACCCTTTTTAAGAATGCCCCCCGCGCCGTGTTCATCGGCATGGCGGAACTCGCCCGCGGCGCAATAAGTCACTACTTCATTGTGCTTATGAGGGTGGAGCGGCCAGATGGCGCCCGGGGACAGGGTGTCGTCGTTGAAGACCCGCAAGGTCCCGAACCGGGTGTATTCCGGTTCGTAATACTCGTCGAAAGAAAAATGCCAGCGGCCGTGAAAGGTGCCATTCTGGATGGCGCCTCGTATCTGATAAATGCTCTCCGGCGGGCGGATGATGATCATGTGAGCCTCGTGAGATTTTGGGGGGAGGGCAGGGAGCAACGCTCCCTGCCCTCCCCCCAAGCCCCCCTCCCAACCCTTTAAGGGAGCCGCAGAAGTCGGGGCCACTGGCCCTGGCTTTACTGGCAAAACTTATGGGGTTGGGGGAGAGGGTTTGGGAGAGGGGGCAGGGGCCATCGGCCCCTGCCCCCTCTCCCAAGGTGCATCTACCCCAGAATCTCCTTCAGGTCCTGCTCCGGGGTGGAGATGGGTTTGATGTTGTAGTTTTTCACCAGTACGTCCAGCACGTTGGGGGTGACAAAAGCCGGCAGGCTGGGGCCCAGGCGCATATTTTGGATGCCCAGGTAGAGCAGGGTGAGCAGGATGGCCACTGCCTTCTGTTCGTACCAGGACAGGATCAGGGACAGAGGGAGATCATTGACCCCCACGCCAAAGGCGTTGGCCAGGGCCACGGCGATCTGCACCGCGGAATAGGCGTCGTTGCACTGGCCGATGTCCAGGAGGCGCGGAATGCCGCCGATGTCGCCCAATTCCTTGTCGAAAAAGCGGAACTTGCCGCAGGCCAGGGTGAGGACCACACAGTCCTTGGGCACCTTTTCCACGAACTCGGTGTAGTAGTTCCGGGTGGGTTTGGCCCCGTCGCAGCCGCCCACCAGAAAGAAGTGGCGGATGGCCTTATTTTTCACGGCTTCGATGACCTTGTCGGCCACGCCCAAGACGGTGGTGCGGGCGAACCCGGACAGGACGTGGCGGCCGTTGGAGTCTTCGGCAAACCCGGGCAGCTCCAAGGCCTTGTCCACCGCCGGCTTAAAATTGCGGTCGGAGATGTGTTTGATGCCCGGCCAGCCCACCAGGCCGCAGGTAAAAAGGTTGTCCGCATAAACTTCCTGGGGCCGCTGGAGGCAGTTGGTGGTCATGACGATAGCCCCGGGAAACTGGGCGAACTCCCTAGTTTGGTTCTGCCAGGCCGTGCCGTAATGGCCGTAAAAGTGGGGATATTTCTTCAGGCTCGGATAACCGTGAGTGGGTAACATCTCCCCGTGGGTATAGACAAAGATGCCTTTGCCCTCGCTGGCCTTGAGGATTTCCTCCAGGTCCAGGAGGTCGTGGCCGGAGACCAGGATAGCTTTACCTTTTTTGTGGCCCAGGGGAACCTTGGTTGGCGCCGGCTGGCCGTAGCGCCCGGTGTTGGCCGCGTCCAGCAGTTCCATGGTCCGGAGGTTTACTTCGCCACATTTCAAACACAGGCCCAAAAGCTCGTTCAGTCCCAGGCCCTGGGCCGCAGTGGCGGCCAGGGCTTCATGGATGAAGGCATAAACCTTCTCGTCTTCCTGGCCCAGGATCTGGGCGTGGTCGGCGTAAGCGCAGACGCCTTTGACCCCAAAGAGCAGGGTGTGCTTGAGGGATAGGATATCGGGGGTGTCCGCCGGGTAGGACATGATACCCACGGCCGCGGCCTGCTCCAGCAACCCTTCCTTGTCGGGTTTGGGGACAAAGGTGGCGGGGCCTTCGGAGAAGGCGGCGCTGCTGCCCGCGGCCCGCACCTTGGCTTTCAAACCCTCTCGCAGGTCCACGCACTGGTTGATGAGCTTGATGAACCGGTCCGGGTCGAAATCCACGTTGGTTAGAGTGGCAAACGCGGCTTTCACGGTAAAGACGTTGACTTCCCCGTCGCTGACCCCCACCTTGCGGCCTTCCACCGCCACCTGGGACAGCCCCTGAAGCGTGTAAATCAGCACGTCCTGCAGGGCCGCGACTTCGGCGTTCTTTCCGCAGACTCCCAGGACGGTGCAGCCTTCGCCTTTGGCAGCCTGTTCACACTGATAACAAAACATATCTTGCCTCCTGATTTATTATTTCTATCCATAGCGGCCGGGCCATGCAGCTTCGCCGGCCTCTTTCTGGGTCTAATTTTATGACTGGCATCTAGGGAGAGCCTTGACTTAAGACAAAAATGAGAAATTTTCCCGTGGCGCTGAAATTATTTGGGGATAGCCGGTTGTTCTAAAATAATCAGCAAGATAAGGCCGACTCCAAAATCCTCCCACTAATTTACTGAAAAATAAGCACCAATATTTCCCCTCGCCAGGGGGAATAAACATTTTTTCCAGAGGAGTGGAGGAGGGATTATTTGAAACAGCCTCTCAGGAGCCGTTGGCTCACCCGTAAAGGATGAAAAGATATTTTGGGGGAGGGCAGGGAGCTTTCACAGGCGAGACGCCTGTGCCACCACTCCTGCCCTCCCCCCAAGCCCCCCAACCCTTTTAAGGGATTGGGGGAGGGGGCAAGGGCGGGCGCCCTTGCCCCCCTCCCCCAACAACAACTTTTCAAGGCAGTTCCTCATGGGCCTTCGGCCCACCCATAAATTATGTATGAAAAGTTCTCGGGGTCGGGTCTAAACTTTGAACTTTGAACCTTGATGGCCTCGCAGAAAGTCAGGCGGCCGTTTTCAACACGGCTGGGCCGTAGTAGGCAGCCGGAATCA
>VGSW01000079.1 GCA_016874915.1 Deltaproteobacteria bacterium
GCCCTTGGCCCCCAGGGATTGGGCGATTTCCGCGGTCTGGCGGCCCTTGATGCGGCTGATGTCCCGGGCCGAGTAATTGGTGAGGCCCATGGCGAAGGGTTTGCCGTCGGGGTCCAGGAGCTGCACCGGCGCGCCCTTGCCGAAGCCGCCGAAGACTTCCAGGATGCCCGCGGGGAGCAGGCTCTTGCCGCCCCGCACCAAGGCCCGCCAGGCCCCCCGGTCCACCAGGATGGCCCCTTTGGGGGTGACGTTATAGGCCAGCCAGTACTGGCGGCTCTTGAGCTTCTGGGCCTGGGGGAGAACAAAGGTGCCCACTTCCGCACCGGAAAAGACGGCCTCCAGGACGCCGGGCTTCAGCCCGTTGGCGATGATGGTGGGGATGCCGGCGGCCGCGGCCTTTTTGGCGGCCTGGAGTTTGCTGGACATGCCCCCCCGGCCCAAGGCCCCGGCCTTGCGGCCCGCGGTCTTTTCCACCCCCGCGTCGAAGGTCTCGATTAAAGGAATGAGCCGGGCCTGGGGGTCTTCCCGGGGGTCTTTGTCGTAAAGGCCGTCGATGTCAGTAAGGAGGATGAGCAGGTCCGCTTCCACCAGGTTGCAGATGAGGGCCGCCAGGTTGTCGTTGTCCCCGAACTTCAGCTCATCGGTGGCCACGGTGTCGTTTTCGTTGATAATGGGCACCACCTGCCACTGGAGGAGGGTGAACAGGGTGTTGCGGGCGTTGAGGAACCGCTGGCGGGATTCCAGGTCGTCGTGGGTGAGGAGGATTTGGGCCACCTTGAGGCCGAACCGGGCGAAGGCCGCTTCATAGGCTTGGGTCAGGGCGCTCTGGCCGGCCGCGGCCACCGCCTGCTGCTGGGGGATGCCGGTGGGGCGGCTGCTGAGGCCCAATTTGCGGCAGCCCGCGGCCACGGCCCCGGAAGAGACGATGATGAACTCCCGCTCCCCCACCTTCGGGGAAAAGCTCTCCGCGATCAGCCGTTCGATGAGGGGCTGGTTGAGCCCTTCGGCCGTGGTCAAGACGGCGCTCCCCACCTTGAGCACCACTCGCCGGGCTTTACTCAGGTATGGCTGCCGAATCGAGGTCATGGCCGCAGCGCCTTAACTCCTCCCAAATGGCCTGTCTCAAGGCGTCCAGGTCCAGACCCGTTTGGGCGGAAACCGCCAGGACGCGCCGGCCCGTGTCTTCGTAAGCCTTGAGCACCTGCTGCCGGGGAAAATCCGGGGCAAGCAGGTCGATTTTATTTAACGCGATCACGCGGGGTTTGTCCAGCAAGTTGGAGTCAAACGCGGTCATTTCCGCCTCTAACTCTTTCAAAGGGGCCAGAGGATCACCGGGGTTCACCTGGCTCAGATCAATGACGTGGACCAGCAGCCGGGTGCGTTTGAGGTGCCGCAGGAACCGGTGGCCCAGACCCTTGCCCCGGTGCGCCCCGGGGATGAGGCCGGGCACTTCCGCCAGGATCAGGGGCTCTTCGTCTTCCTGAAACAGGACGCCCAACTGGGGACTGAGGGTGGTGAAAGGAAAGGCCCCCACCCGGGCCTTGGACGCAGTGAGGGCCCGGAGCAGGGTGGACTTGCCGGCGTTGGGCTGGCCGATGAGGCCCACGTCAGCCAGAATGTGCAGCTCCAGGCGGACCCGGCGCTCCCCGCCCGGTTCTCCGGGCTGGGCGAAGCGGGGAGAGCGCATCCGGGAAGAAGTGAAGTGGGCATTCCCTTTGCCGCCCCGGCCGCCGTGGGCCAAAACCAGGCGCTCTCCGGGATTGAGCAGGTCGCCCAGCAGTTCTCCGGTGTCACGGTCATAGACCCGGGTGCCCAGGGGAACGGAAATAATCAGCGGGGGGCCGCTCCGGCCGTGGCGGTCAGCACTTTGGCCGGGCTTGCCGTTGGGGGCTTGGAAGAGGCGGCGGCGCCGGAAATGGCTCAGAGTGCGCAGGGTTTGAGATGCTTCCAGCACCACCTCACCGCCGGAACCGCCGTCACCGCCGTCAGGACGGCCCCGGGGCTTGAACGCGGCCCTCTGGAAGCTGACGCACCCTGCACCCCCGGCGCCTCCCTGAACGGTGATCTCCACCTCATCGGGAAAGGATTTCACATTGCGGGATAGACGCTGACTCTTTTCCGGTCCTTGCCGAAGGCCTCAAAGGCCACCACCCCGTTGATCTTGGCGAACAGGGTGAAGTCCCGGCCCATGCCCACGTTGGCCCCGGGGTGAATCCGGGTGCCCACCTGGCGGACGATAATGGAGCCGGCCGACACCGTCTGGCCGGCAAAGCGCTTGACGCCCCGGCGTTTCCCGGCGCTGTCCCGGCCGTTGCGGGAACTGCCGCCGGCTTTTTTATGTGCCATGAAAAACTCCTTCTTAGCTCACAGTTCACAGTTGACAGTTTGTATTTTGGGGGTTCCTTGAATATCAATAACTGTTAACTGTCAACTGTCAACTAACAATAATTTCCTGAACTTGCAAAGCGGTGAACAACTGCCGGTGTCCCTGGCGGCGGCGATAATTCTTGCGGCGTTTCTTTTTATAGACCACGACCTTTTTGCCCTTGCCCTGCTGCATGATCATAGTCTTTACCGCGGCATTTTCCACCAGGGGCATGCCCACCCGGATCTCCTGGCCGTCGGCGACCAGGAGCACCTTCTCCAGCGTCACTTCATCGCCCCGTTCGCCGGGGAGCCGCTCCACCCGGAGGACATCTCCGGGGGAAACCCGATATTGTTTGCCGCCTGTTTGAATGATGGCGTACACTTAGCTGCCTCCCATAAGAACCTTAGCTTTTTAATTCTATAAGATTCCGCTGCCTTGTCAAGGCAATATGGGCGATTTTCTGTCTTCTGGCCAATTAACCCTACAGAAATTCCAACCTGTTTCTAACATCTTCCCTGGTGAAGCGCTGCAAAAACCGCAGGAGCCTCTGTATAAAAGGGAGCTTGTTTGGCGACGATGATGCCCCACTGATTTTGCTGTGTCCTTACCCACCGGTTGTGCAACAACACAAAATCTTTTATGTTGTCTTCAATTCCCTTGGACACCGATTTGGGTAAGACAAGTAATCCCAGGAGGTGGTGCCGCCGAATAAGGTTTACTCAAGGGCAATTATGGCCAAATAGCAAATCCATGCCGCTTGTGCTACAGTGCGCTCATGTTGTACCGGTTGACCCCGGGTCTGGTGTTGCGCTCCCCCTGGCGGCCATACTTCCCCCGCGGGGGGGAGCGGGTCTTGGTGGTGAAAGCGCCCCAGGTTTTTCCTCCCAGCCACCCCACCACCCGCCTCTGCCTGGAGCTGCTCACCGAGACCTTATCCGGAAATAGCCACGCCTGGGTGTTGGATGTGGGCTGCGGCTCCGGCATCTTGGCCCTGGCCGCCGCGGCCCTGGGCGCGCCTTTCTGCGTGGGGGTGGATCTTAACCGGCAGGCGGCGGAGGTTTCCCGAGACAACGCCTGGCTGAATGGCTTGGCAGACCGGCTGCGGGTGGTCCAGGGGTCCACCGAGGCCATCAAGGTGAAGTTCCGGCTGTTGGTGGCCAACCTGCCAGTTAAGGTGCAGTTGGAGAAAGTGGAAGAACTGACCCGTCTGGCCGGGCCGGGGGCGTCCTTGATCCTCTCCGGGTTCCGGGATACCCAGGAGGAGGAGCTGCGCTGCGCCTACGAAGCCGCGGGGTGGCGCAGCCGCCGGCGCCTAACCGTGGACGAATGGGCCATTGAGCTGCCCCCCGAAGGCAGCTTCACCTGGGCCGCGTGGCTTCTGGTTCGGGAGGATTGATTTATGGGTGGCACAGGCTTCCAGCCTGTGGAAAAGCCGCCTGGCAGAACAGGCGGCGCCCACACTGGCAACCAAGTTTTTCATTTCCGCAAGAGGCAGTCGATTTTCAAAAGCCTCTTGGGAGGTTAAGCAATAATCGAAACCGGAGGGTTCCGGGAAAAATATTTGGCAATATGCTCATCTGCGTCAAGCTGCAGCATTTTAACCGCAGCTTAACGCAGATGAACGCCGGACTCCTGGTTCCTGCCTATTTGGCTTCCTGCTCTTCCACCTTCCCCTGGGTCTTGGTGCCGCACATGGGGCAGAGGATATCGATTTCCTTTTCGTCCCCCATGAACTTCTCCCGGAGCTTCTCCGGGCCTAAAAACGAGATGTCGCCGCAGGCGCACGCCGGGCACTCCGCCCGCACCACGAACTTCTTCCTGGCCATAAGTCCTCCTCGATTTTCGTATTCGGTAGGGGGCGCAATATATTGTCCCCGAAAAAGCGGGCATGATAAATTACTCCCCTACACGATACCTTGATGGCGGATGGGTTTAAGCCCCAGGCTCCCAAGGCCGTGAGGCCAGCTCATTGCTAAAGGTTAATTTAAGTACCTGAGGAGCGGCTGGCAAGGGTGAAAGCGGAGTCTTGGGTTCAGGGGAGGTGCTTAAAACAGGCCCCCCGGCAAGCCGCCCTTACACGGCACGGCGCTTCGCGCCCGGTCATGATAATCATGGAAGAAGGATGGTGCGTGGAACGCCCCCTTCTTAAGGGATTGGGGGTGGGGGTGCGGGGGCATAAGCGCTAATTTAAGTTAGCGCTTATATGGTGCGGGGAAGGGGGTAAGGGCGGGCGCCCTTAGCCCCCTCCTCCGCATCAAGCAATACTTCCTCCTCACTTGCGCCGCCAGTGGGGGCCGGCGGGGGTGTCGGTGATTTCCACGCCCTGGGCGGCCAGTTCCTGGCGGATAAGGTCGGCGGCGGCCCAATCCCGGCGTTTCCGGGCTTCTTCCCGCTCCTGGAGGCGGGCTTCCACTTCCGCGTCTTTCAGGGGGTGGGGGAAGTCCATCACTCCCAGGACTTCGTTGAGTTCCTGGAGTCGGGCCAGGATCAGGGCCGCTCCCCGGCCGCCCAGCCGGTTCCGGTTCAGGTCCCGGTTGGTTTCATTGATGAATGAAAAGAGGGCGGACAGGGTCCGGGACACGTTCAGGTCGTCGTCCAGGGCGGCGATGAATTCCTTTTTCACCTGAAAGAGGCGCTCTTCCAGGTCTTCCCCGGCGTCGCCTTCGCCGGCGGCCAGGCTGAGGCGCTCCAGAAAGTGGTCCAGCCGGGCCCGGGTCTGGGCCGCGGCCTGGAGGCCGGCTTCGTTGAAGGTCAGGGGTTTGCGGTAGTGGGTGGAAAGAAGAAAATAGCGCAGGTCGGCGCCCCGGAAAGTCCCCGCCAGGTCATTAATATATACGGCGTCTTCGTCTTTCAGGGGCCGCCCGTCTTTCAGGACCCGCTGGCAGTGGAGCCAGAGCCGGGCCAGGGGTTTGCCCGTAGCCGCGGCGAAGAGGGCGTTTTCGTTTTCCTCGTGGGGAAAGAGGGATTCGATGCCGCCCACGTGCAAGTCGGCGGTGGTCCCCAGGTGGGCCAGGGCCATGGCGGCGCACTCCAGGTGCCAGCTGGGGCGCACCTTGCCCCAGGGGGTGGAGTAGTACAGGCCTTTTTTCAATTCCCCCAACTTGGCCCTTTTAAGCAGGGTGAAATCCCGGGGATTTTCCTTGGCGTATTCGTCCAGGTCCACGGTCTTTCCCACCTTGATCTTGCTGAGATCCACCCGGGAGAGGCGGCCGTAATCCCGGAAGCGGGAGATATCGAAATAGACGGAGCGGAGCTTTTCATAGGCGAAGCCCTTTTCCAGCAGGCGCTGGGTGAGCTTGAGCATATCTTCAATATGTTCCGAGGCCAGGGGGTAGAGGCTGCCCTCCTTGACCCTCAAGGTTCGCAGGTCCTGGAAGAATTCATGGCGGAAGTTAGCAGTGAACTCCGCCAGGTCCTGGCCCGCGGCCTGGGCCCCGGCGATGGCCCGGTCGTCCAGGTCGATGAGGCTCACCACCTGGCGGGTCTTGAAGCCCCGGAAAGTGAGATAGCGGTTTAAGAGGTCGGCCACCACCAGGCGTCGGGCCAGATCCAATGAAAGGTGGGTGTTCAGGGCCGGGCCGTCGGCAAAGATGGCGGCCTCCCCCGCCCGCACTGGCTCGAAAGCTTCCTTGCGGCGGGTGAGGGCGCTGTAAAACTGAAGGGTGGGGGCCTCCTTCTCAGTAAACAGGGGCGTGGAGAGATACCGCTCGCCGCTGTCCGGGGCGATGGCCACGATGAGGCCGCTTTCCATCTCCCGGGCCTGGCGCAGGGCCGCGGCCACCGCGGCGCCGGAGCTCATGCCCAGGAGGAGGCCCTCCTGGCGGGCCAAGCGGCGGGTGGTTTCAAAAGCCTCTTCGTCTTCGATATGAATGATTTCATCCACCAGGTTCTTGTTGAAAATCCCCGGGACGTACGATTCTTTCAGATTTTTCAGGCCCTGGATGGCGTGACCCAGATACGGCTCCACCCCTACCACCCGGACCTGGGGGTTTAGGGCTTTGAGCCCCGTATAAAGGCCCATGAGGGTGCCGGTGGTGCCGATGGTGGCCACCGCCATGGTGACCCGGCCTTCGGTCTGCTCCCAGATTTCCCGCACGGTGGCGGCATGGGACGCGGGGTTGGCGGGATTGTTGAACTGGTCCGGCAGGAAGTACTTGTCCGGGTGCTCCCGGGCCAGGCGGTAGGCCTCTTCGATGGCCCCGTCAGTGCCCATGTGGGCCGGGGTCAGAAGGATCTCCGCGCCCAGGGCCTTGAGGATGCGCCGGCGTTCCAGGCTGGCGGACTCGGACATGGCCAGGAGCAGGCGGTAGCCCTTGACTGCGCAGACCATGGCCAGGCCGATGCCGGTGTTGCCGCTGGTGGCCTCAATGACCGTTTTTTCCGAGGTCAGTTCCCCGGAAGCCTCCGCGGCCTCGATCATGGCCAGGGCGGGCCGGTCCTTGACGGAGCCGCCGGGGTTGAAGTACTCCAGCTTGACGTAAACTTCCACTTGGCGGTGGGGGTTGAGGCGGTTCAGGCGGACGATGGGGGTGTCGCCGATGAGTCCCAGGATATTGTGGGCCTTTCTCTGCATGTTAAATCCCGAAAGGGAAAAGGGTAAAAGGTTAAGGGGTTAAAAGGTTAAAAGGGAAAGAAGATAAGAAGGGCACGGATGGCCATCTTTGTCTTATTACCTTTTCCCTGGGCCTGTCTCAAAATTACCCGGCCATTATGGTGCCGCAGGCTTCAGCCGGCGCTGGCCCAGGCTGGAAAGCCTGTGCCACCGGATATTTTAGAAGCACTTTGATAAAATTTCAGCCTCAAAAAGAATCTTACCAGAACCTCCCCTTAACCTTTTAACCTCTTTCCTTTTTAACCCGGTCTTTTCATTTGATCGGTATCCATTTCTCCGGCCAGGAAATTGTTGATCATATTGATCATCATGAGAACAAAATGCCGCCGGGCCTCGGGGGTGCCCGCCAGAATTCCCAAGAGGCGGTGAACCAGGGCCAGGATGACCATGCCGGCTTCGGAGGGGGCGAGGCGCTCCTCGTTAAAGCGCTCAAGAATCTCATTTACCAGGGGGCGGACCCGTTCCGCCATTTCCGCGTCAGTGAGTGCTGGGGTTTCCATATCAGGCATGCCGGTTCTCCCCGGATTCGGAAAAAATTAAGGCTGAAAGTAACATAAACCCGGGGTGATTGCAAATCAGGGGTCAGGTTTCAGGTTTTAGGTGTCAGGTGTCAGGCCCACTACCAAGTTCAGTTTTCAGATGCAACAAATTCTATGGCTAACTTATTGATAATACAATTTCATTTAACCGAAAACTGAAAACCGAAAACCGAAAACGGTATAAGGGGGCGGCATCGAATGAATAAGACTTGGAAAAAATTGGTCAATGCCCCGCCTTACCAAAAAAAAGCCGCCTTATGGGAAAAACCCACAGACGGCGTTAATTACCGGAAACCGAAGACCGAAAACCGAAAACCGTCTTCTAAGGTCGGCCCCGGGATTTCTCGTACTGGTCGTAGACGAAGCCACCCAATAGGCCCGCGCCGCCGCCGATGGCCGCGCCGGCCGCGGGGTTACCCGCGGCCCAGCCGATGAGCGCGCCGCTGCCGGCGCC
The DNA here is from genome assembly GCA_016874915.1 of Deltaproteobacteria bacterium. Lineage (GTDB taxonomy): Bacteria > Desulfobacterota > Desulfobaccia > Desulfobaccales > 0-14-0-80-60-11 > VGSO01. The sequence goes on from VGSW01000079.1 coordinate 7,974, forward strand.
GATGGCCCCGCCGCTGAGCACCCGCTGTTGGGTAGTTGACATGCCGGAACAGGCCCCCACCAGGAGAGAGGCCGCCAACACCAGTATCAATGCCCGTTTCATTTTTTCCCTCCCGTCGGGGCCTCCGGCGGGCAGACGCTGGTGCAGCGCCGGAGCACCACCTCGATTACCGTGGCGTCCTTCTTCCCAGGGTTCTCCTGGTAGTATTTGTCCACCTCCTGGATGATATCGTTGATAGTTTTGGTTTTCAACTCATCCACAAAGGCCCGGGAGATGCAGGGCGCCCGGCCTTTGCCGGCCGCCACTTCAAAGTCCGCCAGGTTGCCAATCCCTTTGACGAAGCCCACTTTGGCGTCAAAGGAGAGTTGGGGCCAATGGTTGCCGTCCCACATGAACGCTTCTTTGGCCATGGCGCCGGCGCCCAAGAGCAGCAAAACGGCTGCCACGGCGGCTGCCGCCGCTAAAACTTTGCCTTTCATAAGCAGTCCTCCCCCCCCAGCTAAAAAATTTGGATGGCTCTTCAGGGACCAGGAGAAAGTCGTACATTTCTCCCCGCCCTCACCTCAGAAATCCCCTAATTTACGGTCGACCCCGGGAATTCTGGCGCCGGTCCTAGTTGAAGCCGACCAAAAATCCGGCGCCGCGGGCCGCGCCCATGGCCCTGCCGCTTCGGACCCGCGGTTCAGTGGAACTCAAAGGGCGCGGCCAGGACCAGCCAGGGTTCGCTTCATTTCTTTTTCTCCGCCGGGGGCGGCGCGGCGCAGAATTTGGTGCAGCTCTGGAGAATCACCTCGATTACCGGCATCTTAGCCCGGTCCGGCTTCTCGTTGTAGAACTTGTCCACTTCGGCCACCACCTGGCCCACGGTCTTGGTTTTGAGTTCGTCCATGAAGGCTTTGGAGATGCAAGGCACCTGGCCGGCGCCTGCCTGGGCGGTTTCAAAGGACGCCATGTTGCCCACGCCCAGGACATAAGCCACTTTGAGTTCCTGGGTCAAATCCTTCCATTGGGTCCCGTCCCAGGCCGTCATTTTAGTCTGGGCCAGGGCTGCCGGGGCCAGGGCCAGTAGAATGGCCAGTCCCCAGATGAAGGTCTTGCCGCTAAACTTTTTCATGGGGCATACCCCCTCGATGGGAAAAATTGTGATTCTTATCCCGTTCAGCCTTCATCGGGGCCGGGTTCGGCTGCCGGGCGTTTTTTCTTCGGGGTCTTGGCGGCTTTTTTCTTGCCGGACTTACCATTTTTGGCGGCCTTGCTTTTGGCGGCGTCGGCTTTTTTCTTCACCGCCTTTGGCGCCGGTTCCCCCTTTTTGCCGGGTTTTTTCTCAGCCTTGGCCGCAGCTTTGGATTTTGCTTTAGGCTTGGCTTTGGGTTTCTCCGTTTCAGCCTTTTTGGGTGGGGACGGTTCTTTGGTGTCCGGAGCCTCCAACGGCCGCGGCCCTTCCAGCATGGGAGGCACGGGCGGCGGCTTTACTTCCCGTTGGGCCTGGCCCGGGGCAGACAGGCCCAGAAGAAACAGCCCCGCGACGGCCATGACAAGGAATCTTTTCATTCATTACCTCCAAAACCCTTTTAAATTGCCGGTGATACAGGATAGGAATCCGAAACTAAGCCCGAATCCCCAACTATTCGACTTAAAGCAGGCATGGATCTTATTTGTCTTTCAATCTTCGTCTTTAAGGGATTTCCTGATATTTGGGCTTCTTGTTTTTCGGCGGCTTTAAGGCCGTATCCTTCTTTGCCGAAAGTTCCTTGGCCGGGACCACCTTTTTCACCTTTGGAGGGAGAGGACCCCTTTTCCCCTCCTCGCTAAATGTCGTCCCCATCAGACCCAGCAGAAAGCCCCCCATGACCACACCACCAACACCTTTTTCATAACAATCCTTTTTTAGGTATGGGGATCTTAAATAATCGTTGGCGGCGCAGAGATTCGGACCCCCGAAAGGGTCCGAATCCCTATTTTCTTGCCTCAGGAAGGCATGAATCTTATTTTTCTTTTTCGGCTTCTTTCTTAGCCTTGGCCTTAGCCTTATCCTTTTTGACCTTGTTAACCTTCTTTTCTTTCTTATCCGGTTTCTTGGCCTTATCGGGCTTCTTGGCCTTCTCCGGCTTCTTGGGCTCTTCCTTCGGAGCCGCCGGAGGTTCCTTGACCGGCGGCGCCTTCTCTACCGCCGGGGCCGGGGCCGGGGTTTCTTTTTTCTCCTGGGCAAAAGCTCCCCCCGCCACGCTCAGCAAAAACCCCCCCATAACCATCAACGCCAATACTTTTTTCATGAAGCATCCTCCCCTTGAATAAGAACATTAAATTTAAAAAAAGAATGGTGGCGGTGCAGGGATTCGAACCCCGGACACTGCGGATATGAGCCGCATGCTCTAACCGACTGAGCTACACCGCCCTTCATGAAAATATATTAGGCAACGGCGGGTCTGTCAAAGGAAAATTGCGAGGCCGCGGGTGGGGCGAAGGGTCATATCCTCCGCACCCAGGTCCGCCCCCCGGAACCTCTCCGGCGCCGGGGGTTCCTCTTTTCGCCCTCGAAATCTTCCTAACACTTAGACCCCTTAATTCCTCTAAGGTTAAAAGAGGAGGTTTTTGGTATTTTTTTGTAAAGGGAGTTAAAGTATAACTAACTGGGTCCGGCTTAAGGCCCAGAAACATTTCCGGTGAAGAGGAAATTCATGAAAAGACTTTTAAAGCCATGGGGAATTATCTTGTTGTTGTTGGGAATGGTCGGGATGGCGGTCGCGCTGAAACCCGCGGCCACCCAAGTGCGGCCTGATCGGCCGGAAAGCAAGGATAAGACCCTCTCCCCCTATTTCGTGGTCTTAAGCGGCGACCCGGAAAAGGACCTCCTGCCGTTGAAGAGCACCCGGGCCGACGTCAAAATCGCCGGCACGGTGGCCGCGGTCAAGGTCACCCAGGTCTATCAGAACCAGGGGAAAAAGCCCCTGGAGGCCATCTACGTCTTCCCCGGCTCCACCCGGGCCGCGGTGCACGCCATGCGCATGACCGTGGGGGAAAGGATCATCGAGGCCCAGATCATGGAGCGGGAGAAGGCCCGCCAGACCTACGAGGACGCCAAAAAGGAGGGCAAAACCACCTCGCTGCTGGAGCAGCAGCGGCCTAACGTCTTTCAGATGAACGTGGCCAACATCCTCCCCGGGGAAGAAATCAAGGTGGAGCTTAACTACCTGGAACTGCTGGAACCGGAGGAGAATGTCTATGAGTTTGTCTATCCCACGGTGGTGGGGCCCCGGTATTCCAATATGGCCGCGGCCGGCGCGCCGGACACGGAAAAGTGGGTTAAGAACCCTTATCTCCACGAAGGCCAGCCGCCCCCCTACACCTTCGGGTTGAGCGTGGATCTCCGGAGCGGGCTGCCCCTCAGCCAACTGGCCAGCCCCAGCCATGACATCGAAGTGAAATATGCCGGCCCCGCCGCGGCCACCGTCTCCCTCAAGGACGAAAAGACCGGGGGCAACAAGGACTTCGTGCTGCGCTATGCGCTCACCGGGGACAAAATCCAGGGCGGCCTGCTGCTTTATCCCGGCAAAGACGAAAACTTCTTCCTGATGATGATGGAGCCGCCGGCCCGGGTGGCCGCAGACGCGGTGGTAAAGCGGGAATACATCTTCATCGTGGACGTCTCCGGCTCCATGCACGGGTTCCCCTTGGAAATTTCCAAGACCCTCATGGAAAACATCATCAAGGGCCTGAAGCCCCATGAGTTCTTTAATGTGCTGCTGTTTGAGAGCAACAACGCGGTACTGTCCGAATCCGGGTCGCTCCCGGCCACGGAGGAGAACAAGCAGAAGGCCGTGGGCTTCATCAAGGAGCAGCCCGGCGGGGGCGGCACCGAGATCCTGGCGGCCATGAACCGGGCCTTGGCCCTACCCCGGACTCCGGGGACCTCCCGCATTGTGGTGGTGGCCACCGATGGCTATGTCCACGTAGAGCCTCAGACTTTCGAGCTGATCCGGGAAAAGCTGGGAGAGGCCAATCTCTTCGCCTTCGGCATCGGCAAGTCGGTGAACCGCCATATCATCGAAGGCATGGCCCGGGTGGGGATGGGAGAGCCCTTTATCATTCTCAATCCCCAGGAAGCGGTACGGGAAGCGGCCCGCTTTCAGAAATATATTCAATCTCCGGTATTGACCGGCATCAAGGTGGCCTTTGATGGCTTTGACGCCTATGACGTGGAGCCTCTGAATCTCCCCGACCTCTTCTCCCTGCGGCCCCTTACCCTCCTGGGCAAGTACCGGGGGACCCCATCGGGGGCCATCGTGGTGAAGGGCAAAACCGCGTCCGGGGATTTCCAGCAGAAGATTCCAGTGGTCCAGGACCAGGCCAGCCCGGACAACGCGGCGCTGCGGCTCCTGTGGGCCCGGAAGCGCATCACGCGTTTGGGGGACCTCAGCCAGTTAAAGCGGGGCAAAGACGAGGGGACGATTAAGGAAATCACCCAGCTGGGCCTGAAATACAGCCTGATGACCGCGTACACCTCCTTCGTGGCGGTGGACAAGGTGAAGCGGGCCGACGGCCAGGTGGTCACGGTGAAGCAGCCCCTGCCCCTGCCGGAAGGCGTCTCCGACCTGGCGGTGGGCGGGTACGCGCCCGGAGGTGGTCCCAAATACGCCAAGAGGTCCATGATGCCGGATATTGCCATGGTCAGGCCCGGGGCGTCCATGCCTAAAATGCCCCCTGGTCCCCTGGCAATGAAAGAGCCGATTGCGCCTCCTCCGCCCTCCACTACCGTTAAAGAAAAGCCCTCCCCGCCCGCGGCCGGACTGAAGGTGAGCGTGCAGATCGCGGGGGTTAAGGGTAAGATCGACATGGCGCACCTTAAAAGGGCCCTGGACGCCGAGACCGCCAAATTGGCGGCCTGTTGCGAGGATGCCCGGAAAAAGGGAGTCAAGCTGGCCAAGGAAATAACCCTGGTGTTCACCATCGGGCCGGACGGCAAGGTGGCCGGCGAGATCCTGCCCAAGCCGCCCCTGGCCAGCGACGCGTTGACCAAGTGCCTGGGCCAGGCGGTGCGAGGCATCGCCTTCCCCACCCCGGCCAAACCGGTGGAGGTGACGGTGAAGCTGGTTTTGCGGGATAAATAAGCGCTATATACCTCACGCCAAGACGCCAAGACGCTAAGATTAAGGGCACGGCCCAGGCCGCGCCCTTAAATTTTTCCGAATTATTGCCTTTGTTCCGAGAAGGAAATCCAGTGAGGTCATAATAGAAAAATCTCTCCCTATTTCGAGAGAGACCGCCAACTGAAAGAAAATTAGCAGCACCGGCCTCTGGCCCGTGGGCGCCGTCTGTTCTGTCAAGGGAATTTCCCACAGGCTGGAAGCCTGTGCCCCTCGTTTTATGGTCTTTTGTTTTTCGTATCGGCGAGTGAGGACTCGGTTGCCTTGTCTCTAAGGGGGCAGGAGGTCCGCCAGTTCGGAAAACCGGGGCATTACGACATCCGGATCCGAAGCTATGAGGGCGTTAAGTTCGCCGTAGCCGTAGGTCACCGCGGCCGTGTAAGTCCCGGCGGCCTTGCCGGCCTGCACGTCCGCGGTTTTGTCTCCCACCATGAGAGTGCGGGCCGGGTCTGCTTGCAACTCGTGGATCACCGCCAGCAGGGCCGCGGGGTCCGGCTTCAGGGGCAGGTCGCCGGCGCCCCGCACCGCGACGAAAAATTCCCGGATGCCCATCACTTCAAGCACCAACTCCGCCAGGCTCTGGCGCTTGTTGGATAGGACCGCCAGCTTTTTGGAAGCCAGCCGGGGCAGGGTCTCTTTGACACCGGGATAGAGGCGGGTCAGGTCGCCGCAGTGCTGGTAGTAATGTTCCAGGTAGAGCGCCAGGCCCCGCTCCAGGAGTTCCGGGTCTTCCGTCCTCAGGAATCGCCGGGCGAAGGCGAGCTCCCCGCCGCCGATCATATCCTTGACGGCTTCTTTAGGATGCTCCGGCAGCCCCAGTTTACGGCAGGCGTAATTGGCGGCGTCGGCGATGTCCGGCAGGGAATCGGCCAATGTTCCGTCCAGGTCGAAGACGATTAGATCAATCTCTGATGGGTTAATTTTTGGGTGCATCGCATTCTCGTATAAGGGAAAGGGTTAAAAGGGGAAAAGGTGAAACGGTTAAGAGGGAAAAGGGGAAAAGATAGAAAAAGGTTTATCCTTTTAACCTCTTCCCCTTTTAACCTTTTAACCTTTTCCCCCTCTGCCTTCCTGCAAATCCTGATAACTTGGCAACACCCCCAATCCGTGAGCGCTTTTTACCGCGGAGAGGATGGCCTGCTCCAGGGCTTCCTGGGCCAGCAGTCCCAGGACGTGGAGGTCGGTGGCCACCTCGGGATGGGCCAAAACAAAGACGGCGTCGCCATCGAACAGGGTGTGCACCGGCCGGATGCAGCGGGCCAGGGCGTTCTGGCCCATCTGGGCGATCTTCTGGGCCTCTTCCCGGGTGAGGCGGGCGTTGCTGGCCACTACCCCGATGGTGGTATTGCTGGGTTCGCCGAAGCGCCGGCGCACCACGCCTTGCTGGAGCAGGCGGACGGCATTGGCGAACTCCCGGCTGTCCGGAGCGGTGCGGGCGCCGGCCAGGATGTCCCCGGTTTGGGGGTCCACCACGTCCCCCAGGGCGTTGACCACGGCCAGGGCCCCCACTTTGAGCCCGTCCGGCCCCTCTAAGAAAGCGGTGCCCAGGCCGCCCTTGGTGGCATGGCCGATGCCCAAAAGTTTCCCCACGGTCGCGCCGGTGCCGGCGCCCAGGGAGCCGTCCCCCTGGGGCTCTGGCCGGGCCGCCTGGCAGGCGGCGAAGCCCATGGCCTTGTCGGGCCGCGCCCGGCAGTTGCCCACGGACAGGTCATAAATCACCGCGGTGGGCACGATGGGCACCCGGGTGATGGTGACGTCGAAGCCCCGGCCCCGTTCTTCCAGGAACTCCATAACTCCCCCGGCCGCGTCCAGGCCGAAGGCGCTGCCGCCGGGGATGCACACCGCGTGGATTTCGTTGACGATGTGATAACTGACCAGCGCGTCCATCTGGCGGGTCCCCGCGGCGGAACCCCGGATGTCCACGCTGCCCACCGTGTGGGGGGGGCATAAGATAACGGTGCAGCCGGTGACGTTTTTAAAGTCACTGGCGTGTCCTACCAAAAACCCGGGAACTCGGGTGATCATGGTCGGTTATCCTGCCTTGAAAAGTTGTTGTTGGGGGAGGGGGCCAAGGGCGCAGGGGCACCGGCGTCTCGCCTGTGGAACCTTGCCCCCTCCCCCAAACCTCCCCCCCAATCCCTTAAGGGGTAATAATCAGCCCCCTTAAAGGGTTGGGAGGGGGGCTTGGGGGGAGGGCAG